>JAEXLC010000318.1 GCA_023445495.1 Pseudomonadota bacterium | reverse complement strand
AACCGCCCCCGGCGGCGGGGGTTAGCCCCCCGGGCGACGCGGTCGCCTTCCAGCGGTCGGCATCGGTCTGCGCATGGGCCGCAGGGACCAATGGGGTGGAAGCAAGCAATGCGGCGGCGAGGAGCAGGCGAGTCATGCGCCCACTCTAGGCCGGCTTTGCCTCAGTCCGGAATCGTTTCGATGCCGACGATCTCGATTGCCCCAGGCCTGCCGGCGAAATCGACCTTCTCGCCCTCCTCGGCACCGATCAGCGCCTTGGCGAGCGGCGCCTGGAACGAAAGGCGATCCGCCGAGGGATCGGCCTCGTCATGCCCGACCAGGTCGATCACCCGCTCCTTGCCAGCCATGCGGATACGCACGCGCGAGCCGATGCCGACCACGCCTTCCTCCGGCTCCGGCGCGATCTGCGCGGTGGTGCGCCGGGTGTTCCAGTAGCGCAGCTCGCGCTTCAGGCCCTCCAGCACTTCCGCCTCGCCACCCGCCGCGACCGCGGCCTCCAGCTCGGCGACCCTGGCCTCGATCAGCTTCAGGCCGCGCGCCGTGACCATGTTGGGTCCCGGCGGCAGCGGCAGCTCGAACTTCGGTTCCTTATGTTCCTCGTCGCTCTCGCGGCGAAACGCGACGCTCATTGGCCGGGGGTTTCCTCGATGCTCGACGAGATCTTCCAAAGATCGAGGCTGCCATCGGTTGCATGCAGGTCGATCTCGGCCAGCTCTTCCGGGCTGAAATCGAGATTGTTGACTGCGTCCAGCGAGTTGTCGAGCTGCTCGACCGTGCGCGCCCCGATCAGCGCCGAAGTGACGCGGCTGTCGCGCAGCACCCAGGCGATCGCCATCTGCGCCAGCGTCTGGCCGCGCTTCTGCGCGATCGCGTGCAGCGCGCGGATGCGGGCGATATTGTCGTCCGACAACAGGCGCTGGTTGAGCGAGCCGCCCTTCGAGGCGCGGGCATCCTCGGGCACGCCGTTGAGGTATTTGTTGCTCAGCATGCCCTGCGCCAGTGGCGAGAAGGCGATGCAGCCGGTGCCGATCTCACCCAGCGTGTCGAGCAGCTCGGCCTCGACCCAGCGGTTGAGCATCGAGTAGCTCGGCTGGTGGATGAGCAGCGGCACCTTGTATTCGGCGAGGATCGCCGCCGCCTGACGGGTCAGCTCGGGCGAATAGCTGGAGATGCCGACATAGAGCGCCTTGCCCTGGCGGTGGATCTGGGCGAGCGCGCCCATCGTCTCCTCGAGCGGCGTCTTGGGATCGACGCGGTGCGAATAGAAGATGTCGACATAGTCGAGCCCCATCCGCTTGAGGCTCTGGTCGCACGAGGCGATCAGATACTTCTTCGAACCCCCGACATCGCCGTACGGTCCCGGCCACATGTCCCAGCCCGCCTTGGTCGATACGATCAGCTCGTCGCGGTGGCTGGCGAAGTCGCTCGCCATCACCCGGCCGAAATTCTCCTCGGCCGAGCCATAGGGCGGGCCGTAATTGTTCGCGAGATCGAAATGGGTCACGCCCCGGTCGAACGCGCGGCGCAGCATCGCGCGGCCGGTCTCGAACACGTCGGTGCCACCGAAATTCTGCCACAGACCCAGGCTGATCGCCGGCAGGTCGAGCCCCGAGCGGCCGCAGCGGCGATAGGGCATGCGCCCGTCATAACGGGCGGGGTCCGCAATATAGGGCTGGGGATAGGGCATCTGGTCTCTCCGCATGGCGCGTTTCGGCTTCCCGGCGTCCTATAATGAATCCCGGCCCGCAGTGAAGGATTCCATGCAAATGCCCCGATTGGCGCTCGTCATGATTGTGCGAGACGAGGAACGCTGCCTGGCGCGCTGCCTCGAAAGCGCGCGGGCGCATGTCGATACGATGATCGTGGTCGATACCGGCTCGACCGACGACACCGTCGCCATCGCCGAGCGCTGCGGCGCGACCGTGCATCACTTCCCCTGGTGCGACGATTTCGCCGCCGCCCGCAACGCCGCGCTCGACCATTCGGATGCCGACTGGAACCTGATCCTCGACGCCGACCAGTGGATCGAGGGCGATGCCAGCGCGCTCGGCCCCGATACGCTGCCGCCCGCTTCGGTCGCGGCCCCGCGCTTCCTCGGCTGCGCGCACATGATCAACCATGACCCGTCCGAAGGCCCCGGCGTGCGCCGGCTGATGCCGAGGGTGCTGCCGCGCGGCGTGCGCTATGAAGGGCGCATCCATGAGCAGCCCGCCTCGACGCTGCCGCTGGTGCCGCTCGCCCTTTCGCTGCGCCATGACGGGTTCGACGAGGCACAGCTCGCCCGCAAGGCCGGGCGCAACGAAGCGCTGCTGATCGCCCAGCTCGCCGAGACGCCGGAAGATTCCTACCTCTGGTACCAGCTCGGCCGCGAGCATCTGGTCCGCGGCAAGCCCGGTGAGGCCGCCGACGCCCTGCTCACCGCCCACCGCACCGGTGCCGCGGGCAATGCCTGGCGCCACGGCACGGTGGTCGGCGTCCTGCAGGCGCTCAAGCGGGCCGAGCGGTACAAGGAAGCGCTGGCCTTCGCCGATCTAGAACACCGCAACTGGCAGCGCTCGCCCGACTTCTATTTCGCCGTCGCCGACCTCTATCTCGACTGGGCGAGCCACAACCCGGCCACCGCGATGACCGAGCTGCTGCCGATCGTGGAAATGTCCTGGAAGCGCTGCCTGGAGATTGGCGAGCGGCCGGACCTGGATGGCTCGGTCGAGGGCTGTGGCAGCCATCTCGCCGCGCAGAACCTGGCAATGTTCTACGAGACTTTGGGCATCGAGGACGAAGCGCGCGCCTATGCGCAGATGGCCGCCGGGATGCTTGCGCGGCGAGCTGCCTGAGCGCTGACGCCTCTGTTCCCCGGGGGGAGCCGCGGGCGCGG
>JAEXLC010000314.1 GCA_023445495.1 Pseudomonadota bacterium | reverse complement strand
CATCCCGGCGTAAGCCGGGATCTCAGGCGAAGGCGCGGGGAAGGAGCCGCCTGAGATCCCGGCTTTCGCCAGCATGACGGTGCACCAGACACACCACACGCCAAAGCTGGCGCCCGCCATTCGCGCTCCAGCCGAAACCGCTTTCATCGCTTCGCCTGGAGGGAAGGGCAGCCAGCGCGGCCCACTATTCGCCGCGCGCAGGCAATGGCACCGCCCAGCCCGCGCGCAAACATCCGCGGATCAAGCGTCCAAAGCGCAACGCCCAAAGCAAGCGTCAACCAGTTCCCCGGCGAAAGCCGGGGCCCAGGGTTGCTCTGCCGGATCGCTCCTGACCTTGGGCCCCGGGGTTTCGCGGGGAGCGTCTTCCGGGGAGCAAGTCCTACTCCCCGCCCTCGCGCCCGATCCCGATCAGCGCCGCCAGTACCTCGCGCGCATGCAGCACCTTCTCAGCCCCCACGCACGCCAGCAGCTCGGCATCGATCCCCTCGCGCGCCTCGCGCTGGGTATCCGCCGCGGCCTGCCCGCGCTCGGTCAGCGTCACGGTCAGCCGCCGCCGGTCCTGGGGATCGACCTGCCGCTCCAGATAGCCGCGCAGCACCAGCGCATCGACCAGTTGTCCCGCCGCCTGCTTGGAGACTCGCAGCTCGCGGATGATCTGGCTCAGCGGTGCCTCGCCCAGCGCCAGCGCGCCGATCACGTACAGCCCGTTGGCCGGGATATCGTCATAGCCGCGCGCGGCCAGCGCCGCCCGCATCGCCGCGCCATAGGTATGCCGCGCATGCCGCAGCAGCGCCGGCATCGCGACGTCGTGCAGCGGGGTAGGGGTATCGTCAGCCATAAATCCTCCCGTCATCCCCGCGAAGGCGGGACGACGAGGTGATATAATCAATAAAACTGATAGTCAATATAATTGACTATATGAAAACCCAACCCGCGCAACCTTAGCCACGTTCGGCGTCCAGTTCAGACGCCTTCGCGAACCAGCCGCCCCGGCACCCCTGCAACCGAGACCCGGAAGCTGAAAAGGTCCCCCGAATTCGGGTTGGCGGCCTTCTCCTCGGGGCTGAGGTGCTTGTTGGCGGTGGTCGCGAACACGGTCTTCAGGTCGGGTCCGCCAAAGGCGATCTTGGTGATCGCATCCACCGGAAATTCCACGGTTTCCAGCAGTTCGCCGGCTGGCGAGTAGCGCCGCACCGCCGATCCCTTGTAGAGTCCTACCCACAGGCAGCCCTCGGCATCCACCGTCGGCCCGTCGGGATAGCCTTGGTCATTGGGAATACGGGCAAATTCCCGCTGGTTGCTCAGGCTGCCGTCCGGCGCCAGGTCGCAGGCGAAGATCAGCCCGCCCAGCGTGTCGATATGGTAGAGCGTCCTGCCGTCCGGGCTGATCGCCGGCCCGTTGGTGATCGAGCAATAGGGCGTCGAGGCCAAGCAGCTGCCGTCCGCCGCCAGCCGGTAGACCGCGCCGCTGTCCTCCGCCTCGGCATCGTCCATCGTGCCGAACCACAGCCGGCCATCGGGGCAGACGGTGGCGTCGTTCAGCCGGTTGCCGGGCTTTTCCGGCTCGGGATCAACCAGTTGGGTGAAGGCGCCGGTCTCGGGATCGAAATGGGCAAGGCCGGTCTTCAGCCCGGCGACGAACCCGCCGCGCTCGGCCGGCAGCACGAAGCCGACCTGGTCGGGCGCATCCCAGCTTCGCTTGTCGCCCGTCTCGGGATCATAGCGGTGGACCTTGTGGCCCTTGATGTCGACGAACCACAGGGCGGCATCGCGCGCCACCCAGACCGGCCCTTCGAGCAGGGGAGCGGCGAGCGACCAGACGCTCTCAGGCGCCGACGTCACCACGCCCATCGCTCAGCGCCAGCCCGCGTCGACGAAGAACTCGTGGCTGGTGATCAGCCGCGCGTCGTCCGAGGCGAGGAACAGCGCCATCGCCGCGATGTCGTCGGGCACCAGCCGGCCCTTGAGGCACTGGGCGTTGACGATCTCGGCCTCGCCCTCAGGCGTGTACCATTTCATCTGGCGCGGGGTCTTCACATTGCCCGGCACGATGCAGACCGAGCGGATATTGTCCGGCCCCAGGTCGCGCGCCAGGCTGCGGGTCAGGCCCTCGATGCCGGCCTTGGCGGTCTGGTAGAGGATCAGCCCCTCCAGCGCGAGGTGCCAGGAGATCGAGCCCATGTTGATGATGACGCCGCCGCCCTTGGCCTTCATCCCCGGGATCACCGCCTGGGCGCAGAAGAACAGGTGGCGCAGGTTCACGTTGAGCCGGTTTTCCCAATAGTCTTCCGTCACTTCCTCGATGGTGTGGCGGTCGTCATTGGCGGCGTTGTTGATCAGCACGTCGAAGGCGCCATGCTCCTCGATCAGCCGGGCGATGGTCGCCTTGGCGCCCTTGATGTCGGTCAGGTCGACATTCTCATAGGTCGGCACCTTGCCGAGCCCGGACAGGCTGCCGACCAGCGCCTGCGAGTCCGCATCGGCGATGTCGAAGAAGGTCACGTCGGCGCCCTGGCGGACGAACCCCTCGACCAGCCCGGCGCCGATGCCCGATCCGCCGCCGGTGATCAGCACCCGCTTGCCCTTCAGGCTCGGATAGATGGCGCGCTGGTCGCGCGTCAGCACGGTGTTGGCGGGATCGGCTTCAGACATGGGAATGGAATACCTTGGAAATGCAATGACTAGGGCCGCGCGCGGCGCTCACAACAGGCCGCGGCCCGCCAGGTTGCGGATCAGCTCGCGGATGCCGAAGGTCCAGGGCGCGGCGGCCTTGGAGGTGGTCACGCGGTTGACCAGCGCGCCGAGCTTGGGGCTCGAGATGCGCACGACGTCGCCGTCCTTGTGGGTGAAGCCGCGGCCGGGGTGATCGCGGTCCTGGATCGGCGCGAACAGCGTGCCGAGGAACAACGCGAAGCCGTCCGGATACTGGTGCTCGCTCAGCGTCTGGCGGACCAGCTCAGTCGGGTCGCGGCTGATCTGGCTCATCTTGTTGGTGCCCTGCAGGCGATAGCCCTCGGGCCCGTCGATGACGAGATCGACTTCGGCCGAGCGGACATCGTCCATCGTGAAGCTGTCGTCGAACAGGCGGATGAACGGCCCCAACGCGGTCGAGGCGTTATTGTCCTTGGCCTTGCCGAGCAGCAGCGCGCTGCGCCCCTCGAAGTCGCGCAGGTTGACGTCGTTGCCCAGCGTCGCGCCGCGCGGCGTGCCGGTCTTGTCGACGATCAGCACCACTTCCGGCTCGGGATTGTTCCAGTCGCTGTCCGAGCGCACGCCGATATCGGCGCCCCAGCCGACCGCGGAAAGCACCGGCGCCTTGGTGAACACCTCGGCATCGGGGCCGATCGCGACCTCGAGGTACTGCGACCACATGCCCGCCTCGATCAGCGCGGCCTTGAGGTTGGCGGCCTCGGGCGCGCCGGGGACGACCGAGCGGATGCCCGATCCGACCTTGGCTTCCAGGTCGCCGCGGATCTCGTTCGCCTTGTCAGCGTCGCCGCGCGCGCGCTCCTCGATCACCCGCTCGATCGCCGAGAGGGCGAAGGTCACGCCGCATGCCTTGACGCATTGCAGATCGATCGGGGCGAGCAGGGTGGGGCCGGTATGGCTACCAATGTCGCTCACCGCGCCGATATCGGTGCCGGCGGCATTCGCGGGATCGGCCAGGTCGAGCAGGTCGGCCACGGTCGCCGCAGTGGCCGAGACGTCATAGATCCGCCCGCCACGCAGGATCACGGGGCTCGGGCCGGCCTCGGTAAGGATTCGGCCAACCAGAATCGCCTGGGCATGATCGACAGGCAGCATTTCCGCCGGAGACGCGTTCAAGATCCTCTCACCCCGATATTGCTTTTGATAGCGCTACCATGCGGCGGGGCGGGTCAGGCTGTCAAGCCGGTCGCGCGGCTTTCGGGCTTATTCCGGAACCGCTTCCAGCAGGGCGACGATCTCGCCGACGATTTCGGCGGGCGGGCGCATCGCGCCACCGGTGCTGGCATGCACCATCCGCCAGGGGCCGAGCAGCCCGGCCGCGACGATCGATTCGTAATTGGCGCGCACCCGCTGCTGCAGCGCCACGTCCGCCTCATAGGCGTCGAAGCTCTTGTCGGTGTAGCTGCGCTCGGCCTTTTGCAGGATCAGCGCGCGGGCCAGCTCCCACGGCGTGTTGAGATAGATGGACAGGGCGGGGACGGGCAGGGCGAACTGGCCGGTCTCCAGCGCCAGGATCCACTCCATCAGCGCGCGGCTCTTCTCCGCAGGCACGCGTGCGCCCTGATAGGCCATGTTCGACGCGACATAGCGGTCGAAGATCAGCACATCATGTGCATCTACGGCCTTGAGGATTTCGTCCCGCCACTCGAACCGGTCGAGCGCATAGAGCGTGGCGGCGGCCTGCGGGCTTACCGGCACCGGCATGTCGCCTGCCAGGTAGCGCCCGATCGTCACCCCGGCCACGGTCTCGCCATAGCGCGGGAAGCCGATCACGGTCGCGGTCTTGCCGGCGGCCTGCAGCGTCTCGCAGAGCAGCCTGGACGTGGTGTTCTTGCCGACGCCGTCGGCGCCTTCGATCGCGACAATGATCCCCATGGGCAGCGCCCTAGCAATATGGGTCGATCAGAGGAAGACGGCGGAGACGATCGCGGCCAGGCTCGCCGGATCGCAATCGTCGAGCGGCACTTCCATGTCCGGGTTGACGCTGTAGCCGATCATCCGACCGTCGCGGCCCGAAGCGACCGAGAGCAGCCGCCAGCCATCGCCCTCGCGCAGCGCGGCAAGGCCGCCGGGAAGCGGCAGCCGGTCGGGATCGGCGACCACGGTCGCCTGGGCGGGCAGGCCGCCGCCGAGCGTCGCGCGGCATACCTTGATGCCGAAGGCGCGCGGGCCGGCGATGTGTGGCGCTTCCACCGTCTCGCCGGTCGGCTGGTCGCCGATCAGCCCCTGCGGCAGCGGCAGGCCGAAGACCGGCAGCAGCCGTACGGCGCCGACCGGTCCTGCCAGCGGGAGCGCGGTGGCGGGCGCGGGCGCCGCCGGCGGCTCCTGGTTCAACGCGGTGGTCAGTTCGGCAACGCGCTCGCGCGTGCGCACGATGCGAGTCTCGGGATTGGCGATCGTGACGAGGAACGCATCGAGCGCGCCCGCGGCATGGCGCTGCTCGACTTCGGCGCGGAGCGCCGTCTCGTCCGCCACGCCGAACAGCGCGAACAGCGCGCCGTGGATGGCGGCGTTCCAGCGGCCGAACGGCTTCTGCGCATTCTCGACGCGGGAGAGGTTCACCGGCGGCAGTCCGAAATCGCGCTCGATCACCGCGATGGTCAGCGCCGGATCGAGGGTGCGGCGCGCGCGCAGCGCGGCACCCAGCAGCACCGCGAACCGCTCTTCCTCGAGGTCGAGCTGGACGCCGTCGCCGAACGGCGCCGCCCAGACGGCGATGTCGAAATCGGCAGCATCGATATCGAGCAGCAGTTCGGTCGGCGCGATGCCCAGCGCGGCGGCGACGCGGCGGAGCTCGTCCGGCCGCGCGACGACTTCACCGCGTTCGATCTTCGAAAGACGAATATAGGGGATTTCGGGGATCTTTGCAGAAAGACGCAGGAGTTTGGCAAAGCCATGCCGCTGCCGCTGCTCACGCATGCGGTTCGGGAAAACGATTGCACGATAGTAATCGATCATGGGCTCGCTTGCGGTTCCCACCCGCATCTTACCCTTGCCATTGGCGCCTGCCATCAATGATCCCCTCGAATCTGAAGGTATCTTGAAGCAATTCAAGGATAATACAAGGTAAACGGCATTCCGTTAGTGGAATGAAACTGTGGATTGCCCTCCGATCAGCAGGCCGCACGGGCCGGCCGGATCGAGGTCCAGGATCATCGCCAGGGTGCTCTCGCCGGTGGCATGGCGCAGTAGCCAGCTGTCCGCCGAGGGGGACGGATGGTCGGGGGCGAAGGCCACGCCGGCACCGTCGGTGATAACGCCGAGCGCGGCCGGTGGGGTCGGCCAGCGACCCGCGAGATAGTCGAGCAGCGCGGCCGCAGCGTCCTGCAGCGCGCCTTCGTCGCTATCCTCGGGGCAAAAGGCGTCGGGTGCGGCCGAGATGGTGGCGACGCGCTTGAAGTCCTGGCTGCGCCACCAGACGAGATGGATCTGGCCGTCGGCGGTTGCCTCCAGGCCAAGGAACAGGTCGCTGCCGACGGGCAGCAGCGGCTGGGCCAGACGCGCCACGTCCTGGGCGAGCGCGGTCAGGCGACGATTGGGGCGCGGCAGCGAGCCGTGCGACTCCTCCTTGCCGTTCCAGTCGAGATTGCGATGCATCGGGTCCTCCATGCCTCTTCTGAGCATTATAGGATGGCTTGGTACGCGGGTGGCGTTCCGATGCGATCAGTGGAGCGACGCGCTCGACGGAGCCGGGGCAACCGTCAGCTGGGCCGGAGCGACGCCCTCGACCTGCTGGACGGCCGGGGTCGAGAGGACCGGCGACAGCGTCGTCGGGTCGACGGCGCGGACGCTGGCGAGGCGGTTGTGCGGCAGCTTGGTGTCGGGCAGCAGCGGCGTGGTGCGCGCGGCCGGAGCCGGGCGGCGCTTCGGCGTGCCGGGCTGCGCATATTCGGCCATCACGGCGAAGCGCGGATCCTTGGCGGCGATCTCGGCGATCGCCTTGGCGGCGCGCTTGGTGATCTGGCGGACGCGCTCCTTGGTCACGCCGGTCTCGAGCGACAGGTCGTCCAGGGTCGCGGTCTGGAACACGCGGCGCTCGACGATCTCGCGGTCGCGGGCCAGCTTGGCTTCCAGCTTCTCCAGCTCGGCCGGGTCGATGCCATAGGTGGCCGAGCGCAGGCGCGGGCCTTCGGCGCGGCGCAGCGCGGCTTCGGCGCGCTTGGGGCGGGGGCGGCGGCGGAGGGATTCGACACCGACCTTGCGGAGCTGGTCGACATAGGCATCGATGAGCTGCGAGACGGCGCCTTCGGCGAGATAGTCGGACGCGGCGGCTTCGGTGCGGAACACCGCTTCCTCGTCCTCGATCATCGCCTCGGGCGAGATCTCGTCGCCATCGATCGACGTGGCCAGCGCGCTGAGCGAAACGGTGGTCGCCTCGACCTTCTTCGCCGAGGGGCGCTGGTCGGTCATCAGGCGGAAGCGCAGGCTCTGCAGCTCGCCGCGGATCTGCCAGTTCACGAAGGTGGTGAACTGCGCCTTGGCGGGATCATAGGCTTCGATGGCGCGGTGCACGGCGATGGCGCAGCACTGCTCGGCATCTTCCCAGTGCGCGGTCAGGCCATACTGGCGGACGAAGTGGCGGATGCGCGGGGCGATCAGCTTGAGGATCTGGGCGAAGGCACGATCGACATAGACGCGCTGGCGGTTGCTGCGAGCGCCGCCGTCTTGCGGCGTATTCTCGATGACGGTGGCGACGGCTGCTTCCAGCGCGATCGTGATCTTCGACATTGCGTATCCCCTGTTTCGTCCAGGCCAGCCGGGTCTCGGCCGCCGTTCACAGGGGCAACATGGCTTCTAATCCTTTAACAGAACCCTTAAATTCCTATATGTAGTCCTACCAATCGCACATTCCCCTACGGAAGGTGCGATATGGTTAAAACTCGGAAACTACGAGTTTTTTGGCGGTTTCCGTCATTTCGGGTACCGCTGGCACACACATTATAGGATAAAATAATTTAGCCGGCGAATTGTTCCGGACGGATTCTGCGGTCGATGAATCCGAGCAGCCACTGGCGGTGCGCCTGGGTGGCATTGCCGGCCGCGGCGATTCGCTGGTCGGCCGCGCCGCCGCCGATCTGGGCGGCAAGCAGCATGCGGGCGCGGCCCGGCTCGATGCCGCCCGCGAGGAACTTCCGGGCGTCGCCCAGCCCGAGATGGTGCGAGAGATAGGCCGACTTGGCCAAAGTCTCGGCATCGGTGTTCACCCGGATGCCCGATTGTTCGAGTCGGGTGAGGTTCATCTTGGCGAGATCGGCGACCCCCAGGATCGATGCCTGGCCGTCATAGCGCAGGGCCAGCAGCTCGCTGCGCGCGCCGGGCAGCACCTGGCCGCGCCCGTCCAGCCAGCCATTCTGCGAGGCGACCTGATTGAGCCAGGTGCCCGAGGTCTCGGCCAGATGCTCCCAGGTGCCGCTCAGGAACTGGCCCAGGCCGGCCGCGCTGGAGCGCGGATTGCGCGACATGGTGTTCCAGACGCCGTCATGGCCCTTGGCCGCTTCGGCATCGACGATCGAGGCGAGCGCGGTCGCGGGAATGCCGGTGCGGGCCTCGGCCATGGCGAGGGCAGGGGCGAATCGGGTATTGGCGCCGAGCGCGAGGCCCGAGACCACGGCGCCGTTGGCGACCGAGACGGTCGCGCCGGTGCTCATCATCGCGGCCATCTTGCGGCTGCTCTGCTCGGCGGCATCGCCGATCGCGCCGCGCAGATCCTCCACGCAATCATTGGCGAAGCTCGCATCGGCGGCGGGCTTCTGGTGGCAGGAGCATGCACAGGCGCAGTGGCAACCGCCCTGGGCGCCGCCGGCCTGGATGCCGTTCTGCTTGCCGAGCAGCTCAAGCAGCGAATCGCTGGCGAGGCCGTTCTGGCCGATGCCATTGCCCTTGCGGTCGTCCTTGTCGCCATCGCCGAGCGCGGCGCGCCACAGGCGGCTGGCGAGCTCGGTCTGCGCCTCGGAATAGATCACCTTGGCGCGGTTGGCGGGGCTCAGCGAAGCGAGGTCTGCGCGCGGGATCATGCGCTGCGCTCCGCGGCACGGCGGGCGATCACCAGCTTGGCGGCGGCGATATCGTCGATCATCGCCTGTTCGGCGCCGGCGGCGACGCGCTCGGCCTCGTCCTTGAAGCGGTCGGCGGCACCTTCGATCGCGCGCATCGTGCCATAGGCCTCGACGGCCTGGGCACGCAGCGTGGTCAGCCGCACATTGGCGAGCTGGGCCTGGTGGTCGAGCCGGGCGCGCTCCGCCTTCATCCGCAGCCGCCAGGCATCGCTGGCGATCGGCACGGTGGCGGCGAGCGCACGCTCCTCGCGCATGCGCAGGTCATGGGCATGCGCCTGGTGGTTGAGGGTGGTGATCGTCTCGATCTCGACGCTGATCGACACCTTCACGGCATCGACCTCGCGGCGCTGGACGCGCAGGGCGGTGTCGAACGGAGTCATTGCTCCATCATCTCCATGCTGAGCGCGACGATCTCGCCGAGCGCGGCGAAGGCGGCATCGGCACTGCCCTGGTCGTTCTTGCCCTGGTTGAGCATCTTCTCGATCTCGGGCGCGAGCGCGACGGCGCGATCGACCTCGGGCGAGGAACCGGCCTTGTACGCGCCCAGCCGCACCATCTCTTCCATGTCGGTATAGGTGGAGAGCAGCTTGCGCGCGCCGACGCGGATGTCGTTCTGTTCGTCGTTCATGCAGTGCGGCAGCGTGCGCGAGACGGACTTGAGGATATCGATCGCCGGATAGCGGCCGCGCTCGGCGATCGCGCGGCGCATCACGACGTGGCCGTCGAGAATGCCGCGGACCGCATCGGCGACCGGCTCATTATGGTCGTCGCCATCGACGAGGACGGTGAACAGGCCGGTGATCATGCCCTTGCCCGGCTCGCCGGGGCCGGCGCGCTCGAGCAGGCGGGGCAGCTCGGCGAAAACGGTGGGAGTATAGCCCTTGGTCGCCGGCGGCTCGCCGCTGGCGAGGCCGATCTCGCGCTGCGCCATCGCGAAGCGGGTGACCGAGTCCATCAGGCACAGCACGTTGAGCCCCTGGTCGCGGAAATGCTCGGCGACGGCGAGGGTGGTCCAGGCGGCCTGGCGGCGCATCAGCGCCGGCTCGTCGGAGGTGGCGACGACGACGACCGAGCGGGCCATGCCTTCCGGCCCCAGATCGTCCTCGATGAACTCCTGCACTTCGCGGCCGCGCTCGCCGATCAGGCCGATGACGGCGACGTCGCACTGGGTCCAGCGCGCCAGCATCGACAGCAGCACCGACTTGCCGACGCCCGAACCGGCGAACAGGCCAAGCCGCTGGCCGCGGCAGAGCGGCACGAACAGGTCGAGCGTGCGCACGCCCGTCTCGATCCGCTCGGCGACGCGGGCGCGGTTGGCGGCAGCCGGCGGCGGCGCCTTGATCGGCTGCGGGTCGGCGCCGTTGGGGAGCGGGCCAAGCCCGTCCACCGGCTGGCCGAGCCCGTTGATCATCCGCCCGAGCCAGGCCTGGCAGGGGCGGACGCTGAACTGGCCGGCGCCAAGCTCGGCGCGCGCGCCCAGGCCCACGCCCTGCGGATCGACGAACGGCAGGCACAAGGCGACTTCGCGATCGAGCGCGGTCACTTCCGCCTGGACGATGCCGTTGGGCGAAGTGATCTCGATGCGGCTGCCGATCTGCGCGGCGCCGGCGAGCCCTTCCACTTCGATCAGCGCGCCGCGCACCGCGACGACACGGCCGAAGCGGCGATCGGGCATCATGTCCCTTATCGCACGGGCTGCGCTGGCGAGCGTCTGCACCTTATGGCCCTCAGGCGGCCTGCTGGGCGATGACGGCGTCCTCGAACGCGATCACTTCGCGCGCGGTCGCCAGTGCCTTGTAATATTCGCCCTGGGCGATCTCGCCGGCGAAACGGATGCAGGCCGACTTGGCGTCCTGATTGTCGAAGGCCGCGATCAGCGCGCCGACTAGCCCGACCACGGCATCGTGGTGGCTGTCGCGGCTGGCCGGGTCGATATAGGCGAGCATGGCGGCGAAATAGAGCTGGCGCGCCGGGGTGGTGGCTTCCTCGGGGCGCATGATCTCGCGACCGCGCAGGATGGACACCTTGTTCTCCACGGCGATCTGGGTGCGGCCCACCGCACGGATCACCGCGCCGTTGACGATTGCCTTCTCGCCATCGCGAAGCGTGATGCGAAGCATTGGGAAACAGCCTTTCGTTCGTTTGGCTGCATTATAGGATGTGTTTGCCGGGCAGCGTGCGCGCACCCGGCAATTTTTGCCCATCGAATCTTATTTGCGCCTTTGTTGGGGTCCGTGCCGCGCTCATCCTACAATTGGGGCGTGGGCCCGTGCGCGTTTCGCGGGCATCGAGGGAGTATTCGTCTTGAGCCTCTATTCCGCTCTCTATGCCGGCGTTTCCGGTCTCAACGCGCAGTCCAGCGCGATGGCAGCGGTTGCCGACAACATCACCAACATCAACACCATCGGCTACAAGGGCGTCGAAGCCCAGTTCAAGACGATGGTCACGGACGGCCGTGCCCGTTCGAGCTATTCGGCTGGCGGCGTCGTCGCCGCGCCGACCGCGATGATCTCGAAGCAGGGCATGATGCAGGCTTCGAGCAGCAGCACCGACATCGCCATCGACGGCAAGGGCTTCTTCGTGACCCGCACCGCCGCCGGCGGCAAGGGCGAGGTCGCCTTCACCCGCGCCGGTTCGTTCCGCGCCGACGAGGAAGGCTATCTGAAGAACCCGGCGACCGGCCTGTACCTGTACGGCTATCGCCTCGACGCCGAGGGCAAGTACAACAACACCGGCAATGTCGACGACCTGGAAGCGATTCGCGTCAGCGACCTGACCGGCACCGCGGCGGCGACGTCGCGCATCCAGGCGCGCATCAACCTCAACACCGCGACCGACGTTTCGCCGGCAGCCGGCACCTATGCCCTGGGCGACCTGGCGAAATATGCCGCGGACAACACCTACACGCCGAAGACCGAGAACCAGTTCCAGCGCTCGTTCACCGTCTATGACCAGCAGGGCGGTTCGCACACGTTGAATATGGCCTTCATCAAGACCGGCCCGAACGCGTGGAAGGCCGAAGTCTATTCGGTCCCGGCCAAGGACGTGATGGACACTAGCGTGACCCCGGCCGTGCCGAGCACCACCGGCTTCGTCGCCGGCGGCGACGTCAACTTCAAGCCGGACGGCAGCCTCGACCTTCCGTCGGGCAGCTGGCTGAACAGCGCGCTGGATATCACCTATTCGAACCAGGCATCGTCGGTGCCGATCAAGCTCGAGCTGGGCAGCGACGGCAAGATCGACGGTCTCACCCAGTTCGGTCAGCCGAGCTCGCTGATCTCGGGCAACACCGATGGCGGCACGCTCGGCAACCTGTCGACGATCGAAATCACCAAGGACGGTCTCGTCAACGCGGTGTTCGACGACGGCACCACCCGGGCGGTGTTCCAGCTGCCGCTGGCGACCTTCCAGAACCCGGATGGCCTCACCCGCGTCTCGGGCAATGCCTATACCGCCAGCCGCACCTCGGGCGGCTTCACGCTGAACGAGCCGGGCGAGCTTGGCGCGGGCGCCATCGCGGCGAACTCGCTCGAAGCCTCGACAGTCGACCTGGCGAGCGAGTTCACCAACATGATCCGCTTCCAGCGCGCCTATAGCGCATCGTCGAAGATCATCACGACGGTGGACGACATGCTGCGCGAAGTCAGCGACCTGAAGCGCTAAAACTCTAGACTGAACGCAGGGGATCATGGCGCTCAACGACATTCTCGGTACCGCGATTTCCGGCCTGACAGCTGCTCAGGCCGGACTTCGCTCGGTTTCCAACAACATCGCGAATGTCGGGGTGGCCGGCTATGCGCGCGAGCGCGTCAGCCTCACCACGGGCGTGGTCGCGGGGCAGGTCAGCGGCGTGGTGGTGGGCGAGCCCACCCGCGTCGCCGACCGGTTCCTCGAAGCGACGGTCTATAGCCGGGCGGGCGATCTCGGCCGTTCGGAAGTGGTTTCCAACTATCTCGATCGCATGCAGGCGCTGCTCGGGCAGCCGGGAGCCTCTTCGGGCCTCCCGGCGCGCCTCGACGCCGTCTCGGCCTCGGCCGTGGCGATGACGGGCTCGCTCGCTTCCACGCAGACGGTGGCGCAGTTCACCAACGACGTGCAGGACGCGATCACTTCGATGCAGCAGATGGACAATGACGTGTCCCAGCTGCGCGCCGACGTGGAGTCGGAAGTCGGCTATTCGGTCGACAAGATCAATTCGCTGCTCCAGCGCATCCACGACCTGAACGGCACGATCGCCCAGGCGACCGGCCTTGGCCGCAGCGCCGGCGGCGCCGCCGACCAGCGGATGAGCGCGCTCCAGGAGCTGAGCGGGCTGATGCAGGTCACCATCCGCGACCAGCCGGACGGCCGGGTCTCGATCGAGACCGGCAACGGCCAGACTCTGCTCGACAAGCGCCTGCGCCAGCTCTCCTATCCGAGCAGCGGCTCGGTCTCGCAGGCGACCTATCCCCCGATCGAGATCCGCCTGGCCCAGCCCGATGCGGCGACCGGCGACAAGATCGATTCCGCCGCGATCGGCGGCAAGCTCGGCGGCCTGCTCGATCTGCGCGATCGCGCGCTGCCCGCGGTCCAGGAGCAGCTCGGCACGCTGTTCACCGGCCTGTCCCAGGCGCTGAACGCGGTTTCCAACGCCAGCAGCACCGTGCCGCCGCCCGCCAGCCTGACCGGCCGCAACAGCGGCCTGGTCGGTAGCGACCGGCTGGGCTTCACCGGCGCGGCGACCTTCGCGGTGACCAAGGCCGACGGCACGCTCGTCGCCAGCACCAAGATCGATTTCGATGCGCTGGGCCCGACCGCGACGGTCGACGACATGGTCAACGCGATCAATACGGGCCTGGGCGGCGCCGGCACGGCGAGCTTCGTCAACGGCACGCTCACCATCAACGCCACCGGCGCCGGCAACGGCGTGGCGATCGGCCAGGACGCGACCAAGCCCAGCGCGCGCGCCGGGCAGGGCGTCTCGCAGTTCTTCGGCCTCAACGACCTCGTCCGCAGCGACAGCAGCTCGCTGGTCCCCTCGGGTCTTGTCGCAAGCGATCCGCATGGCTTTGCTACGGGCGAGACCGCGCAGATCGTGCTGCGCGACAGCTCGGGCCGGGCGCTGACCAGCTACACGCTGTCGCCCGCCGCCGGCGGCACCGTCGGCGACATGGTCAACGACCTCAACGCCAGCCCGCTCGCCAATTTCGGCACCTTCTCGCTCGACGATGCCGGCCGGATGCGCTTCCAGCCTTCGGCGAACGTTGCGGGCGCGACGCTGTCGATCCCGGCGGATTCGACCAATCGCTTCGGCACCGGCCGCTCCTTCTCGCAGATGATGAACCTCACCGGCGCATCGAGCGGGCTCGGCACGGCCGAGGTGCGGCCGGAGATCCTCGCCGATCCGTCGAAGCTGGGCCTCGCCCAGCTGCAGGACGTCGCGGTCGGCGCCAAGGCGCTCGGCTCGGGCGACACGCGCGGCGCGACCGCGTTCGTCAACAAGCTCGGCAGCGCGATTGATCTCGGCAAGGACGGCAAGTCCACGGTCGATGCCTTTGCCAGCAACCTGATGGGCCGTGTCGGCCTCGACGCCAGCCAGGCCAAGGGCCGGCTCGCCGATGCCTCGGCGCGCAGCGCCGACGCGATCAACCGTCGCGACAGCTTCGCCGGCGTCAACATCGACGAGGAACTCTCGCAGATGGTCGTGTTGCAGAACAGCTACTCCGCCGCCGCGCGCGTCATCAGCACCGCGAACGACATGTACGACACGCTCCTCGGCATGCTCCGCTAAGGGCCAGAAAGAAGGGAAGACCCATGACCCGCGTCGCTACCATTCCGCTCCAGACCACCATGTCCAGCGCGATCATGCGCGCCCAGGAGAAGCTGGCCTCGACCCAGACCCAGCTTTCGACCGGCAAGAAGGCCGCGACCTTCGCCGATCTCGGCACCGAGTCGGTGCGCAACCTCTCGGCGCACACGCTGCTCGCCCGCCAGGAAGCGCAGTCCACCGTCTCGAAGCGCGTCGGCACCACGCTTTCGCTCTACCAGGCGAACATGGAAGGCATCGAGGACGCGACCTCGGACCTGCGCACCAGCCTGATGAACGCGGTCGGCACCGGCGATTCCGCCGGCCTCCAGGAAGCGATCCAGACCGCTTTCGACCAGTTCCGCACCTCGCTCAACGCCTCGGAAGGCGGCACGCCGCTGTTCGGCGGCAGCCAGATCGACCAGGCGCCCTTCTCGGTGAACACGCTCGCCGATGCGGCTGCCACGCCGGGCGCCAATGCCTTCCACAACGACAATGTGAAGGCCAATGCCCGCGTCGCGGACGGCGTCGACGTCAAGTACGGCGTCGGCGCGAGCGAGATCGGCGCCAATCTCTATGAGGCGTTCCGCACCCTCGGCGGCGCCGGCACGATCGGCACCAAGCTCACCAGCACGCAGCTCGATTCGATCAAGCAGGCGGTGGCGCAGCTCGATACCGGCCTTGGCGACCTGCGTGCCGTCAATGCCGAGAACGGCCGCAAGCAGAACCAGGTCGACACGCTCGCCTCGCGCGGCGAGGAGCGCGGGCTGGTGCTGAAGAACGTGATCCAGGAAAATGAGGACGCCGATCTCGGCCAGGTCGCGATCGACCTCGCCCAGCAGAAGAGCGTGCTCGAGGCCAGCTACTCGGTCTTCGCCCAGCTCTCGGGCCTGAACCTGACCAACTATCTGAAGTAAGCCCCGGCTTCGAACACAGGGACAGACCCCGGAGGACAGTGTCCTCCGGGGTTTTTCTTTTCCCGGCCCGCGGGCATAGAATGGGGCTCCAGGCTCGAGGGCTCCATGCTACTGTTATCGTTGCTGCTCCTGGCGCAGGACACCACGCCGCCAGCCAATCGCGCCAGGATATTGCCGCTCGAATGGGCGGATGCCTCGAAATTCGCGGACATGGCACCGTGCAGCCTGCGGCCGGTCGAGCTCGGCTTCGCCAGGACGCACACATCGCTAGGCGGGGGCTATATCCGCGGCGACGCCGATCTTCGCCATGCCTATCTGGTTTCGGCCCGGATCCTGTCCGATGCCGCCGTCACGCGCGACGTGCATGAGGGGCTGTCGTGGAACGCCATTTTCGCTCCGTCCTTTCCCAAGGGGGCAGGGGAGGTTCGGCTGGCCACGGATCGCATGGGTAGCGCGCGCGAGGCGCGGAGTATCATCGTGCTGCTGGCGTCCGAAAAGCCGATCGAAGCGATCGCGTGCGATGCCTTCGCCACACAATAGGTGCTTGGCGCGCCGGGCGCTTGCAACGCTGGATTCTGCATGATTGGCACAGGCGGCGCACCATCGGCGCGCACGCCTCACCCTCGAATTAGCCCTCAGCCGCCCGCATCGAGCAGGTCGCCGATCGCGCCGGCCGGGCTCGCCTCGGGGATCGCGGCGATCGCGGCGTCGAGCTTGGCGGGGTCGATCTTGTCCAGGCTGGCGGTCAGCATGTCGAAGGCGCCGGCGCTGGGCAGGCCCTTGAACGCGCCGGCATAGCGGCCGTGCAGCGCGCGCAGCTTGTCCTCGCGGCTGGTCATCGCCAGCGCGACGGCATAGCGCAGCACCGCCGCCTGTTGCGGGGCGCCCAGCGCGCCCTTGGCGGCGGGCAGGCTCTTCTCGCTCTCGGTGACGAAGCTGCCCCAGTCCTGGGTGCGCCAGTGGATCTCGGCGCGTACCGCGGCGCCGTCCGGCACGCCGTCCAGCGCGGCGGCGGCGGCATCGTCCTTGCCCAGCCGGTGGAGCGCGACGGCTTCCATCCGCTTGCGGTCCCAGCGCATCTGGTCGGAATAGCTGGGCTGCTCGCTGTTCTGCAGCGCCTTGAGCGCCAGGTCGGGGCGGCCGGCCAGGATCTGCAGCGTCGCGACGCGCACCGAGAGCGGGCCCTGCGCCACGTCCTGCGCGCGCTGGGTGAGCTGGTAGGTGAGCAGTTCGGCGGCGCGGGCATAGAGGCCCGCGGTCTGCAGCCGGTCGGCCAGGCGATTGGCGAGCACGTCGCC
>JAEXLC010000312.1 GCA_023445495.1 Pseudomonadota bacterium | reverse complement strand
GGGCAAGGCAGCGGGACCCCGGCTCAAGGCCGGGGTGACGATGGAAGATCCAAAGCCCTGGCTGCTTCGAGCCGGGGTGACGATGCGGTCACTCGATCGGCAGCTTGCTCAAATTCGCGCTGATCTTCTGCAGCGTGCGCAGCAGATGGGCGATGTCGCGGTCGCTCACCCCGTCCATCGCGCGGGTGAACTGGCGGCCGACGATCGGGGTCAGCTTGCGCAAGGTCTGCTGGCCTGCCGGGGTCAGCGTCACTTCGGTGATGCGATTGTCCTCGGGGTTCGGCTCGGTGGTGACCAGGCCCTGCTCGACCATCCGGTCGATGATCCGGCTGATCGTCGAACGCTTGGTCAGCGCCGCCTCGGCAATCGCGCCGATGCTGGCCGGCTGGCGCTCGCGCAGCACGGTCATCACCCGGTAGATCGGCTTGGACACGCCATGCTTGTGCAGCACGATGTCCATGTCCTCGTGATATTTGAAGTCGGCATGCGCCATCAGGTAGAATGGCGAGTTTTCCAGGCGAAAATTGGGACTGCTCGGGTCGTAGACGCTGCGATTGTCCATCAGGTCCTCTGCCGTTCTTGTGGTTCTGTTCAGCGCACGCGTGGCCATGTTTCCCTCAATCTTTCCGCAGGATCAAGACGTTGCGCCGGGCCGGACGGTGCATACGGACGGGTTAGTCGAAAACATATGCATTTGCACCTATCAATATGCATCCCTGCCCGAACGGGCCGGAAGCGGCTTGCCCGCCCCGGCCGCGCAGGCCGGACGGCGGCGAGAGTCGGTCCTGATCCTTGTCGGAGCGCCCCATGCCGATCGATCGGCAAAATATCAACGAAAATTGCGTGATTATTGTTCCATTTCCGTTGCGGTCCTGTCACGTTCCTAGGTGAGAGATTCATGGGAGAACCGCCTTGTCGTTCAAGCCTTTGCGCCGGCTGGCGCTGCCGCTCGCGATCCTGTCGCTGCTCGCGTCGCTGCCCGCCCAGGGCCAGGAAGCGAAGCGGCGCTGGGACCAGATGTGCCAGATCCGCAAGGACAAGCTCGACCTGATCCTGCCCGAGGTGATGCGCGAGAACCGGATCGACATGTGGATCGTCGCCTCGCGCGAAGGGCATGACGATCCCAATGCGGCTCTGCTCGGCGGCGGCTATGTCGGCGATATCGGCTATTATGTCTTCACCGATCGCACCGGCAGCGGCCGGATCGAGCGCGCGGCGATGGGGATCGGCGGGGCCGGGTTCGATCAATGCCCGATCTATGATCTGAAAGTCTCGCCCGCCGAACTGCGCAAGTTCGTCGAGGCGCGCGATCCCAAGCGGATCGGCATCGATGTCGCCACCGAGATCGGCACCGCGGACGGGCTCAGCCACTCGCTGCACGCAAAGCTGGTCGAGACGCTCGGCCCCGTGCTGGCCGGGCGGCTGGTCCCGGCCGAGAAGCTGGTCTCCGATTTCCGCGCCCGCCATTCGGTCAACGAGATCGCCGCCTTCGCCAGGGCCGGGGAATATTCGCGCACCATCCTCGAACGTGCGCTTTCCAACGAAGTGATTGTGCCCGGCCACACCACCACCGGCGATGTCGCCTGGTGGATGATGGAGCAGCTTCACAAGGAGGGGCTGGGCAGCAGCTTCGGCCTGCCGAGCATCTATATCCTCGGCCCCGGCGAACGCGGGCCGGTCTCGGGCGATCATGTCATCCAGCCGGGCGACCTGGTCACGGTCGACTGGGGCGTGAATTACCTGTTCTACTACACCGACATGAAGCGCATGGCCTATGTGCTCAAGCCCGGCGAGAACGCCGCGCCGGCCGGGGTGCAGCGCGCTTATGACAAGGCGCAGGACATCCGCCGGATGATCCTCGACGTCATCCGCCCCGGCGTCACTGCCGGCGATGCGCTGGCGGCGGTCAACAAGCGGGTGGCCGAAACGCCGGGGCTGGTGCTTGGCCGCTATGACGATCCGAGCAAGGACATGAAGGTCTCCGACGTGGTGATCGGCAGCCATTCGGTGGGCGATTGGGGCCATGGCTCGGGCCCGTCGATCGCCGACTTCAACCCGCTGCGCATGACCTACCAGCTGCGGCCGACCAATTTCCTGTCGATCGAGCTGTTCCTCTACACGCAGGTGCCCGAATGGGGCGCGCGCAAGATCAAGATCCCGCTCGAGGACAATGGTGTCGTCACCGATCGCGGCTTCGAATGGGCCTATCCGCCCAACAGCCGCATCCTGCTGGTGAAGTGAGGGCAGGGCGCGCTTGCAATGTAGGATTTCGCATGCTTGCCTCGTGCGGCTGGGCCTCTGGCCTAGCCGCTCCTTGAGGCTGTTGGCGAAATAGGATCACGCGCACGCAACATTGTTGCGAGTTGCGGCGCGCTTGCGGGAACTATGTCAACTTGGGGTGCCGAAAAACCCGCTCTTGGCCTGTACTTTTGTGTACTTCCGCGAGTCGCGCCCGGCCCGCTGTAGCACGCGGCCCGGGGCGGGATCAGAAGGCGGCGATGCCGGTGATCGCGCGGCCGAGGATCAGGGCGTGCACGTCATGCGTGCCTTCATAGGTGTTGACCGTCTCGAGGTTCATCAGGTGGCGCATCACCTGGAACTCGCCCGAGATGCCGTTGCCGCCATGCATGTCCCGCGCGACCCGGGCGATGTCGAGCGCCTTGCCGACATTGTTGCGCTTGACGATCGAGATCATCTCCGGCGCGAACTGGCCGGCGTCGATCAGCCGGCCCACCCGCAGCGACGCCTGCAGGCCGAGCGCGATCTCGGTCTCCATGTCGGCCAGCTTCTTCTGGAAGAGCTGGGTGGCGGCGAGCGGGCGGCCGAACTGGTGGCGGTCCAGCCCATATTGGCGGGCGGCGTGGAAGCAGAATTCGGCTGCGCCCAGCGCACCCCAGCTGATCCCGTAGCGGGCGCGGTTGAGGCAGGAGAAGGGGCCCTTCAGCCCCTCGACCTCGGGCAGCAGCGCGTCCTCGCTGACCTCGACATCGTCGAGCTGGATCATCCCGGTGATCGAGGCACGCAGGCTCAGCTTGCCTTCGATCTTGGGCGCGGACAGGCCCTCCATGCCCTTTTCGAGCACGAAGCCGCGGATCGCGCCGCCATGCGCGTCGGACTTGGCCCAGACCACGAATATGTCGGCGATCGGTGCGTTCGAGATCCAGGTCTTGGCGCCGTTCAGCCGGTAGCCGCCGTCCACCTTGGTGGCGCGGGTGCGCATGCCGCCGGGGTCGGAACCGGCATCGGGCTCGGTCAGCCCGAAACAGCCGATCCACTCGCCGCTCGCGAGTTTCGGCAGATAGCGCAGCCGCTGTTCCTCGGAGCCAAAGGCGTGGATCGGATACATGACCAGGCTCGACTGGACGCTCATCATCGAGCGATAGCCCGAGTCGACCCGCTCGACCTCGCGGGCGATCAGGCCATAGGCGACATAGGAGGCGCCGACGCCACCATAGGCTTCGGGGATCGTCGGCCCGAGCAGGCCGAGCGCGCCCATCTCGCGGAAGATGACCGGATCGGTGACTTCCTTGTCGAACGCCTCGATCGCCCGGGGCGCCAGCCGGCCCTGCGCATAGTCGCGCGCGGTGTCGCGGATCATCCGCTCCTCGTCCTCCAGCTGCGCGTCGAGCAGCAGGGGATCGGCCCAGTCGAATTTCTGCATGTCAGGGATTCCTCAGGCGGTGGGGACGACCGCGATCGTCTCGATCTCGACCTTGGCTTCGGCCTCGACCAGCGCGGCGACCTGGACCACGGCCATCGCCGGATAGTTGCGGCCGATCAGTTCGCGATAGGCGGCGCCGATCTCGGCGATCTGGGCGAGATATTCGTCGCGGCTGGTGATGTACCAGGTCATCCGGACGATATGCTCGGGCCCGGCGCCACCCTCGGCAAGGATCGCCAGCGTGTTGACCAGCACCTGGCGGAACTGCCCGGCGAGATCGGGAGCTACGAAGCGCTCCTCTTCGTCCCAGCCGACCACGCCGGCGGTGAACACCGTCCGGCCATTGGCCGCGATGCCGTTGGCATAGCCGCGCGGGCGCTTCCAGCCGGGAGGGAGCAGGCTCTGATGGGTGGTCATTGGCATTCCGTTTCAAGGCGTTGGCGATATTCGGGCGGCCAGGGCTGGGCGTTTCCACCGGCAAGCTCGATCAGCACCTGGGTGAGCTTGACCGAGAAGCGCGGCGCGCCGGCGCAGGTCACCTCGATCTCGAGGTCGATCGAGCTGTTGCCGACCCGGGTGAGCTGCACCGCGAAGTCGAGCCGGTCGCCCAGCCTGCTCGGCGCGGTGAAGGTGGAGGTGAGGCTGACCGTGGGCAGGCCCAGGCCCTTGCCCATATGCATCGCCCGCCGGTCGTCGCCGAGCACCGCGGGGGTCCAGTCCTCGACCGCGGCGTCGCACAGCTCGAGGCAGCGCGGGTAGAAGGCGATCCCCGCCGGGTCACAGTGCGCGAAGCGCAGGGGGTAGGAGACGCGGAACATCAGCCGGCGCTCTGGGCGAGGTGCTGGCGGGCGATGACGATCTTCTGCACTTCGGAAGCGCCCTCATAGATGCGCAGCGCCCGCACCTCGCGATACAGCGCCTCGACCGGCGCGCCGACGGTGACGCCCAGGCCGCCGAAGATCTGCACGGCCTTGTCGATCACCTGCTGGGCGCTGTCGGTGGCGTGGAGCTTGGCCAGTGCCGCCTCGCGGGTGTTGCGCTGGCCCCGCACGTCGCGCAGCCAGCCGGCGCGGTAGATGAGCAGCGCCGAGGTGTCGATGTCGAGCACCATCTCGGCGAGCTTCGACTGGGTGACCGGGTTGTCGGCCAGCGTGCCGTCGCCGAGCTTGCGGTTGCGTGCCCGCGCCGTCGCCTCGTCGAGCGCGCGCCGGGCGAAGCCGAGCGCCGCCGCACCCACGGTGGTGCGGAAGATGTCGAGCGTCGCCATCGCCGCCGCGAAACCCCGCCCGGCCTCGCCGAGCAGTGCGTCGGTGGGGAGTGCCATGTCGGTGAATTCCAGCGTCGCCAGCGGGTGCGGCGCGATCACTTCGATCCGCTCGGTGACGCTGAGGCCCGGCGTCTCGGCATCGACGATAAAGGCGGAGACGCCCTTGGCCCCCGGCGCCTCGCCGGTGCGGGCGAAGAGGACATAGTAATCGGCGATGCCCCCGTTCGAGATATAGGTCTTGGCGCCGTTCACCCGCCAGCCCTCGGCGGTGCGATCGGCCAGCGTCTCCATCGCGGCGACGTCGGAGCCCGAGCCCGGCTCGGTCAGCGCGAAGGCCGCGATCTTCTCGCCCCGCGCCACGGCAGGGAGATAGGCGGCCTTCTGCGCCTCGGTGCCGAACAGCGAGATCGTGCCCGAACCCAATCCCTGCATGGCGAATGCGAAGTCGGCCAGCCCCGAATGACGCGCCAGCGTCTCGCGGATCAGCGCGAGCGAGCGGATGTCGAGTGTCTCGTGCACGCCCCCCCAGGCCGCCGGCACGCAGTAGCGCAGCCAGCCCCCGTCGCCGAGCGCACGGACCAGCCGGCGGCATTCGGCGTCCACGTCCGCGCCGTGATGATCGGAGAGGTTGGCGATGCACCAGGCCTCCAGATCGGTGGCCAGCTGGCGGTGCCCGTCGTCGAGGAAGGGCCAGTCGAGGAAGCTGCGGTCGGCCATCAGTCGCCCTCGAACACCGGGGTGCGCTTGTCGGCGAACGCTTCGAAGGCGCGGCGGAAGTCCCTGGTCGCCATGCAGATCGCCTGGGCCTGCGCTTCCATCTCGATCGCGGTTTCGACGCTCACCGCCCATTCGGTGTTGAGCTGGGTTTTGGTGATACCGTGCGCGAAGGTGGGGCCGGCGGCGATGCTGCGGGCCAGCGTCAGCGCTTCGTCGAGCAGTGCATCGGCGGGCACCAGCCGGTTGTGGAAGCCCCAGCGCTCGCCTTCCTCGGCGGACATCATCCGGCCGGTGTAGAGCAGATCGGAGGCGCGGCCCTGGCCGATGATCCGCGGCAGGATCGCGCAGGCGCCCATGTCGCAGCCGGCGAGGCCGACGCGGGTGAACAGGAAAGCCGTCTTGGCGGCGGGCGTGGCAAGCCGCAGGTCCGATGCCATCGCCATGATCGCCCCGGCGCCCACGCAGATTCCGTCGATCGCCGCGACGATCGGCTGCGGGCAAGCGCGCATCGCCTTGACGAGGTCGCCGGTCATCCGGGTGAAGGCCAGCAGCTCGGGCATCGCCATCTCGGTCAGCGGGCCGATGATTTCATGGACATCGCCGCCCGAGGAGAAATTGCCCCCCGCGCCGGTGACCACCACCGCCTTGACCTGCGGCGTGTAGACGAGGTCGCGGAAGGTATCGCGCAGCTCGGCATAGCTTTCGAAGGTCAGCGGGTTCTTCCGCTCGGGCCGGTTGAGCGTGACGGTCGCCACGCCCTCGCTAAAGGCCCAGCCGAAATGTTCCGGCGCGAAGCTGGTCGGATCCATGGTCATTCCTCTCCTTCCTCGGCGGCGAGCGAGTCCTTGAGCACGCCCAGAAGCTGGTGGAGCTGGCCGCGCTCGTCGCGGTCCAGCCCGGCCAGCATCGCGTCGATCCATTCGTGATGCGCCTCGGCCAGCCCGGCGAAGCATTCGCGCCCCAGCTGGGTGAGCCGTGCGACCGAGGAGCGGCCATCGGTGGGCGAGGGCGCCAGGCTCACATAGCGATCGCGGACCAGCACCTGGACAACGCCGGTGACATTGCCGTTGGAGACGAGCAACGCCTGCGAAAGCTGGCCCATCGTCATCCCCTCCGGATGCCGGTCGAGCGCGGCCATCACGTCGAAGCGGGGAAGGGTGACGCCATATTGGTCGGCGAAACGGCGTTTGAGGCGCTTCTCGATAACCGTGGTGCAGGTGAGCAGCCGCAGCCACAACCGCACGCTGCCGCGATCGTCGAGCGCGCCGTCATGCTTCTCGCGTAGCGAGGCGGCGCGCGTCACATCACCTCTCCGCCGGCGATCGGGATCGCCTGGCCGGTCACCGATCCGCTGGCCGGCAGGCATAGCCAGACAGCCGCCGCCGCCACTTCCTCGGGCTGGATCAGCCGTTTCTGGGGATTATGTTTGGTGAGCTCGGCCAGCGCCTCGGCCTCGCTGCGGCCGGTGCGGCTGGTGATCGTCGAGACTGCCTTGGCCACGATGTCGGTATCGGTGAAGCCGGGGCAGAGCGCGTTGGCGGTAAGCGGGGTTGCGGCGAACTCTGCGGCAAGCGCGCGCATCAGGCCGATCGCGCCATGCTTCGAAGCGACATAGGGCGCGGTATAGCCATAGCCCTTGAGGCCGGCGGTCGAGGCCACGGTGACGATCCGCCCGGCCGGCGCCGCGAGCAGGTCGGGCAGGGCGGCCTGGCAGCAATCGAACAGCGCGTCGAGATTGGTCGCCATCGTCTTGCGCCACGCCTCGGCACTAACCTTGGCGAAGGGCGCGCTCGGGGCGATGCCGGCATTGTTGACCAGGATACCGATCGCACCGTGCGCCGCCCGGGCGGCCTCGAACGCGGCATCGATCGAGGCGCGATCGGTCACATCGGCGGGAACGGTGATCGCCCCGGGGATGGTCGCGGCAACTGCTTCCAATGCATCGAGCCTACGCCCGAGCAATGTCAGCCGGGCACCTTCCTCGGCAAGCGCGCGGGCGATCGCCGCACCGATCCCTGACCCGCCGCCGGTGACGATTGCATGAATATCCTTGAGGCGCATCGGCATCAGCTCCGGAGTGCCGCGCCGGTTTCGGCGGCGCGTTGCAGGTTGCGGGCGAGCTGGCTCATCCCGCCGAGATATTGCGGCGGCACGCGCACGCCGCGATAGCCGTGCTGGGCAGCGGCACGGAGCGTCCACATCGGATCGACCATGTGGGGCCGCCCGATCGCCACCAGGTCGGCGCGGCCGGCGGCGAGGATCGAATTGGCGTGGTCGGTCTCGAAGATGTTGCCGACCGCCATGGTCGAGACGCGGGCCTCGTTGCGTATCTTGTCGGCGAACGGCGTCTGGAACATCCGGCCATAGACCGGCTTGCACTCGGCCCAGGTCTGGCCGGCGGACACGTCGATCAGGTCCGCGCCGGCCTCGCTGAAGGCGCGGGCGATCTCCACCGCTTCCTCGGGCGTTACGCCCTGGTCGCCCATCCAGTCGGTCGCCGAGATGCGCACCGACATCGGCCGCTCGGCGGGCCAGGCAGCGCGCATCGCCGCGAACACTTCGAGCGGGTAGCGCAGCCGGTTCTCCAAGCTGCCGCCATAGTCGTCGGTGCGGGTATTCTGGAGCGGGGTGATGAAGCTCGACAGCAGATAGCCATGCGCGGCGTGCAGCTCGATCATGTCGAAGCCGGCGTCCACCGCCATGCGGGCTGCCGCGACGAACTGGTCGCGCACCATGTCCATATCGGCAAGGGTCATCGGCCGGGGCGCCGCGTTGCTCGCGCTCCACGGCACGTCGGAGGCGGCGATCAGCGGCCAGTTTCCGCTGTCGAGCGGCTGGTCCATGCCTTCCCAACCGATCTTCGTCGAACCCTTGGCGCCCGAATGGCCGAGCTGGAGGCAGATCTTCGCGCCGCTGTTAGCATGGACGAAATCGGTGACTCGCCGCCACGCCGCGACATGCTCGGGCGCATACATGCCCGGGCAGCCCGGCGTGATACGTCCCTCGGGCGAGACGCAGGTCATCTCGGTATAGACCAGCCCGGCGCCGCCTTGAGCGCGGGCGCCGTAATGGACGAGGTGGAAGTCGGTCGGGGTGCCGTCCACCGCCGAGTACATCGCCATCGGTGAGACGACGACGCGGTTCTCCAGCGCCATGTCGCGCAGCCGGTAGGGCGCGAACATCGGCGGGACCGGCTTGTCGCCCTTGCCGCCAGGCGCCTGGGCCTGGAACCAGCGCTCCACGCCTTCCAGCCATTCCGGGTCGCGCAGGCGCAGATTCTCATGGCTCACGCGCTGCGAGCGGGTGAGCAGCGAATAGGCGAACTGGATCGGCGCGAAGGGCAGATAGCGGTCGAGCGTTTCGAACCATTCGGTCGAGTTGCGCGCGCTGTTCTGCAGCTTGAGCACTTCGACGCTGCGCTCGGCCTGATACTCCGCCAGCGCCTGTTCGCGGCCGAGCCCGGGGCGATTGAGCACTTCGGCCAGCTTGATCGCATCCTCGAGCGCCAGCTTGGTGCCGGACCCGATCGAGAAATGCGCGGTATGCGCCGCGTCGCCGAGCAGGATCAGCTTGTCGTACGACCAGCGCCCGGTGACGATCCGGCGGAAGTTGAGCCATGCCGCCGAGCCGCGCAGATGGCCGGCGTTGGACATCAGCGCGTTGCCGCCGAGATACTTGCCGAACACACGCTCGCTGAAGGCGATCGCTTCATCCTGGTCCGCCTTGTCGAGCCCCAGCTTTTCCCAGGTCTCGGGCGCCATCTCGACGATGAAGGTCGAGAGGCGGTCGTCGAAGCGATAGGCGTGTGCCCAGACCCAGCCTTCGGGGAGTTGCTCGAAGGCGAAGGTGAAGGCGTCGAACACCTTGTGCGTGCCGAGCCAGATATATTTGTTGCGGCGCGGCTGGATGTCGATGTCGAAATGTTCGGCATAGCGATCGCGGATGCGGCTGTTTGCGCCGTCGGCGACGATGACCAGGTCATAGTCCGCCCAATCGGCCAGGTCGGTGCTCGCCTCATGCTCGAAATGGAGCTGTACGCCGAGCTCGCGAGCGCGGTCCTGCAGGATCGCCAGCATCCGCTTGCGGCCGATGCCGATGAAACCGTGCCCCGACGAGCGGATGCACTCGCCATGGATATGGACGTCGATATCGTCCCAATGCGCGAACTCGCCGCGGATCGTCTCGCCGCTGACGGGATCGTTCGCCATCAGGTTCTCGACCGTCTGGTCGGAGAAGACCACGCCCCAGCCGAACGTGTCGTCCGCCCGGTTGCGCTCGAAGACATGGATTTCGTGACCGCTGTCGCGCACCTTCATCGAGATGGCGAAATAGAGCCCTGCCGGCCCGCCGCCTACGCATGCGATCTTCATCGACCAAACTCCATCGCCGCGACTCCAGTCCGTCTCAATCTAACGCCGGCAGGCTAAATGCTTCAAGCATGAAATTTCAAGCTTGAAATATCATATATCACGCAATTATTCACGGGTATCGGAGTCGTGGAAGGGGTCGAGAATGAAGTGGCCGGCACAGCGCCTGACGGGCGGATCGAAGAAGAGCTTCGGCATGTATGACGAAGCATCGAAGCTGGATGCGGCGGGGGTGGACCTGATCCATCTCGAGTTCGGCCGGCCGCATGCCGATACGCCGCTGCACATCAAGGAAGCGGCCAAGGCAGCGCTCGATGCCGGCATCGTCCATTATGGCGATTTCCGCGGCACGCTGTCGTTCCGCCAGGCGCTGGTGAAGAAGCTCACCGAGTTCAACCGGCTCGATTACGGCGTCGACGAGGTGCTGGTGTGCAACGGGCTCACCCATGCCTCGTTCGCCGCGTTCATGGCCGCGATCGATCCGGGTGACGAAGTGATCCTGCTCGATCCCTATTATCCCCAGCATATCGGCAAGACCGAGTTGGCCGGCGGCAAGGTGGTGATCGCCGGGCTCGACAAGGCCGACAATTTCGCGATCTCGAAGGAGAAGATCGCCGCGAAGATCACGGATCGCACCCGGATGATCGTGCTGGTCAACCCGGCCAACCCGACCGGCCGTGTCTACACAAGCGAGGAGCTGCAGCACGTCGCGGACCTGGCGATCGAGCACGACCTGCTGGTGCTGTCGGACGAGGTCTATGAGTACATCACCTATGGCAAGGCCGAGCATGTCAGCATCGCCAGCCTGCCCGGCATGCGTGAGCGGACGATCACCTGCTTCGCCTTCACCAAGGCCTATTCGATGGACGGCTGGCGGATCGGATACCTGACTGCCGATGCCAGGCTGATGCCCGCGATTATGCGCATCACGATGACCGATGTGACGCACGTCAACGTCTTCATCCAGGAGGGCGCTCGCGCCGCCGTGGAGGGGCCACAGGACGCGATGCTGGCGATGGTCGAGGCCGATCGCCGCAAGCGTGACATCGTCGTCCAGGCGCTCAACCAGATGCCCGGTGTCACCTGCGCCGAGCCCGAGGGCACGATCTACGCTTTCCCGGACATCAGCGGCACCGGCCGTTCCTCGCAGGATCTCGCCATGGCGATCCTCAAGGAAGCCCATGTCGTGGTCGAGTCCGGCAGCTTCTACGGGCCGGGCGGGGAGGGGCATCTGCGTGTCTGCTTCGGATCGGAGTCCGAAGCGCGGGTGGCCGAGGCGATGGAGCGGCTGGGCCGGTTCTTCAACGCGCTGTGAGGCGCACTTCCTCGTCATCCCGGCCTTGAGCCGG
>JAEXLC010000296.1 GCA_023445495.1 Pseudomonadota bacterium | reverse complement strand
CGGCGCGCCCGCGGTGGCCACCCGCGCGCGCGCCGGCTAGCTCGACGTGCCGATCCTCGAAATCCCGCAGCTCGCCCGCGCGGTCTACTATACCAGCAAGGAAAACCAGGAGATCCGCGACGATCTCTACATGGCGGTCGCCACCGTGCTCGCCTTCGTCTTCCAGCTCAGCAAGCGCGCGAACGCGGTGATGCCGTCGGTCACCGTGCCCGACACCGCACTTTTCGACGAAAACGGCCGCAAGCAGGCACGCGCGCACTAAAATCGGCACGGCGCCGGCCGTTTACCGGGGGAGAGGTAGACATGACCACGACAACGGCCACCACTGCGACCCCGACGCCTTCGATCGCGACCACGCTTGGTACGGGATCGGGGATCGACATCACCGCGCTGGTCAACTCGCTGGTCACCAACGCGTTCACCAACAAGAACGCGGTGCTCACCCAGAAGAATAGCGCGCTGACCGCGCAGATTTCGCAGATCAGCACGATCAAGAGCAACATCAGCGACTTCTCGTCCGCGCTCACCTCGCTCACCGGCTCGGGCTCGCTGTCGACCCAGCCGACCAGCTCGAATACCGGCATCCTCAACATCACCCGCCTGCCGGGTGCCGATCTCTCGGGGCTCAGCGCCACTGTCGAGGTGCGCCAGCTCGCCCAGGGCCAGGTCACCAGCTCGCAGCTCTTCTCGGGTGGAAGTGCCACGACGATCGGGACCGGCACGCTGACGCTCAGCTTCGGCGCTGCCACCGTCACCGACGGCGCGATGACCGATTTTACCCAGGGTCCGGCTGCCTCGATCGACATCACGATCGGCTCGGGCAATGCGTCGCTCAAGGGCATCGCCGACGCGATCAACGCCAAGAAGGCCGGCGTCACCGCTTCGATTCTCAGCGATAGCAACGGGGCGCGGCTGGTGCTGAAGAGCGCGACCGGCGCGTCGCAGGCGTTCACGCTCAGCGGCAGCGGCGACCTGTCGGCGCTCAATGTCGGCGTCGGTGCCAGTTCGTCGGTCAATCAGGTCGCGCAGGACGCGCGGGTCGCGATGGACGGGGTCGAGGCGAAATACCCGACCAACAGCATTTCGGGCCTGATACCGGGCGCGCGGCTCGATCTCGTCGCCGCGCAGGTCGGCACCAAGGTCGCGATCGGTGCCTCGACGCCCACTTCGGCGATCAGCCAGGCCGTCACCAATTTCGTCGACACCTATAATCAGGTGCTGAAGTCGGTGCAGGACGCGACCGATCCGATCACCGGCCCCCTGCGCACCGATCCGGCCGCCAAGGACCTGCTGCGCCAGCTCAAGAGCCTGACGCTCGCCGAGCTGGTGCCGGGCGCGACCGACGACGTGCCGCACAAGCTCGCCGATATCGGCGTGAAAACCAATCGCGACGGCACGCTCTCGGTCGATACCGCGCGCCTGTCCAAGGTGCTGTCCACCTATCCGGACGATGTCGAGGCGATCTTCGCGGAAGGCGCCGGCATCAGCAAGGCGCTGTCCAGCCTGGTCTCCACCGCGATCGGCAGCAGCGTCTCCGGCAAGGAAAGCGGGCTCAGCTCTAGCGCCAAGACCTATAGCAAGCAGATGGACAAGCTGGCCGAGGCGCAGGACAAGATCGTCACCGACACGGCGAACATGCGCGAGCGGATGACCCAGCAATTCGCCGCGATGGATTCCAAGGTCGCGGCCTATAAATCGACCCAAAGCTTCCTCGATCAGCAGATCGCGTCATGGAACAAGGGCTGATGCGTTACGCCTCGGCACTCGCCGCCAACCCCGCCGAAACCTATCGCCAGATCGACATTGTCGGCCGTGCCGCCGGCGGCGATCCGCATGCGCTGGTCGGCCTGCTCTACGAGGAAGGCGTCGCCGCATTGCGCACCGCCGCCTGGGCGGTCGAGCGCGGCAATTACGCGGTGCGCGGCGAGCGGGTGGCGCGGGCGACGGCGATCCTGTTCGCGCTCGAGGCCGGGCTCGATTTCGAGAAGGGCGGCGAAGTCTCCAAGACGCTGGCGATCTTCTATCACGGCCTGCGCGGCCAGATTCTTCAGGCGGCGGTCGGCACCGATCCCGAGCCTTTCCGCGACGCGGCCAACAGCCTCGACGAGATCGCGCGCGCCTGGAGCAGCCTGAAGACCAGTCCGGCGGCCTAGGGCGCGGCCCAGCGCGCCAGCACATCCTCCACGCGCTCGTCGATCGGCGGCAAGGCCTCGGCCGGGGTTGCCGAGAAGCGCGGTGCCGGCACCGGCTGCACCATGCCGTCACCGGCCGCGAAGGTGCCGCGCGCGCGGTTGTGCGGATGCAGCGGTGCCTCGGTGAGCGACAGCACCGGCGTCACGCAGCCCTCGCCGCTCTCGAACAGCGCCGCCCATTCGTCGCGCCCGCGCGAGGCGAAGGCGGCGGCGAGCGCTTCGGTCAGCGCCGGCCAGGACGCGCGGTCATATTGGTCGAACCGGTCTGCCGCGATCCCCAGCCCGGCGCACAGCGCGCGAAACGCCTGGGGCTCGAGCGCGCCGACCGCGACGTGGCGGCCATCGGCGCAGGCATAGCAGCGATAATAGGGCGCGCCGCCATCGACCATGTTGGCGGTGCGGGCATCGACCCAGCGGCCCGAGGCGTGGAGCGCGTAGTAGAGCGACATCATCGAGGCGACGCCGTCGATCTGCGCGGCTTCGATCACCTGGCCGCGCCCGGTCGCCTGGGCGGCGAGGATGGCGGAGACCAGCCCGAGCGCGAGATAGAGCCCGCCGCCGGCATATTCGCCGATCAGGTTGAGCGGCGGCACCGGTGCCGCGGCGGGGCCGATCGCATGGAGCGCGCCGGACAAGGCGAGATGGTTGATGTCGTTGCCGGGCGTTGCAGCAAGCGGCCCCTCGCGGCCCCAGCCGCTGGTGCGGGCATAGACGAGGCGGGGATTGAGCGCGAGGCAACGCGCCGGATCGAGCCCGATCTGCTCGGCGACGCCCGGCCGATAGCCTTCGATCACGCCGTCCGCCTCGGCGATCAGCGACAGTGCCTGCTCGCGCCCGGCCGCCTGGCTGAGGTCGAGCAGCACCTGCGAGCGCCCGCGATAGAGCGGCGCCGCCACCGCGCTGCCTTCGCTGCCCGGTCGGCGGATCCGGATCACGTCGCAGCCTAGATCGGCAAGCAGCATGCCGGCGAACAGCACGGTGCCCGGCATATCGAGTTCGACGATGCGCAGCCCCGCCAGCGGACCGTGCGTTGCTGCAACCATTTGGCTCCCCCTTGGCCGATTCTGCCGATGCATAGCCGTAGCCCGCGCCTCAGGTCCACGCTGGCGCTTGTCGAGGCTTTGGGCTAGCGGGAAGCCATGTCGGCACCTCATATCGTCGCATTGGGCGGCACCCTGCGACCCGAATCCGCCACCGGACGCCTGCTCGCGGCCACGCTCGCCAAGGCCGAGGCGCGCGGCGCCCGCACCACCTTGCTCACCGGCGAGGCGATCGCCTTCCCGCATTACGAGCCGGGCAATGTCGAGGGCAATCCGGCGGTGATGCGCTATCTCGAGGCGCTGCGCTCGGCCGATGCGGTGATCGTCGGCTCGCCCGGCTATCACGGCACGCTTTCGGGCCTGGTCAAGACCGCGCTCGATTATGTTGAGGCGATGAGCAAGGACGAGCGGCCCTATTTCGACGGGCTTCCGGTCGGCCTGATCGCCACCGCGGCGGGCTGGCAGGCGGCGGTCTCGACGCTGCAGGCGCTGCGCACCATCACCCATGCGCTGCGCGGCTGGCCGACGCCGATGGGCCTGGCGATCAACACGGTCGAGCCCGGCGACGCGGTCGACAAGTGCAGCGGGCCGATGGACGTGATGGTCGGCCAGATCTTCAGCTTCCTCGAGCGCTGAACCGGCTGGTTGCGCGTCGCTTAACTGTTTCGTGATTGTTGCCGGGCTATTCTCCCGGCCATGGACGAAGCTTCGGCACAGGAAGGCATCGGCAATCGCCGACGTGCCACGCGCACCATCCTGGCGGTCGACGACAGCCGGACCAATCTGCATGTCCTCGCGCACCGGCTCGGCCAGCTCGGCTATCTCGTCGTCCTTGCCGACAGCGGCAGCCAGGCGCTCGAGCTTATCTCGGCGCGCGGATTCGACATGGTGCTGGTCGACCGGGTGATGCCCGAAGTCTCCGGCCTGCACGTGCTCCAGGAGATTCGCGGCACCCGCGACACGTCGGACCTGCCGGTGATCGTGGTGACCAGCCAGGACAATCCCGCCGGTGCGGTCGAAGCGCTGCAGGCGGGCGCCGACGATTATCTCGCCAAGCCCTACAGCTTCGAGGAGCTGGCCGCGCGGATCGAGCGCACGCTGGCCCGTTCGGACCGGATGGAGGAGCTCAAGCGCTCCAATCTCGCGCTCGATGCCCGCATCGCCGCGCGCGCGATCGAGCTGGGCGAGGCGCGCAGCGAGCTTGCCGCCGCCCGCGCCGAGCTGGATCGCCTCCAGCGCGCCTGACCGGGGCTCAGCCCTCGAACCAGTGGCGCCACAGGAAATAGCCGGCGATCGCCACTGCCGTCACCACGCACACCGCGACCACCCCGGCAAAGGCCCAGGGTTCGTGCGCGAAGGGGATGCCGGCCACGTTCATGCCGAGCAGGCCGGTCAGGAAGGTCAGCGGCAGGAACACCATCGCCACCACCGCGATCGTCAGCGAGCGCTGGTCGATCAGCTCCGAACGCAGGTCGGTCAGCGTCTCATGGGTCAGCGCGGCACGCTCGCGGATGCTCTCCAGCTCCTCGGCCATGCGCGCGGCACGATCGGCGGCGGCGGCAAGGTGAAGCCGGTCGTCCTCGGCCAGCCACTCGACCGGCAGCCCTGCCAGCTTCTCCAGCGCGGCGCGCTGCGGATAGAGGAAGCGCCTGAGCCCGATCGCCTTCACCCGCGTGGTGTTGACCAGCCGCCGCAGCTCGAAGGCGCGGTGCTGCGAGATCTGCTCCTCGCAATCGTCGAGCGAATCGCCCAGCTCGGCAACCATCGGGTCGAGCTCCTCGGTGATCGCCTGGGCGATCGCCGCGATCAGGTCGCCGGGATCGAGGATCTTGCCGTCCTCGACCTGCTTGCGCACTGGCTGGACCGCGTTGAGCTGCTTGCGCGAGACCGAGAAGACGCAGCCGCCATGCGCGTACATCCGGATCGACGCGAGCGGATCGGAGCTGTCGAGCGCATCCGATGACATGCCGCGCAGGTTGATCAGCGCCGCCGGGCCGAACAGGTCGCAGCGCGGGCGCGTCTCCATCGCGGTCAGCGCCTCGATCACCGGCTGGGCGAGCTTGGCCTCGCCGCTCAGCCAAAGCTGGGCGCGCTCGTCATTGGTGTTGAGGTGGATCCAGCTGAGCGGCGCCTCCTTGCCCAGCGCGTCCTTGAGGATCGGCTGGTCCACCTTGCCGTCATGGACGATGTACGCAAAGCCGCTCATCCGCGCATCTCCAGCCAGATCGAGAGCCCGGGGCCGGGCGCTTCCGGCGGAGCGGAGCAGGCGATACGCGGCGCATCGGCGCGGGCACGGTTCAGGATGGCGGTCGGCACGCCGGGAAAATGGTATACCCGCTCGGCCTGCGCAAGCGCGCGTGCCTGGCGCAGCGTGAGATCGTCGGGATCGTCCGAGACCAGCGCGATGCGCAGCAGCCGCGCCGATCCCGACGCCTGCATCCGCGCGACCACGTCGCTGCCCAGCCCTTCCGCCAGCGCGGCGCCGATCGCGCGGCGGCGGTCGGCGATGTCGGGAAAGCGCGCGCGCAGCGC
>JAEXLC010000266.1 GCA_023445495.1 Pseudomonadota bacterium | reverse complement strand
CCTTCGTCATCCCCGCGCAGGCGGGGATCCAGAGTAACGCAGGACATCGCTTTGTTACTCTGGATCCCCGCCTACGCGGGGATGACGGCTATGGGGGCGGCGCAGTCCCCTGAGCGCATGAGATCCCGGCTTTCGCCGGGATGACGATTGTGGCGCGGGGTGAAAGGGGCTCACGCCCCCTCACCCTTCCGCCGACTTCGTCGGCTCCCTCCTGCATCGGGTAAGCAGCGCCCCGCGCTGCTTAGGTCATGCTGGGGGCATGACCGGCCCGATGCACCCACAAGGGGAGAGGGAGAATGGGGTCAGAGCGCCCAATCCAGCTGGATGAAGAGCTTGTCGGTATCCGTGGCGAACTGCTTCGCCTTGTAGCGGCCATAACGGGCGGAGAGCGCGTAGCGGCCGTGCTTCACGCCGGCGATGAAATCGAACTCGTCGCCATATTGCAGGTCGAGCCGGTCGCTGTGGAAACGGTGATAGATCGCGCCGACATTGATCGCATCGAGCGGGCCGACCTTCTTCCAGGCATAGCCGACATTGCCATAGAGGTCGCGCAGGCCGTTCGGCGGGTTGGTGCCGAACTTGCCGGCCCAGCCGTTGAACTTGAACAATGGCGCGAGCGGGGTCTGGACGCTGGTGAGCGCCACGCCCTTGTAGGCGCCGAGCACTTCATGGCCGGCAATCACGGTGAGCCCGCCGGCCATGAGCTTGACCTCACCCATCCAGTAATCGGCAGCGTAGCGATTGGGATTGCGGTGGTAATTGCTCTGCCGCGCCCAGCTGGCTGCATAGCCGAGCGACACATCCTTGCCGAGCGGCCGGCTGCCGCTGAAGCGCACGCCATAGGTCTGGGTCGACAGACGGAAGCCCTGCACCGCGGCTTCGTCCTGGTCGACCAGATAGGCGAAGCCGCTGAGCGTGCCGACCTTGGTGCCATAGTTTACCAGCGCGAAGACATTGTCGCCGCCGATCGCCTGCGGCCGGGAGCCGCGGCCCTGGCGGCCGTCGGTGGTGCGGACGCTCCAGCTATAGGCCACGTCGGTGCTCAGCCCCAGCGGCTTGCCGTACTGGAAGCGGACCGAGTCATAGGTCCGCTCGCTCTGCCGCCACGGCGCGTTGCCGACAAAGCGATCGTCGGCGAAGTTGAGGCGCTGGCGCCCGGCGGTGATCGCGAGCCCGTCCTTGCCGGCATAGCGGAGCTGGGCGCGGTTGAGCTCGAGATTTTCGGCATCGGGGATCAGCGGATAGCGGGTCTTGCCGTTGAACCCGTCATTATAGCTGCGGGTCAGCGCGACCACGGCATCGACATCGACCAGCGCGGTCCAGTTCCGCCAGCTCGCCGCCACGCCCGGACGGACGCGCAGCGTCACCGCATCGGCGTCTTCGGGCATGCCGTCCTGCTCGAAATGCTCCCAGCGCAGCCGGACATCCAGGTTGGGCGTGAACTTCACTTCCTGCGCCCGCGCCGTGCCGGCGACGAGCAATCCCATAGCGCAAACCAGCGCTTTCTTCATTCTGCTTTCCTCGAAAAGAACCCGCCCCTCCTTTATAGAACGGGGCGGGTGGAGGAGGACCTCTTCAGGCAGCAGCGGCCAGGTTGGGCTTGGGCTCGAGCGATTCGAGCTCGCCGCTCTCGCGTGCCTTGCGGCCATAGACCGCTTCGAACAGGGGGGTGGCCATCACGGTGGTGACGATCGCCATCAGCACCAGCATCGAGAACAGGGTCGGCCCGATAATGCCCTTCTGCAGGCCGATGTTGATGATGATGAGCTCCATCAGGCCGCGCGAGTTCATCAGCGCGCCGATGCCGAGCGCGGTGCGATTGTCCTCGCCGGCGACGCGGGCGGCGGCATAGCAGGCACCGAACTTGGCGAGGATCGACACCGCCAGGATGCCCAGCGCGATCAGCAGCAGCTCGACCGAGTTGACCATGTCCATCCGGGTGTTGAGGCCCGAATAGGTGAAGAACATCGGCAGCAGCAGGACGACGGCGAGCGGCTCGACCTTCTTCTTGAGCTCCTCAACGAACAGGCCGCGCGGCATGCACACGCCCATCAGGAAGCCGCCGAAGATCGCGTGGATGCCGATCGCGTCCATGACGAAGGCCGAGGCGCAGAACAGCATCATCGTGACGGCGAGCATCGCGGTGCTCATCTCGCCCTTTTCCTCGACGATGCGGCCGAGCGGGGCGAGCAGCTTGCGGCCCCAGAGCAGCATGAAGGCGGTGTAGAGGATCGCGCCACCGATCGCGAGGACGGCGACACCGGCACCCGCGCCGAAGGTGGCGAGCACCACGGCGAGCACGCACCAGGAGGCGGCGTCGTCGAACGCGCCGGCCGTCAGCGACAGCGTGCCGAGCGAGGAGTTGGCGAGGCCGCGCTCATTGATGATGCGGGCAAGCATCGGGAAGGCGGTGAGCGCGATGCAGGCGCCCATGAACAAAGTCGCGTTCGACTGGCTGATCCCCGGGGTGAACAGCCCCGGCACGGTCAGCAGGAACGGCGTGATCAGCGCGGCGAGCAGGAACGGCGCAACGATGCCGGCAGCCGAGACGCCGGCGGCGCTCTTCGCCTTCGACTTGAAGTGATCGAGGTTCAGCGTGAGGCCGACCATGAACATGTAGAGGCCGACGCCGAGCTGCGCGCCGGTATAGAGCACGTTGCGCGTTTCCTTGGGGAAGATCGCGAGCTGGAGATCGGGGAAGAACAGGCCGAACAGCGACGGGCCGAGGATCACGCCGGCGATCATCTCGCCGACGACCTGGGGCTGCTTGAGGAACTTCTGGCCGGCCCAGCCGACGACACGGCAGGCGAGGATGATGATCGCCAGCTGCAGGAAGAAATGGATACTGAAATCGCCGGGCGCATAGCTTTTCGCCGCGTTCACCGCGGGGCCGTGCGGACTGAGCACATCGGTCAACGCATGCCAGGCGCCATTCAACAGATCGAGCATTCTAACCTTCCCCCACGCATCCTCTCGCGTGGCGCTTGTGCGCCTGTCGCTTGGCGTGAAGGAGCGCGCGGCAGGGGCCGGGCGCAACTGCAAACTTCGCCACCCCCCTGATTTTTCCGGCGGCCGGGATGTTTCTGTTGCATGTCGTCCACACAGTAGTAACGTACCTACATGACAACGCGGACAATCTAGGCACATAGGCACCAAATGAAGGTCATCACCAGCCGCGAGTTCAACCAGGACGTGAGCGCCGCCAAGCGACTCGCGCGCGGCGAGCCGGTGTTCGTCACCGATCGCGGGCGGCCGACCCATGTGCTGATGAGCATCGACCAGTTCCGGCAATTGAGCGGGCAGCGCGAGAGCATCGTCGACCTGCTCGCCTTGCCCGCCGGCAGCCCCGATGCCGAGCTGGCGCCGCCGGGGCGCTGGTGATGTTCCTGCTCGACACCCCGATCGTATACGAGCTGCGCAAGGCGCGCACCGGCACCGCCGAGGCGGGGCTGACCGCCTGGGCCTCCGGCGTCGCGCGCGAGCGGCTTTTCCTCTCGGCGATCAGTCTGGTCGAGCTGGAGACCAGCGCCGCCGAGGCCGCGCGGCGCGACAAGGCGGCGGGCGCGGTGCTGCGCGGCTGGATCGACGAGCAGCTGCTCCCGGCGTTCGAGGGGCATGTGCTGCCGCTCGACGCGGCGGTGGCGCGGCGGCGCGGGCAGCTTGCCCTGGGCGACACGCGCGACGCGCTGTTCGCCGCAACCGCGCTGGAGCACGGACTGACGCTGGTGACTCGCAACGCCGCTGCCTTCAAGGGTATGCGGGTAAAGCTGTTCGACCCGCGCGGCTATACGCCCGATACGGCCGAGGACGAGGGCGACTGGCGCGACGCGGCACGAACTGGTCCGCTCTGGCTCAAGAACCTGTTCGTCCGTGCGTAATCTGCGTTACGAAAAGGCCCGTATTGCGGCCTTCACTTGTGGTTAGACAATTTACGGCAACAGTCGCGGCATGGTTCCTAAACTCAAGCCGATCTTCCATGCGCTCGCCCCCTTGCTGCGCGGCGAGAAGCAGCGCCAGGCGTCGGTCGACAAGCTCGGCCTGACCGGCAAGCCCGCTTCGCCCGAACTCAAGGCGATCGTCGAGGAAGTCGCCGAGCTGTTCGGCTCGGACATGGGCATCGCGACGCTGATCGACCGGCAGACCCAGCATATCCTGGCCTGCCATGGCGGCGAGCTGAGCTCGACGCCGCGCGACATCTCGTTCTGCGGCCACACCATCGCCAATCCGCATGACGTGATGTGCGTGTTCGACGCGGCGCACGACCCGCGATTCGCGGGCAACCCGCTGGTGCTGGGTTCACCGCATATCCGCTTCTATGTCGGCGTGCCGCTGCTCACCCCCGAGGGCGAGGCGCTGGGCGCGCTCTGCGCGATCGACCAGCATCCGCGGATGAAGCTGCTGCCCGAGCAGAGCAAGCGCCTGCGCGAGCTGGGCACGCGCGCGGCGGAGCTGCTGGCGGCGTAGGGGCCCATTCTCGCATTCTCGTAACCCCAGGCGGGAATGACGGGACGGCGCGCCGGCTTCGTTCCAGCTTCAGGAAACCCGGTTGGCGAAGCTGTTGTTGCGCAGCACGTCGGCGACGCGCTGGACCAGTTCCTCGGGCTGGAAGGGCTTGACCAGATAGTCGTTCGCCCCCGCCCCCATCGCCGCGTCGATCTCCGCCTCGCTGTTCTTGGCGGACAGCATCAGGATCGGGGTGAGATAGAGCGCCGGCAGGCGGCGCAGCGCCTTGAGGATGTCCGAGCCCTGCATGCCGGGCAGCGACTGATCGAGGATCACCAGATCGGGCTTCTTGAACGCGATCGTGTCGAACGCCAGCGTGCCGTGGTTGATCACCCCGACGATATGGCCGGCCGCGCTCAGCACCTGCTGGACCACGGCGCCGACCAGCTCGTCATCCTCGACATAGATGATGCGCGCCATGGCTCAGGCCTTGGCCAGCATTTCCTCGACCCGGAAGACCAGCTCGTCCGGATCGAAGGGCTTCTTCAGATATTCGTTCGCACCGGCGAAGCGCGCCAGTTCCTCGTCGCGCTCGCCACGGCGGCCGGTGAGCATCATCACCGGCAGATCGGCGAATTCCTGCATCTTGCGCAGCTCCTGCACGAGCAGAACGCCCGACAGCTCCGGCATGTTGCAATCGAGGATGACGAGATCGGGCCGGCGTGCCTTGATGACCCGCAGCGCCTCGGCCCCGTCCTTGACCAGCCCGGCGCCATGCCCGGCCGCGATCAACGCGTCGCGGGCGATCTCGCCCACGATCTCATCGTCGTCCGCTATGATGATCCGTGCCATTCCAATCTCACTCGGCGTTGATCTATTTTATAACGCACGGAACCCAGTTGGTTGCGTATCCGTGCTAAAATTCTGTGGCCATTCTGTCTTTCCGGCGTTTTGCAGCAAGGGGCCGAACACCCCGTTAACCCTTTTTATCTAGGGCCCGAGTCCATGGCAGAGATACTGACGCGCCGGTCGCAGTGGATCCTTGTCGCAGCCCTGGTGCTGCTGGCCTGCTCGGCCGCCTCGGGCATCTGGCTGTTCAGCCAGAAGCAGAGCGCCGACAAATGGGTGCGCCACACCTTCCAGGTTTCCGACCGTCTCTCGCATGTCCGCATCCTGACGCTGCGTGCCGAAGTGTATCGCCGCGGCTATCTGCTCACCGGCGATCCCGATGCGCGCAGGAATATCGACGGCGTCCGCAAGGAACTGCCCGGCGAGCTGACCGGGCTCGAGGACATGACCGACGACAATCCGCGCCAGCGCGAGCGCGTCGCCTATCTGGCGGCGCTGATCCGCCAGCGCATGGTCGAGACCGAGCAGACGCTGGCGATGCGCGGCGCCAACCGCGCGGCCGAGGCGACCGCGATCCTGGCGAGCGACGCGAATCGCCGCGAGACCGCCCGGATGCTCGCGCTGATCGGCGAGATTCGCGGCGAGGAGGAAAAGCTGCTCCAAACGCGGCTGGCGCGCTCCAGCGGCTATGAGGGACCGATCCAGCTCGCCGGGCTGGCCAGCGGCATGCTGGTGCTGCTGCTCGCCTATCTGATCGCGCGCGAGCGGCGCGAGCGGATGACGATCCTGCGCGACGCCAACCGCCGGCTGCACGAGGACATCTCGCGCCGCGAAGTGGTCGAGGCCGAGCTGGCGCTGCTCGCGATGAACGCCACCGACGCGGTGCTGCGCTTCGACCTGAACGGCGTGTGCATCTATGCCTCGCCCTCGACCGAGCCGGTGCTCGGGGTCGAGCCCGCGCATGTGCTGGGCCGGCAGATCGGCTTCGGCGTGTCGAGCGAGCATCGCGCCGAGATGTTCGAGTTCCAGCACCTGCTGACCACCGGCGAGGTGGAGCGCGGGGTCATCACCTATCGCACCCATCTGCTCGATCCGAACGCCTCCGAGCAGTGGATCGAGGCGCATTGCGGGCTGGTCCGCGATCCCGCCACCGGCGCACCGGCCGAGATCATCGCCTCGCTGCGCGACGTCACCCGGCGCAAGCAGCTCGAGCATGAGCTGGAAGCCGCGCGCGAACGGGCGGAACTGGCGGTGCAGGCCAAGTCGAGCTTCCTGGCGAACATGAGCCACGAGATCCGCACCCCGATGAACGGCGTGCTGGGCTTTGCCGACCTGCTGCTCGCCAGCGACCTGCCGCCCGAGCAGCACCGCCATGCCCAGCTGATCGTCGATTCGAGCCGGGCGATGATGCGGCTGCTCAACGACATTCTCGACCTGTCCAAGATCGAAGCCGGGCAGATGCAGGTGAATGCCGAGCGCGTCGACCTGCGCCATGCGCTGCGCGGCTGCCTGAAGCTGATCGAGCCGGCCGCCGCCACCAAGGGGCTGGCGCTCGATTTCGAGGTCGACCCGGGATTGCCGCGCTTCGTGATGGTCGACGGGCTGCGGCTGCGCCAGATCGCGCTCAACCTGCTGGGCAACGCGGTGAAGTTCACCGGCGACGGCAAGATCACGCTGAGCGCGCGCCAGGCGACCAGCGACAGCGGCACGCCGCGCATCGACATCGCCGTCACCGATACCGGCATCGGCATCCCGCCCGATCGCCATGCCGCGATCTTCGAGCAGTTCGTCCAGGCCGAGCAATCGACCGCGCGCCGCTATGGCGGCACCGGGCTGGGACTGGCGATCAGCAGCCGGCTGGCATCGCTGATGGGCGGCGAGCTGGGCCTGCGCAGCGCGGAGGGCCGGGGCAGCGTGTTCACCCTGTGCCTGCCGCTGGTGGCGGCCGAGAATGCCGATGATGCCGGCGCCGGACAGCGCAGCCCCGAGCGCGCCACCCGCGCGCTGCAGGTGCTGGTTGCCGAGGACCACGACGTCAACCAGCTGCTGATGCAGGAGATGCTGGGCCGATTGGGCCACCGGGTGACGATCGTCGGCGACGGCGCGCATGCGCTGGAGGCCGCGACGGCGGCGGACCTGCAGGGCACGCCATTCGACCTGGTGCTGATGGACATGCAGATGCCGGTGCTCGACGGCATATCGGCCGCGCGGGCGATCCGCGGCGCCGGCATCCCGGCGCAAAAGCTGCCGATCCTGGCACTGACCGCCAATGCCTATGCCGACGATATCGCCGCCTGCCTGGAGGCGGGCATGCAGGCGCATCTCGCCAAGCCGATCCAGCTGAGCGAGCTGGCCGCGGCGATCGATCGCTGGGCGGTGTCGGCTTCGGCCGCGGTGGAACCTGCACCGATCGCCGCGCCTGCCCCCGCCCCGCCGCCGGAGGAAAAGGCGCCGGCGATGAAGTTGTCGCCCGCGCTCTGGGCGAAGTTCGCGGAGCGCAAGGCGGAACTGCAGGCAGCGACCGAAGCCTTTGTGAACGGCGGACAGGACGACGCGGAGACCGAGGCGCTGGGCGAAATGCTCCACAAGTTCGCCGGATCGGCGGGCCTGTTCGGGCAGGCGGAGCTTGGGAGCAAGGCGTCGGCGCTGGAGGTTGCGCTGGAGGCGGCTGCGGCTGGCGAGCGGAAGGGGCTCGTCGAGGAGTTCCTGACGGAGCTAAAGGGCTGAACCCTTCCCTTGCTTCAGCTTTTCCCCGGCGACGGGCGGGGGCCCGGGCCGTTA
>JAEXLC010000242.1 GCA_023445495.1 Pseudomonadota bacterium | reverse complement strand
CTATAGCGGCTTGCGGCAACCTTCAGAGCCAATTCCCGCCGAAATCACCCGGCTGACGGGTATTACCGACGAGATTGTCGCGGGTCATGACATCGATCTCGACGCGCTCCATGCGCTGATCGAACCTGCGGACCTCATCATCGCTCACAACGCCGCATTCGATCGGCCGTTCTGCGAGCGGCTTTCGCCGGCATTCGTGTCGAAGGCCTGGGCATGCTCCGTGACAGAGATTCGGTGGTCCGATGTGGGCTTTGAAGGCAACAAACTGGGATACCTTGTTGGTCAGTCCGGGCTCTTCCATGACGGGCACCGCGCGACGGATGATTGTAATGCCCTGCTGGAGGTGCTGGCACGGCCTGCGGGGCCTGGCGGAGCTCGACCGTTTGCCGAGCTTTTGCGATCTAGTGCAAGCAGCAGAATCCGCATCTACGCCGAACATGCGCCGTTCGATATGAAGGATCACCTCAAGGGGCGAGGTTACCGCTGGTCCGATGGGAGCGACGGCAGGCCCCGGGCGTGGTGGATCGAGATCGACGAAGAGCTCTACGAAGAGGAACTCAGATATCTCCGGACCGAAATCTATCAGTGGGCGGACGCCGAGCCGCTCACCGTCCGGCTAACGGCGCTTGATCGGTTCCGCGGGTGATTGGCAAGCTTCGATAGGGCAATTTGGAGCTTGGCGTCCGCGGAGCGCCACTGGACTAAGCCGCTCTCGCGGCAGGGGGGTGCGGCGCGGTCATCGCTGAGATTTCGCCTGTGAGGCGCTGCATCCGAGGATTTGGGGGTCGTTTCCCCTGATCCCTGGAGGCTTCCATGATCGATCCTGTCACCGTCACTCCGCTGCGCCAGCGGATGATCGAGGACATGACCATCCGCCGGTTTGGCGAGTACACGCAGCGCGACTATGTCCGGCAGGTCCGCGAGTTCACGGCCTTCCTCGGCTTGCCGCCGGATCGGGCCGAGCCGGAAGATCTGCGGCGCTACCAGCTTCACCTGGCCTCGCTCGGCGCCAGCTACGCGCGGATGAACCTGGCCTGCACGGCGCTGCGGTTCTTCTTCCACGTCACGTTGGGCCGGACTGGCTTCGGCGACCGCATGGCGCGGATCCCGACGCCTGATCGCCTGCCGGTGGTGCTGGACACGCAGGAGGTGGCGCTGCTGCTGGCCCATGCTCGGAGCCTGAAGGACCGAGCCGCGCTCAGCATCGCCTATGGCTGTGGCCTGCGGGTCTCGGAGATCGCCAACCTCAAGGTCGCCGACATCGACAGCGCCCGCATGTTGATCCGGGTCGAGCAGGGCAAGGGCCGCAAGGACCGCTATGTCATGCTCGCGCCCGACCTGCTCGATCTGCTGCGGCAGTGGTGGCGGGTGAAGCGCCCGCGTGGCTGGCTTTTCCCCGGCCAGCAGCCGGGCCAGCCGATCACGACGCGCCAGCTCAACCGCGCCTGCCATGCCGCGGCCGTCGCGGCCAAGCTCGACAAGCGCGTGTCGATGCACACGCTGCGGCACAGCTTCGCCACCCATCTGCTGGAGCGGAAGACCGATATCCGCGTCATCCAGGTCCTGCTCGGCCACAGGAAGCTCGACACCACCGCCGTCTACACCCGCGTCGCGCTGAAGACCCTGCGCGAGGTGACGAGCCCTCTCGCCCTGCTGGCGCCGCCACCACCGCCATAGCGGTCCCGCGCCGATCATGGCGCGGCCTTCGCTGGAGGTCGCGGACATCCTGAACCGGCATGGCGAGGCCTATCTCGCGCGTCATCGGCTCAGCCGCGGCCAGCTCAAGGTGATGGGTGCGATCCGGGCCTGCCGCACGGCTGCGCTCGGCGGCCATGTCATGGCCTGCGGCGACTGCGACCACGCGACCATCGCCTATAACTCCTGCCGCAACCGGCACTGCCCACGCTGCCAGGGCGCGGCGGCGAAGGACTGGCTGGCGGACCGGCAGGCCGATCTGCTGCCCGTGCCTTACTACCATCTCGTCTTCACCCTGCCGGCGCCTATCGCGGCCATCGCCTACCAGAACAAAGCCGAGGTCTACGGCCTGCTGTTCCGGGCAGCGGCCGCGACGCTCGCCACCATCGCGAGCGATCGCCGGCATCTCGGCGCCCGCATCGGCTTCACCTCGGTGCTGCACACATGGGGATCGGCGATGACGCACCATCCCCATCTCCACATCATCGCGCCAGGCGGCGGCCTCTCGCCGGACGGCGCTCGCTGGATCTCGTGCAGGCCCGGCTTCTTCCTGCCCGTGCGCGTGCTCTCGCGGCTGTTCCGCAGGCTCTTCCTCGAAGGGCTCTCCGCCCTGCACGCGGCCGGGCGGCTCGCCTTCCATGGTGATCTCGCCCCACTCGCCGAAGCGGATGCCTTCGCCACCATGATGGCGCCGCTGCGCCGCGCCGACTGGGTCGTCTATGCCAAGCGGCCCTTCGGTGGTCCCGACGCCGTGCTGGCCTATCTCGCCCGCTACACCCACCGCGTCGCCATCGCCAACAGCCGCCTCGTCGCCATGGATCGGCACGGGGTCACGTTCCGCTGGAAGGATTATCAGGCGCGCTCATCCGGCAAGGTCTGGCGCAAGACCATGACGCTGACGGCGCACGAGTTCATCCGCCGCTTCCTGCTCCACGTCCTGCCCGACGGCTTCCACCGCATCCGCCACTACGGCCTGCTCGCCTCCAGCCGGCGCGCCGACACCATCGCCCGCATCAGGCAGATCATCGCGGTGCACAGGCCGACCGCAGCGACAGCAGATCGTGAACCAGAGATCTCGGCCGAACAATCCGCTCAGGTCGATGAGCGGAGGCTTCCTTGCCCATGCTGCGGCGGTCGCATGATCCTCGTCGAGCGCTTCGCGCCGGGCTCGGCCCCGCGCACCATCTTCGCCGTCAGGATCGACACCTCATGACGATGGCGCAACGGCGACACCCTGAGGAAGCACTGCCGGTCTCGGCCAGAGAGCGGGCGATCCCGTTCGGCTCGATGGCGGAAATGCACCCTGCGGCGATCCCGGATCCCTCCCAGGTGCAGCAAACCCGGGGCTTCCGGGCATCTCGGTCGGAGCATCGCGCCGCCGTCACGCGCCTCGCACGCTCCCGCAGACCAAGCCGCGCGGCGAAATCCCCATAGCGCACGGCCCCGGGCCGCGGCTTCCTCCCATGGAGGCTTTCGGACGCCGGCCCTCAGCCCAGTCCGAACCCGAACGCACGGGCCGGCATCCGAAACCCTTCACACTTCCGGACATCGAGTGTCGGCCCGCAAGCAGACATTCGGGTGGGCTTCGGCGAATTACTCCCACTGATGCCGGTCTCAAAGACGTTCTACTTCTTCTTCAGATCCATCGCCGCGGACATCCGGGAGGACGCGCTCTCGCAGGCCGACATTGAGATGACACGGGCTCACGGTAGGTGCCAAACTAACTCCAGCCGCAAGCATGTCAGGAATCGCTGTGAACGTTCCCGCCGTAGGACGCTTCGTCTTCAGGCGCGCCGAGCTCTGGGCTGACGGCGTGATCCATGTCCTTGGCGTCGCCCTTGGGTTGGCTGCCGTCGCGACGTTGATCGTCCAGGTCGCGAACAGCGCCCCGCTATTCGACCTGCTGACCGTTTCGATCTATGGCGCAGCGCTGCTCGCCGTTCTGATCGTCTCGGCCACCTGCAACATGTGGCCGATATCACCGCGAAAATGGTTCATCAGGCGGTTCGACCATTCGGCGATCTACGTGCTGATCGCCGGCACCTACACCCCGTTCCTGATAAAGCTGAGCGCCAGCATTTTTGCCCAGGTTCTGCTCGTCATCGTGTGGCTCGCGGCCGCTGCCGGCGTTGCGATCAAAGTGGCTTTGCCCGGCCGGTTCGACCG
>JAEXLC010000219.1 GCA_023445495.1 Pseudomonadota bacterium | reverse complement strand
GCGGTCCCCCTCCCCCAGCAAGCTGGGGGAGGATTTATTGGGTCACAGCCCCACCAGATTGTTGAGGTTGATGATCGGCAGCAGGATCGCCAGCACCATCATCAGCACCAGCCCGCCCATCACCAGCAGCACCAGCGGCTCGACCAGCGCGACGAGAGTAGAGACGAGCGCGTCGAGCTCGCGCTGGAGCTCGTCCGAGGCGCGGCCGAGCGCGGGGGCGAGCTTGCCCGAGCTTTCGCCCGAGGCGACGATCGCGACGAGCATCGAGGGGAAGACCCCCGCCTCGCTCATCGCGGCGCGCAGGCTGATGCCCTCGCGGACGCGGGTGGCGACGCCGGTCGCCTTCTCGCGGACCCAGCGATTGGGGGTGACGGCGGCAGCGGCGTGGAGCGCGTCGACCAGCGGCACCGCGCTGCCGACCAAAGTGGCGAGGCTGCCGGCGAAGCGGGCGGCGCTGAGCTGACGGCTGAACCGGCGGAACGGGCGCTTCTCCGAGAAGAAGCGGTCGATGCGCAAGCGGTTGGCGGGGACGCGGGCCCAGCGGAAGAAGACCAGCGCCGCCACGGCGATGCCGAGCAGCAGGTACAGCCCGAAATTCTGGAGGAACCAGCTGACCGCGATCAGCGCGCGTGTGAGGAACGGCAGCTCGGCGCCGCGCGAGACGAACACCTTCACGATGTCGGGCACGATATAGACAAGCAGCAGCGCCATCATGCCGATCGACACCAGGGCGAGCAGCGCGGGGTACATCAAAGCGAGCTGGAGCTTCTGGCCATTGGCCTGGCGGTTCTCGACGAACTCGGCGAGGTGGTTGAGCACGTCGGGCAGCTTGCCCGAGGCTTCACCCGCCGCGACCGAGGCGCGGTAGAATTCGGGAAAGGCCTTGGGATGCTGGGCGAGCGCGGCGGCGAAGCTGCGGCCGTCGAGGATCGCGGAACGGACGTCGAGCAGGATCGAGCTGGTCGCGGCCTGTTCGGACTGGGTGGCGACGAGGCGCAGCGATTCCTCGATCGCGATGTCCGAGCCGGAGAGCGTGGCGATCTGGCGGGTGACGGTGGCGAGCGCCTTGGACGACAGGCCGGCGCGGCGGAAGCGGGGAAGCTGGATGCTGCCGAGGCTGGCGCCCTTCTCCGCGGCGACTTCGACCGAGAGCGGCAGCAGCGCCTGCTCGCGCAGCAGCGCGCGGGCGGCGGAGGGGCTGGAGGCTTCGATGATGCCCTTCTTGGCGGCGCCGGACTTGTCGGCCGCGCGATAAGCGTAGGCGGGCATGCTAAAATCCTCCCCGAGCTTGTCTCGGGGAGGATTTGGGTTGGCTCAGCCTTCATCGCGGACCACCCGGGCAACCTCTTCCACCGTCGTCACCCCGGCCTTCACCTTGGCGATGCCGTCGTCGAGCAGGCTCGGGTTTTCCTTGCGGGCATAGGCATCGAGCTCGGCCTCGGAGGCGCCGTCGTGGATCAGCTTCTGGAACTTGTCGTCGACCGCGACGACTTCGTAGAGGCCGGCCCGCCCACGATAGCCCTCGTCATGGCATTCCGCGCAGCCGACCGCGCGCCAGACCTTCTTGCCCGGCTTGATCGCGCCGCCGAGCAGGAGCGAATCCGCCTCGGTCGCTTCATCGGGCTTCGCGCAGGCCGAGCAGAGCTTGCGGACGAGGCGCTGGGCGCAGAGGCCGACGACCATCGGAGCGAGCAGATAGCGCTCGACGCCCATGTCGATCAGGCGGGTGACCGAGCCGACCGCACTGTTGGTGTGGAGCGTCGACAGCACGAAATGGCCGGTCATCGACGAGCGGACCGCGACCTGGGCGGTCTCCTGGTCGCGGATCTCGCCGACCATGATGACATCGGGATCCTGGCGCAGGATCGCGCGAAGCCCCCGCGCGAACGTCATGTCGGTGCGCGGATTGACCTGGGTCTGGCCGATGCCGGCCAGCTCATATTCGATCGGATCCTCGACCGTCATGATGTTACGCTTGCGGTCGTTGAGCTTGTTGAGCGCGGCGTAGAGCGTCGTGGTCTTGCCCGAGCCAGTGGGGCCGGTGACGAGCAGCATGCCGTGCGGGCGCTCGAGCAGGCGGGTGAACACGCCGCGGTCGCGCTCGCTCATGCCGAGCACTTCCATGTCGAGGCGCAGCGCGCCCTTTTCGAGCAGGCGCATCACGACGCGTTCGCCATGCTGAGTGGGGATGGTCGAGACGCGGGCGTCCACGTCATGGCCGCCGATGCGCAGCGTCACGCGGCCGTCCTGCGGGATGCGGCGCTCGGCGATGTCGAGCTTGGCCATCACCTTGATGCGGCTGACCAGCAGCGGCGCGAGCGCACGCGGCGGCTCGATCATGTCGCGCAGCACGCCGTCGATGCGGAAGCGGACGACGAGGCGCTTTTCCTGCGTCTCGATATGCACGTCCGACGCACCTTCGCGCACCGCTTCGAGCAGCAGCGCGTTGATCAGGCGGATGACCGGGGCGTCGTCGCGGGTATCGAGCAGGTCGTCGACGCTGGCGGCGCTGTCGGCGAGCGCGGCGAGATCCATGTCGCCGAGATCGATATCGGCGGCGGCGCCGGCACCCGAATAGGCGGCGCTGAGCGCGGCGTCGAACGCTTCGTCGGGCAAGGTGACGAAGCGGGCGGCGGGGGCGAGGCGCTGGACCTCGAGCAGGCCGTCAAGCGCGGCGCCGGCCTTGTGGACGCATTCCAGCCCGGCATCGGTGACGCGCAGCAGCACGCCGTTCTTGCGCGCGAAGCTGTAGGGCAAGGTGGTCGGCGTATCGTCGGTGAGGATCAGCATCTCGCTCATGCGCCGAAATCCACGGTGGCACTGACCCGGCCGGGCGTGGCGGTGCGCTGGATGTCGACCCGCTTGATGCGCAGGCTGGAGCTTGCCGAGAGATCGGCGAGCCAGGCCATGACGCTGTCATAGCTGCCATCGGCGATCGTCGCGCGGGCGCCGCCGGTGATCGGAGCGACGGTAGCGGTGAGGCCGAAGCTGCCGGTCGAGCCGTTGATCACGTCCGCCGGGGTGCCCTGGCGGCGCTGGGGCTGGCTGGACGAGAGCGTGCCCGCGGCGCGGATGCGCGCGGTGAGCGTCTCATAGGTGCGGATATCCTGCAGCGCCGAGGCGCGGGCGGCCTGGAGCGGCTTGATGATGCCGAAGACCAGCACCAGAGCCGCGAGGAACAGCGCGAGGCCCCCGAGCATCCCCTGCTCGCGGCGGCTGCGGCCGCTCCACCAGCCGTCGAAGCGGATCAGCGCGGCGTCGAGCGCCGGCATGCGGGCAAGAATCAGTCTCATGCGGCACTCGCCGTAATACGGATCGCGCCTTCGGGCGAGCGCACGACCTGCGCCCCTACCCCGGCGCCCTTGAGCGCGGACTCGATCTGGCCCTGCAGGCCGATATCGGGCGAAGCTTCGAGATCGAGGGTGAGCAGCCTGCCCTCGAAGGTCATCGCCCGGACGGTGAGCGCGCCGGAGAGCGGGCCGAGCGCGCCCGAGACGCGGTTGACCAGCGGCAGGAAGACTTGCGGCACCTGACCGCCGCCGCTGGGCAGCAGGCCGGTGATCGAATTGGCGAGATCGTCGCCCAGCGCCACGCCAGGGGCCGCGACCAGCGCGGCGGCGCGGGTCTCCGCCTCGCGCCGATCGGCGATATTGCGCAGCATTATCACATCGCCGAACGCGATGACGACATGCGCGGCGGCGCCGATCGCGGCGACCCAGGCGAATTTCCGCCAGAGGCTCGATCCGGCGACCTTGCGTACCGCATAGGCGCCCTGGCGCAGGTTGAGCGTGGCGACCGCGGCACCGGCGGCGGGGCCGAAGGCGGCGGCGTCGAGCGCGGCCGAGCCCTTCTGCATGTCGTCGGCCAGCGGCTCGCCATAGCTGGTGATGCCCGGCCGGCCGGCTGCCTCCCAGGCGGGACGCAGCAGCGGCGCGGGGACTTCGAAGCCGGTGCCGTCCGCATCGCGCACCGCGGCGCGGCCGCCCGACTGCGACACCGCCCAGCCCTCTGCCGGGCGCGGCAGGGTGAGCACGTCGGGCACCATCGCGGCATGGCCGATCCCGGCTTCCTCCGCCTGGGCGACCCAGCGGGCCATCACCTCGTGGCGGACCACGCCGACCAGATAGCGGCCTGGCGCGATCTGCTCGCCGAGCGCGAGATGCACCGAATCGACCGGCTCGGCGATTCGGTCCTCGATCGCGAAGGGCAGCGCGGCGACGCGGCGGGCGTGGCTGGGCAATGGCAGGTCCACCGCGAGCAGGCGCACCTGCCCGGTGGGGACGAGAATGGTTGCGGGCCAATCGCGCACGGTTATTATCAGGCGGTCACCCGCCAGCGTCCACACACCTGCGGCGGACGGAAGATTTGGGTCGGGCGCACCCGTGGCGTTTGGGCTCATTGTCACATTTGCTTCATGGGCAGGACGCATGGGGCGGGGATGCGCATAGTTTTGAAACAGTTCCATGACATCGCACCTGAGGTGCGCACTCACATTGCACCTAAGGTGCAGGACCGCAAGCACGCCGTGCCCGAGGGCGAGGCCGGTTTGACGCTCATCGAAATGATGATCGTGCTGGTGATTATCGCGATCGTCGCCGGGCTTGTCGCCGCCAATGTGATGGGCCGGCCGGACGAGGCAAAGGCGACTGCGACCAAGAGCAATATCGCCACCCTCAAGACCGCGCTGACCATGTATCGACTCGACAATGGCGACTACCCCACCACCGAACAGGGGCTGAAGGCACTGGTCGAGAAGACCACGACGCCGCCGCTGCCGGCGACCTTCCCGCAGGGCGGCTATCTCTCCGCCCCCGCGCTGGACGGCTGGGGCAAGCCCTATGAATATTCGAGCCAGGGCGGCAGCTACACGCTGAAGTCGCTCGGCAAGGACGGCAAGGTCGGCGGCGAAGGCGTGGACGCCGATATCGAAGGCAAGGGCTGATCCCCATGCGGGGGGCCGACATCACTGGACGCCCCTCGGAAGCGGGCATGACGCTCGTCGAGATGATGATCGTGCTGGTCATCATCGCGGTGATGGCGGGTGCGGTGGCGCTCGGCATGGGATCGGTGACGCGCGCGCCGAGCGTGGAGACCGAGGCGCGGCGCCTCGCGACGATGCTCCAGTCGGCGGCGGACGATGCGATGCTCGGCGACCGGACGATCGCCTTCACCGTGCGCAAGGACGGCTATGGCTTCGCGGTGATGAACCGCGACGGCTCGGTGGTGCCGAAGACCGACAAGGCGTTCGGCTTTCACCAGCTGCCCGGCGGCATGGTGATGACGCTGAGCGTCAAGCCGCCGGTGGTGCTGGGCGTCGATGGCGCCGGCAAGCCGATGCAGGCGGTGATCGAGAGCGGGCCGCGCAAATGGACAGTCGTCTATGACGGGATGACCGTGCGGGCGTTTCCGGCCGAGATGCTGAAGCTGTGATGGCCGGACTTCCTCCTTTTTCCCCGGCGAAGGCCGGGGCCCAGTACTTGAAAGTCACGCGCCTTGGCGCGTCTTCGCCGCGCACGCTTAGTCTGGGCC
>JAEXLC010000110.1 GCA_023445495.1 Pseudomonadota bacterium | reverse complement strand
CGCGCCGCCCCCCCCCCCCCCCCCCCGCTTCTGCGTTCTGGAGGGTTTCGCGCGCCTCGCCGTCGGGGCCGCGCGTGATGAGGACGCGACCGCGCAGGATGCTGTGGGTGTCGCCATGCCGCTGCTGGACGATCAGGTTCTGGACGAAGGGCGATTGCGGCGCGACCTGCAACTCGGCGCAGCGCCGGGCGAACAGCGCCTCGTCGGCGGGGGCGTCGCTGAAATCATAGCTGAACGGATCGCCTTCGCCATGGCGCTCCTCGAAACGCCACCAGCCATCGACCTGGCGCAGCGCCACCGCATAGGGCGCGAAATGCGTTTCGCCGGGCTCGAAGGGCAGGGGCGCCGCCTGGCTGCCGCCGAAGCCGACATCGACCAGCCACAGCCGGTCCTCCAGCCTGACCAGCAGCGCGAGATGGTTGCCGAGCGACATCTCGCCGACCACATGCCGCATCACGCCGGCGGAGATGCGGCGGACGTCATAGCCCAGCGCCTCCAGCACCCGGCCGAACAGGCCGTTCTGCTCGAAGCACCAGCCGCCGCGCCGGCGCGTGACCAGCTTGTCGAAGATCGCGTCCGGATCGATCGAGATGGGCGTGCCGAGCTGCACATCGAGATTCTCGAAGGGGAAGGTCGCGAGATGCGCCTGCATCAGCCGGGTGAGCGTCGCGCGATCGGCGGTGGTCGGCTGCGGCTGGCCGGTGCGCGCGAAATAGGCCTGAAGATCCATCTGCTCTCTCCCCCTCTTGCCGATGCGGAGCATGACAGCGGGCGGGGCGGGCTGTCGAGCCTCGGCAGGACGGGGCGGGGCGTGTAGCCTCGCGTCCGCGACTCGGGACGGCCGGGCGCGCTGCCTGGAGGGATCCCATGTGTGACGAGCTGACCGCCACCGACAACGCCGACTTCCTGATGACCCGGCGCGAATTCGGCGCGGGCGCGGCCGCGGCGGGGATGGTCGCGCTGTTGCCGGTCCCGGCCAACGCCGCCGAGATCAACGGGCGCGACGTCACCATCGTCACCCCGGACGGCAGTTGCGACGCCTATTTTGTCGCGCCGACCAAGGGCAAGCATCCCGCGGTGATCGTGTGGCCGGACATTTTCGGCCTGCGCCCGGCCTTCCGCCAGATGGCTGACCGGCTGGCGCAATCGGGCTATGCGGTGCTGACGGTCAACCAGTTCTACCGCTCGACCAAGACGCCGTTCGTCACGCCCGGGCAGGGCTTCGACGATGCGCTCAAGGCGAAGGTGGGGCCGTGGCGGGCGCTGCTCACCAACGAGGCGGCGCAGCGCGACGCGGCGGCCTTCATCGCCTGGGTGGATGGCCAGAAGGAAGTCGACAGGAAGCGCGGCATCGGCACCACCGGCTATTGCATGGGCGGACCGCTGGTGATGCTCACCGCGGCGGTGTCGCCCGCCCGAGTGCGCGGCGCGGCGACCTTCCATGGCGGCGGGCTCGCGGCGGACGGGCTGCTCGCGCTGGTGCCGACGATGAAGGCACGCTTCCTGATCGCCATCGCCGAGAATGACGATGGCCGCGCGCCGGGTGACAAGGACAAGCTGCGCGCCGCGTTCGCCGCCGCGAAGCTCCCCGCCGAGATCGAAGTCTACAAGGGCACGATGCACGGCTGGTGCCCGCCCGACAGCCAGGTCTACAATGCGGCCGAGGCCAATCGCGCCTGGGACCGGCTGCTGGCGACCTTCGCCACGCTCTGAGGCGGCTTGACGGCCGGCCAATGCAGGTTCACGTTATGTTCCAACGATTCGGAGGCAGGCCATGGCAGACGAACTGATCTTGTACACCCATCCCCAATCGCGCGGGCGGATCGCTCGCTGGGCGCTGGAGGAAGCGGGCGCGGCCTATGAGACGCAGGTCGTCGAATATGGCACGACGATGAAGGGCGAGGACTATCTCGGCATCAATCCCATGGGGAAGGTGCCGGCGATCGTCCACAAGGGCCGGGTCGTCACCGAATGCGCGGCGATCTGCGCCTATCTGGCGGAGGCGTTTCCGGAGGCCGACCTGGCACCCACGGGCGAGGAGCGGGCGGATTATTATCGCTGGCTGTTCTTCGCGGCGGGGCCGGTCGAGCAGGCGGTGACCAACAATTTCGCCAAGTTCGAGCCTTCGGCCGATCAGGGCCGGATGTTCGGCTATGGCAATTACGAGCTGACCGTCGACGTGCTGGAGAAGGCGGTTTCGGCGCATCCCTATATCGCCGGCGATCGCTTCACCGCGGCGGACATCTATGTCGGCTCGGCGGTTGGCTGGGGCACGATGTTCGGCACGCTGCCGAAGCGTGAGGCGTTCCTCGCCTATTTCAGCCGGCTGAGCAGCCGGGAAGCCTATCAGCGCGCCTCGGCGAAGGACGATGCGCTGGCAGCGGAACTGGAGGCGGCCAAGGCGCCGGCCTGACTATCCTCCCCGGCGCGCGCGGAAAGTGCGTGCCGGGGCATGCGTTCGCAACTGACGGGAAAATGGGGAGGGCGGAGTGGACCACTCGGCAGCCTATGATGCCGGCCGCCTGGCCGGCACCGTTATCGGCTATCTGCTTGTCTATGGCGGCTTGATCGCGCTGGGCGTGTTCTTCGGCAGACGCCTGGCCGGGAAGCGCGAGGTCGGCTTTGTGCGCTGGCCGCTGAGCCTGGCGCTCGTTCTGGTGGTGCTGCTGCTCGCCGGCCAGTGCGCCAATCGCAACCAGGCCCCGGGCGTGGCGAGCGGCGTGGAGGCTTAGTGTCTGAGGGCATTCAGGTGCGGTGGGCAGTCTTCGGGCAAATAGCTTGTCACCCCGGCCTTGTGC
>JAEXLC010000099.1 GCA_023445495.1 Pseudomonadota bacterium | reverse complement strand
CCCCCAGCCCCTCCCTTGCAGGGAGGGGAGCAGAAGTGGAGCCACGCTCAGAGCGCCCACTCACCACATTCCCGCCCCAATTAAGGCAAAATTGTGTCTTGACATAAATCCCATCTCCGTGATGGATTATGGCCAGATTGTGGCAAGGAGGGATTATGAAGCGTCTTGTTCCCCTGTTTCTGCTGGCTGGCGCGCTGGCGGGATGCTCCGCCGCGGAGAACACCCAGACCACCCGGGCGGACGACAGCGCTGCCCAGCTGCTCGAGTCCGCCGACGCGCCGGCAAGCGAGGCGAAGTCCGCTGACAAGCCGGGCCCGGCCGAGAAGGTGAAGGTCAGCCTGCCCCAGCTCGCCTACAGCTATTCGCTCGGCTATCTGCTCCCGTCCGACCGGCTCGCCTCGGTGCAGGACGCGCATCGCCGGCTGTGCGAGGAGATGGGCGCGGCGCGCTGCCAGCTGCTCGCCTTCGAGCGCGACGACAGCCAGGACCGGACCGGCGACGCCTTCACCAAGCTGCGTGTCGTCACCAGCGAGGCGCATCGCTTCTCCGATGCGTTGGGCAAGGTCGCGGGCGACGCCGGCGGCCGCGCGACGGGCACCAAGGTCGCCACCGACGACGTCTCCAAGCAGATCGTCGACACCAAGGCGCGGATCGCCCAGCGCGAGCTGCTGGTCGCCCGGCTGACCGAGGTGCTGCGCACCCGCTCGGGCAAGGTCTCCGAGCTGGTCGAGGCCGAGCGCAGCGTCGCGGCGGCGCAGGAGGAGCTCGACCAGGCCAAGGGCTGGCTGAGCGAGCTGCAGGGCCGGGTCGCGATGTCGGACTTCGAGATCCGCTATTCGGCGATCGCCCCGGCAACCAATTCGGGCAGCGTCGCCGGACAGCTTACCGAGGCGGGCCAGGGCTCGTTCGCCAGCTTCCTGATCGGCGTCCGCGCATTGCTGACGCTGGCGATCTACCTGCTCCCCTGGGTGCTGCTCGCGATCCCGGTGGTGCTGCTGGTCCGCCGCAAGCGCGCCAAGCCCGCCGAAGCGGCCTGATCTCCAGCACCAACACAGGACACGGTTTCTAGGGAGGCAAGCGGGGCAGCGAAAACTGCCCCGCTTGTTTTTGCCCTGTGTATGTGATGTTATATCATTTAACAACAGAGGGAGAGATGCGATGCTCAGGCCGAAGCGACGGGTCCTTGTCGTGAGCGGGGGATTGGCGGCGCTGCTGGTGGCAATCACCTGCGCGATATTGCTGAGCTCGACGTCGCGCCGCGTAACGCTCAATACCTATGATGTCGCGGAACCGCCCCAGCCGGTGCTGCTCGATCGTTCGGGAGCGCCCGCCCGCGCGGCGAGCGTCAGCTATAGTTATCCCGCGCCCGAACCCGCCGCCAAGGCGCCCGGGGACGGTGTCGGCGCCGCCGCGATCCCGGTCGCGGTGCCGCAGATCGCGTACAGCTTCACCCTGGGCTACCGCCTCCCCGCCGCCGCGATCGCCGGCGCGCAACAGGCGCATATCGACCTGTGCAACCGGCTCGGCCCGCGCTGCCAGCTCGTCGCGATGCAGCGCGCGAGCGGCGATGACGGCACCCAGAGCGCCCATCTCAAGCTGCGCATCGCCAGCGCCATCGCCCAGCAGGCCTCGACCGACCTCACTGCCGCGGTGGGCAAGGCCGGCGGCCGCGCGGTCGATACCCAGATCTCGGCCGAGGACGTGTCGAAGGACCTGGTCGATACCGATGCCCGGCTGCGCCAGCGCGAGATCCTCGTCGCGCGACTCACCGAGATGCTGCGTGGCCGCCAGGGCAAGGTCGGCGAGCTGGTCGAGGCCGAGCGCAGCGTCGCCCAGGCGCAGGAGGAGCTCGACCAGGCCAAGGGCTGGCTCAGCGAGCTGCGCCGCCGCGTCGCCTATTCGGACTTCTCGATCAGCTATGCCCCGGTCACCGCCCCGGTGGCCGCGCCGACGCGCCAGGGTTTCCTCGGCCAGCTGGGCGACGCGATCGCGCAGTCCGGCGACGCGGTGACCGGCACCGCGCGCACCCTGTTGCTGCTCGTCATCTACCTCGCGCCCTGGGCCCTGATCGCCGCGCTGGCGCTGCTCGCCGCCCGCCCGCTGCTGCGCCGCTGGCGCCATGCCGGATTGGGTCCCGTTAACGAGGATGCGTGATTGCGCGCGCACCCCCGTTTCGTTATAGGCCGCCTCTCGCCCCGGCAGGCTCGCGGATTCCCCGCGCCGCCGGGGCAATGACTTTCCAGGGGAAAAAGCACCCGATGGCACGCCGCCGGCAGATCTACGAAGGTAAGGCAAAGATCCTCTACGAGGGTCCCGAACCCGGCACGCTGATCCAGTATTTCAAGGACGACGCGACCGCCTTCAACGCCCAGAAAAAGGGCACGATCAACGGCAAGGGCGTCCTCAACAACCGGATTTCCGAGCACGTCTTCACGCTGCTCGCCGGCATCGGCATCCCGACTCACTTCATCCGCCGCCTCAACATGCGCGAGCAGCTGATCCGCCAGGTCGAGATCGTGCCGATCGAGGTCGTGGTGCGCAACGTCGTCGCCGGCTCGCTGGCGAAGAAGCTCGGCATCGAGGAAGGCACCCCGCTGCCCCGCACGATCGTCGAATATTACTACAAGGACGATGCGCTGGGCGACCCGCTGGTCACCGACGAGCACATCCTCTGCTTCGGCTGGGCGAGCCAGGAAGAGCTGCACGACATGGCCGACATGGCCATCCGCGTGAACGACTTCCTCTCGGGCCTGTTCGCCGGCATCGGCATCCGCCTGGTCGACTTCAAGCTCGAGTTCGGCCGGATCTGGGACAACGACTATAGCCGCATCATCCTGGCCGACGAGATCAGCCCGGACGGCTGCCGCCTGTGGGACATGACCACCGGCGAAAAGCTCGACAAGGACCGCTTCCGCCGCGACCTTGGCGGCGAAGTCGAAGCCTATCAGGAAGTCGCACGCCGCCTGGGCCTGTTCCCGGAGGGTGACGACTCGGCGGTGCTCGACCTCGAAAGCCACCGGAAGCGCCGGGGCAAGTAAGCCCTCCCAAGCCAATATCGTCATCCCGGCGAAAGCCGGGATCTCGTGCAAGAGCGCAGGACCCGAGCCACGCCCATATTGTCACCC
>JAEXLC010000098.1 GCA_023445495.1 Pseudomonadota bacterium | reverse complement strand
CCCCCAGCCCCTCCCTTGCAGGGAGGGGAGTAGTGGAAGGGCTGGGCCCTACACGTCCGTCATCCCGGCCAGCTCCGCGTCATGCGCCCCAAGCTGAACGAACTGGTCGAGCAGCCATGCCGCTGCCGGCCCCGGCGGGGTGTCACGCCGCCAGATACCCGAGAAGCGATAGGTACCGCCGACATGATCGGGCATGCCCAGCCGGATCAGCGTGCCCGCCACTAGGTCCGGCTCGATCATCGGCAGCGGCATGTTGCCCCAGCCGATCCCCTCGATCAGCAGCGCGTGCTTGGCGCCGAGATCGGCCAGCCGCCAGGTCTTGGGGCTGGTGACCGAGAAGTCCTGCCCCTCGGTGAAGCGCGAGCGGTCGGTCAGCACGAGCTGGGTATAGTCGCGCCCGGCGCCCGGCGGGATTACTTCCATCCGGCCGAGCGGGTGGTCCGGCGCGGCCACCGGCACCATTGCCACCGATCCCGCCACCATGCTCTCGATACCTTCGACGCCCGAAGAGAGCGGCCCGGAAATGCCGATCACCGCTTCGTGATCGAGCACCATCGCCGTGATTGCGCCCAACGCCTCGACATGCAGGCGCAACTGCACCGTGGGGAACTCCCGTGCAAAGGCGCGCAGCACCTTGCCGAGCCGCTCGGCCGGCAGCATCACGTCCACCGCCAGGCTGACCTCCGCTTCGAGCCCGTCGAGCAGCCCCTTCACCTTGGCGCGCAGCCCGTCCATGCCGTCCGAAATGCTCCGCGCCTCGGCGAGCAGGGCGCGGCCGGCGACGGTGAGCTGCGGTTTGCGGGTGCCCTCGCGATCGAACAGCGTGATGCCGAGCTGCGCTTCCAGGTTGGCGATACCATAGCTGATTACCGACACCGCCCGGTTGAGCTTGCGCCCGGCGCCCGCGAAGCTGCCGGTATCGACGATCGTCAGGAAGATGCGCAGCTGGTCATAGGTCGGCGTGCCCGGCGTATTCACTATTCAACTTCCTCGAACGTTTCGAAGGATTTTATCCCTCTGACCGGGAAAGCGGGCAAGCCCTAAATCCAGTCTCACAAGGGGCGGCCAGCGCTACCCCACAGGAGATGCAAGATGATCGAACTTCGCCCCTATGACAGCCTCGGCGGTGCCAACCATGGCTGGCTCGACGCCAAGCACCATTTCTCGTTCGCCGGCTATCATGATCCCGCCCGGATGCACTGGGGCAACCTGCGCGTGTGGAACGACGACACGATCGCGCCGCAGACCGGCTTCCCGCCGCACCCGCACCGCGACATGGAGATCATCACCTATGTCCGCGAGGGTGCGATCACCCACCAGGACAATCTGGGCAACAAGGGCCGCACCGAAGCGGGCGACGTCCAGGTGATGAGCGCCGGCACCGGCATCCGTCACTCGGAGTATAATCTCGAGGACGTCACCACCCGGATCTTCCAGATCTGGATCGTGCCGACCCGCGACGGCGAAGCACCAAGCTGGGGCGCCAAGCCCTTCCCCAAGGGCGATCGCTCGGGCCATTTCGTCACGCTCGCCTCGGGCTATGAGAACGACAATGACGCGCTGCCGATCCGCACCGATGCGCGGGTGATCGGCGCCACGCTCAAGGCCGGCGAGACCGCCGAATATGCGCTGGGCGCGGACCGCAAGGCCTATCTCGTCCCCGCCACCGGCGCGATCGAGATCGACGGCGTCCGGGTCAATGCCCGGGATGGCGCGGCGATCAGCGACCTTGCGGTGCTCAAGGTCACCGCAATCGAGGACAGCGAGATCGTGATGGTCGACGCTGCCTGAAGAACCAAAGGTGCGCGGTGCTCAGGTACCGCGCGCCCTTTTTCGTGCGTCACCCGCGGTGGCGGGCCTCGGCCAGGTCGAGCTCGCGAGTGAGCTTGCGGGCGATCTCGCTGCCGATCGCGCGGGCCCTGGCAAGCTCGAGCAGCTGGGTGCGCTCGGCCTGGATGCCGACCAGCCGCAGCTCGCTGGCGAGCCGTTCCTGCAGGCGCAGTTCGTCGGCACCGCCATCGCTCAGCCCGTCGATCCGCTCCTGATAGAAGTCCATCACCTTGGCGCCGGCGGCGGCATAATGGCCGGGGTCGTCATTCGCTTCGCCCTGTTCGTGCTGGTGCCGCTCGACCGCGCGGATCGCGGCTTCGGCGGTGGCGACACGCGCGGCATCCTCCTCCGCCTGGCGCGAGGGCTCGGGCGGAAGCTTCAGGTCCTTGAGCAGGATCGGCAGCGCGAAGCTGGCGAGAAGCAGCGACACGATGATCACGCCGGCGGCCAGGAAGATCGCCAGATCACGCGCGGGGAAGGGCGTGCCGTCGCGCAGCGCCAGCGGCAGGGTGAGCACACCGGCCAGCGTGATCGCGCCGCGCACGCCGGCGAACGAGGTCGCCGCGACCAGGCGCCAGTTCGGGCTCTGCATATGCGCCATGCCCTCGCGCTTGCGCAGGATGGTCAGGCGCAGCGACGTCCACACCCAGGCGAAGCGCAATGCCGCCAGCCCGGCGACGATCGCGACGACATAGATACCCAGCCACCAGGGCGAGTGATGGCCGGTCAGCAGCACGGTTTCCTTGGCGCCGGCGACGATGCTGGGCAGCTGCTCGCCGAGCAGCACGAAGATCACGCCGTTCAGGGTGAATTGCAGCGTATCCCACACCGAGTTGCGGCGCATGCGGGTGACCGCCATCGCCTGGCGGGAGATCTCGGCAAAGGTCATCGTCACGCCCGCCGCCACCGCGGCGAGGATGCCCGATGCGTGGAAATGCTCGGCCAGCAGGTACGAGCCAAACGGAATCAGCAGGCTGACCAGGATCTGCGAGCCGGTATCCTCGCCCCAGCGCCGGGTGACCCAGGTCTTGGCGATCGACACCGCCAGGGTGACGAGCACGCCGATCGCCAGGCCGCCACCGGCGACCCAGAGGAAGGTGAGCGCGGCTTCGCCCGCCGAGAAGCTGCCGGTCAGCGCGGCGGCGACGGCGAAGCGCAGGCAGACCAGGCCGGAAGCGTCGTTGAGCAGCGACTCGCCTTCGAGGATGTGCATCATGCGCTTCGGGATCGGCACGCGCGCGGCGATCGCCGAAACCGCGATCGGATCGGTCGGAGAGACGACGGCAGCGAGCGCGAAGGCCACCGCGAGCGGCATCGCCGGTATCATCCAGTTGATCATCAGCCCCATGCCGATCACGGTCAGCAGCACCAGCCCGAGCGCCAGCTCGACCACGGTGGAAAGATCCTTGAACAGCTCGTCCTTGGGGATGCGCCAGCCGTCGAGGAACAGCAAAGGCGGCAGGAACAGGAAGAGGAACAGCTCGGGATCGAGCTCCACCCGGTGCGAGGTGGACAGGCCGATCACGGCGCCGAGCAGGATCTGCACCAGCGGCACCGGTATGCCGATCGGCAGCATCCGGGCGAAGGCGCCGCTGACCACCACGGCGAGCAGCAGGAACAGGATGATCGATACGGTTTCCAAGGCTCTGTCCCGTTTCTGGCGCGGCCGGATCGTGGCCGCCTTGCTTCAATATGTCCGGACCCCGTGTGGAGGTTCCGCGATGGATCAGCTGGCGCTGGCGAGGCGGTAGCCGACACCGGCCTCGGTCAGGAGCAAGCGGGGGTCGCTCGGGTCCTCCTCGATCTTCTGGCGGAGCAGGCCGATATAGACGCGCAGATACTGGCTGTCGGCGCCGTCGCTACCCCAGCCGACGGCGAGCAGGCGCTTGTGCGTCACCACCTGGCCCGCGCTCAGCGCGAGCGTGCGCAGCAGGTCATATTCCTTGGGCGAGAGCTTCACCGCGTCGCCGGCGAGCGACACGCGGCGCGTCTGGAAATCGATCTCCAGCGGGCCGCTGCGATAGGTGCTGGGCGCGTTCTTCAGGCTGGAACTGCGCCGGATCGCCGCGCGGATGCGGGCCATCAGTTCGCCGATCTCGAAGGGCTTGTTGACATAGTCGTCGGCGCCGTTGTCGAGCGCGGCGATCTTCTCGCCTTCCTGGTGGCGGGCGGAGATCACGATGATCGGCACGGCGCTGGTTGCCCGGATCGCGCGGATCACGTCCTTGCCGTCGATATCGGGCAGGCCGAGGTCTAGCAGCACGACTTCGGGCTTGATGTCCTCGGCCATGCGCAGCGCCGCCGCGCCGCCGGAGGCCGTGGCGACGCTATAGCCCTCGGCACCTAGCACGGGTTTCAGCACCGCGATCAGCGCGGGTTCGTCGTCGACGAGGAGGATGTTGGTCATGCTTGTGCTGCCTCGGCGAGCGGAAGACGGATGGTGATGCGGGTGCCGCGGCCGTCCAGGCCGGGCAGGGTGGCTTCGATGGTGCCGCCCAGCGCCTCGACAAAACCCTTGGCGATAGCGAGCCCCAGCCCGTTGCCGCGGCCCGCCGCCTCGCTGCGGCCCGCGCGATAGAAACGCTCGAACACGCGGCGCAGTGCCGCCTCGGGTATGCCCTGGCCGCTGTCGGCGATGTCGATCCGGCAGGCGCCCTGCTGGGCGGTGATGGCGATTTCCACCCGGGCATCGTCGTCGCTGTAGAGGATAGCGTTGTCGAGGATGTTGATCAGCACCAGCTCGAACAATGCGGCATTGGCGGCGACAAGCAGGTCCGGGGCAGGCGCCTGGAGGGTCATCACCCGCCCGCCGGCACGCGGACGGACCCGGTGGAGCGCGGCGGCGGCCATCTCGGCTGCGCCCAGGATCTGCAGCGGTTGCGCGACGCCGCCTGCCTCCAGCCGGCTCATCTCGAGCAAATTGGCGGTATAGCGGTTGAGCCGCTCGCATTCCTCGACGATCCCGCGCAGCAGCCCGGCCGAGGTCTCCGGATCGAGCTTTTCGCCATAGGCGATCAGGCTCGACGCCGAGGCACTGATCGCGGTGAGCGGCGTGCGGAAATCATGGCTGACCGAGGCGAGCAGCGCGGTCTTCAGCTTCTCGGCACGGGCGACGGCCTGGCGTTCGGTAATCTGCTCGGACAGGGCAGCGCGTTCGAGCGCGAGGGTCACCAGATTGGCGACCGCATCGATAAAGGCCGGCGCGATCTTGCCCGGGCGCAGGGGCTCGATCACCAGCACGGCATCGGCGGCGTTGGCGGGCCTGAGCAGCCTGCCCAGCAGCGCCCCATCGCCGCGAGGCTCCGCCTGGATCGCGACGCGCTCGGCAAATGCCTGCCATTCCGCGTCGGGCGGGGATGGGGCGAGGCTGCGCAAGTCTCCCTCCTCGAACCGGAACAGCATCGCCCGGGCACCGACGATGTCATGGACCGCCCGCTCCACGGTGGCGACGACATCGGGCAGGCGGATGGCGGACTGGAGCTGGCGGCTCAATGCAAGCAGGCTGTGGAGCTGCAGGTTGCTCGACCGTGCCGCCTGGGCATGATCCTTGAGCCGGCCGGCCAGCACGCCCGAGACCAGCGCGCACAGGTTGAACACGATCAGCGGCGCAAGGTCGCCGCCGGTGGCGATCCGGAAGGTGAGCGCCGGCTCGGTCAGGTAGAAATTGTAGATCAGGAAGGCGGCGAGCGCGGCGAGCAGCGCCGAGGCCAGGCCGCTCAGCGCGCCGGCGACGGTGATGCCGAGCACGAACACCAGCGCCGAGGCGACTTCGCCCAGCGGATAGACGGCGAAGGCGATCGCGGCCGAGAGCGCGAGCACGATCGCAGTGCGCAGCACGTCGTCGCGGTCCAGATGGAGGCGCGCGACGAGCAGGCGGGCGATCGGGTTCGGTCGTCGGGGCGTCATCAGGTTCGTTATGTTGCCTTTGGCTGGTCCGGGCGGCGGGCCTGGGCCGGGGACGACCTTAGCTGCCCGCCGCCGCGGTGGGAGCACGCGCCTCTTTTGGGGGGAGGCCTGCGAGAGGGGAATGCAGAAAAGCGCGCTCTCGACAAAAAGGGCTATGGCCCGGGCGGGCGCCGGTCCATGCATAAAAAACCTATAGTAACGCCGGGCGCCAAAGCCTCTCTAGGGATGTTTCCGAAACATTTCCTGGGAGAGGGTATGCGTAAGGAACTGATGCTGGCGGTGATGATGGGTGCGGCGGTGCTGGGCGGCTGCACCAAGCGGCAGGCGCCGGGCAATGCCTCCGACGTCACCGGCGGCGGCGCGGGCGGCGAGGGCTATACCGAGAATGGCGAGGATCCGGCGCTGGCCCGGCTGCAGGCCGATCTGGCGGCGACCGCGGGCGACCGCGTGTTCTTCACCTTCGATGCCTATACGCTCTCGCCCGAGGCGCGCGCCACGCTGACCCGCCAGGCACAGTGGCTGCGCCAGCATCCGCGCGTCGCCTTCCTGGTCGAAGGGCATGCCGACGAGCGGGGCACGCGCGAGTACAACTTGGCGCTTGGCGATCGCCGTGCGCGGGCCGCGGCCGAGTTCCTGACGATGCAGGGGATCGCGCCGGCGCGGGTCACTACCATCTCCTATGGCAAGGAGCGCCCGGAAGCGCTGGGATCGGACGAAGCTTCCCATGCGCAGAATCGGCGTGCCGTGTCAGTCGTCATTCAGCTTCCGTAACGAATAATGCGTGCGAGGCAGCGTCGCCTCGCGCATGATATGCACTGTCATGAAGATTTCGCCCGCCGAATTTCCCCGCTCCGATGTGTCCGCCCGCAGGCCGGGCCGGCCGCCGCATGTCCGCCCGGTCGGCCCGCCCGGCGAAGCGCTCCGGATCGAGCGCCCCGCCAATGACGGCGGGCCGGCGGCGAAGATGCGGGTCGCGCTGTTCTCGGGCAATTACAACTGCGTGCGGGACGGCGCGAACCGGGCGCTCAACCGCCTGGTCGATCACCTGCTCGATCGCGGCGCGGAGGTGCGGGTCTATTCGCCGACTATCGACAGGCCGGCCTTCGCGCCGGCGGGCGAGCTGGTCTCGGTGCCTTCGGTGCCGATTCCCGGCCGCAGCGAGTTCCGCATCGCGCTGGGCCTGCCGCGATCGGTGCGCGCCGATGTCGAGCGCTTCGCGCCGAACCTCATCCATGTCTCGGCGCCTGACCTGCTCGGCAGGGGCGCGCAGAAGCTGGCGCGCCGGCTCGGCGTTCCGGTGGTGGCTAGCCTGCACACCCGGTTCGAGACCTATTTCGACTATTACGGCCTCGGCGCGCTGCGGGGGCTGGGGGAGTGGCACCTCCGGCGCTTCTACCAGGATAGCGACCGGGTGCTGGCGCCCAACGCCGCTTCGGCCGAGAGCCTGGTGGGGATGGGCGTGGCGCCGGAGGACATCGCGATCTGGGGCCGGGGCATCGATCCCACCGCCTTCTCGCCCGCGCTGCGCGACCTGGGCTGGCGGCGCGCGCTGGGCTATCGTGACGACGAGATAGTTCCGCTGTTCTTCGGCCGGCTGGTGATCGAGAAGGGCATCGCCGTCTTCGCGGACACGATCCGCCTGCTGCAGACGCGTGGCCATCCGCTGCGTCCGCTGATCGTCGGCACCGGCCCCGCCGAGGCGCGGTTCCGCGCGCTGCTGCCCGACGCAGTCTTCACCGGGCATCTCGACGGCCGCGACCTGGGCCGCGCGGTAGCGAGTGCCGACATCCTGATCAACCCGAGCACCACCGAGGCATTCGGCAACGTCAACCTCGAGGCGATGGCCTCCGGGCTGGCGGTTGTCAGTGCCGATGTCGGCAGCGCCCAGGCGCTGATCGCGCCGGGCCGGTCCGGCATGCTCACGCCGGCTGCGGCACCTGCGCTGGCCGATGCCGTGGCCACCCTGATCGAGCGACCGGACCTGCGCTTCCCGCTTGCCCGCGAGGCGCATCGCGCTGCGGGCGGGTATCGCTGGCCCGATATATTGGACGATGTCCTCCGCTCCTATTCGGGCCTGATCGCGGGCTGAGGAGATGGGGCCCTTCGCCTAGTCGGCGCGCTCCGCACCGCTGCCCCAGCTGGTGAAGGCCGATCGCAGCATCTCGGCGGTCTCGGCGAGCAGCAGCTCCTCGGGCACGTCCTGCTCGCTGTGCAGCAGCTCGCCGGTGACATAGCCGAACTCGACCGCGATGCGCATCCGCAGCCAGATCGCCTCGCGCGGGATCGCCGGGAGCAGCGGCGCGAAGGCGTCGGCCAGCTTGTCCGCCACGAAGCGGTGGGACTCGATGCGGATATGCTCGAGCCGGGGCGTGGCATGCAGCGCGCGCTCGACCCAGACGCCACCGGGCTCGTTCTGCGTGACCAGCGCGGTTTCGCGCAGCAGATCGCCGGCATGCGCGGCGGCCACGTCGATACCGCGATGGGCATAGCGTTCGATCCAGTCGGCGAGCACGGCGTTCTGCCGCTCCATCAGCCGCATGCCCAGCGCTTCGACCACGGCGAACTTGTCGTCGAAATAGCGATAGAAGGTCGGTGGGGTCATGCCGGCGCGTTGGGCGATCATGTTGGTCGAGATGCGCTCGATGCCCACTTCGGCAAGCAGCTCGGCGGTGACCTCGAGCAGCGTCTCGCGCGTCTGCAGCGCCCGCGCCTGCTTGGGCTCGACGGTGGAGGAAGGCCGGGAGGTGTTCAGCTTCGCCATCGCGGGGGCTCTACGCGATCGGGCGGCGTCATCCAACCGCTCGTATCCGCAGCACCGTGGCCGTCGCGACCAGCGCCAGCAGCGCGCCCGCGCCATAGAGCGCGCCATAGCCGGCAAAGGCGATCAGCGCGGCGGCGAGCGCCGGGGCCGCGACCTGGGGCAGCGCATTGGCGATGTTGAAGATGCCCAGGTCGCGCGCCGATTCCTCCGCCTCGGGGATCACTTCGGTGACGATGGCGACGTCGACCGCCGAATAGAGGCCGAAACCGATCCCGGCGAAGACCACCCCGGTGATGACCAGCACCCAGGCCGGCTGCACCGCGAGCAGCGTCATGCCGATCGCCATCGATGCGGATGCCGCGATCACGAACGGCTTGCGCCGCGCGATCCGGTCCGAGGCGAGGCCGGCCGGCACCAGCACGATCACCATCGCGGCGATATGGAGCGCGGTGAGCAGCAGCACATCGCCGTCGGGCGCGGGGCGGTGGATCGCGTCGCCGAGATAGTAGAGCAGGTAGAGCAGGGCGAGTGCCGAGATCAGGTTGAAGCAGAAACGCGTCAGCCACGCCCAGACCATGTCGGTGGTAGCGCGCTGGCGCGTGGCTGTTGCGGCTTGCGGAGCCGGGGCGGCGCGGGGTTCCTCGATCAGCAGGAAGGGCAGGGCGCAGGCCAGCAGCAGCACCGCGCAGCTGCGATAGCCGGCGCCAAGGTCGGGCGCGGTGGCATGGGCAAGCGCGACGCCGCCGACGATCCCCAGCGCCTGGGCAAAGGCGAACCAGGCGCCGGCCGCACCCCGCTCCGCGACCGGCACCCGGTCGGCAATGGTGGCGACCAAGGCCGTCATCATCGCGTTGAGCGACGCCTGCACCAGGCACCAGCCCAGCGTCAGCATCGCCACGCTCTGCGCGCTTGCCAGCAGCAACAGGCTTCCCGCGCCGGCCAGCGCGCCGAACGCCACCCAGGGGCGGCGCCGGCCGAAGCGCGAGCGGGTGCGATCGGACAGCGCGCCGAATACCGGGTTGGTCAGCATCGCCGCCGCGCCGCCGGCCGCGCTGACCATGCCAAGCACCGCAACCTTGCCGTCCGGCGCGAGCAGGCTCGAATGCTGGGCGAGCAGCAGCTCGATCGGGCCGAACAGCGCGGCCCAGAGCCCGGCATTGGCAAGCGAGAGCGCGGCGAGCCCGGCGGCGGAAAGGCGGTCGCTCCGCAGCCCGGGCGAGGCGGAGGCGATGCCGGTCATCTCAGCTCCGCTGCGACCGGATGAAGTCGCGATACCAGGCGAAGCTCGCCTTGGGCGTGCGCTTCAGCGTCTCGTAATCGACATGGACCAGCCCGAAGCGCTGCGACAGGCCGACCGCCCATTCGAAATTGTCGAGGATCGACCAGATGAAATAGCCGCGCACATCGGCGCCCTCGGCGATGGCGGTGGCGAGGCCGTCGAGATGAGCGGCGTGATAGTCGATCCGCCGGTCGTCCCGCACCGCGCCGCCCGGGCCGGGTTCGTCCCCGAAGGCGGCGCCATTCTCGGTGATGTAGACTGGCGGCAGCGCCGTGCCGTAGCGGGTGCGCAGCTCGGCGAGGATCTCGCCCAGCCCCTCGGGGGTGATCGGCCAGCCGAAATCGGTGGTCGCGCGGCCTTCGATCGGGACGAGGTCGAACGGCAGGTCCGACGGCATTTCATGGCCATCGACGACGCGCACCGCCGCGCTCGGCGCGCCGACCTGCTCGGCATTGTAATAGTTGAGGCCGTACCAGTCGATCGGCGCGGAGATCTCGACGAGATCGGCCTCAACTGGCCCCGGCATCACCGAACCGATCGCCTCGGGATAGCGGCCGAGCAGCACCGGATCGGAATAGAGCCAGCAGGTGAGGATGCGGTAGAGATTGGCCGCAGCCACATCCGCCGGCTCGGCGCTGGCGGGCCAGACCGGCATCTGGTTGTTGACGATCCCGATCCCAGACGCCCCGGCGGCGCGCAGGGCGCCGACCGCGCGGCCATGGCCGAGCAGCTGGTGATGCGCCACCGGCAGCGCGCCGAGCCCGAGCGTCCTGCCCGGGGCATGGCCGCCCACCGCATAACCCATATTGGTGAGCACCATCGGCTCGTTGAGCGTCGCCCAGCGGGCCACGCGATCTGCAAGCCGTGCGCCGACGATCCCGGCATAATCGGCGAACCAGTTGGCCATGTCGCGACTGGTCCAGCCGCCCGCATCCTCCAGCGCCTGCGGCGTGTCCCAATGGTAGAGCGTCACCATCGGCGCGATGCCGGCCTCGCCCAGCGCGTCGACCAGCCGCGCGTAGAAATCGAGGCCCGCCTGGTTCACCGTGCCGCGCCCCTCGGGCAGGATGCGCGGCCAGGCGATCGACAGGCGATAGTCGGTCACCCCCAGCTCGCGCATCAGCGCAATATCCTCGGCGAAGCGGTGATAGTGATCGGCGGCGACCGCGCCGCTGTTGCCGTCGGCGATCCGCCCGGGCTCGGCGCAGAACCGGTCCCAGGTGGAAGGGCCACGGCCGCCCTCGCTAACCGCACCCTCGATCTGATAGGCGGAGGCCGACACGCCCCAGCGGAAGCCGGGCGGGAAGGCCGGGCGGCCCGGCTCAGAACCGCCCATTCAGCTCCACTCCCCAGAAGCGCGGCCGGTCCATGCGGACATAGGGCGTGCCGAGCGTCTGCGCGCTGATCGGGTTGAGCGTGCGCGGGGTGCGCACGTCGAACAGATTCTCGGCGAAGACCGAGAGCGAGAAGGCATTGCCCGGCAGCCGCCAGCCGATCCGCGCATTGACGATCTCGCGGCTCCCGCGCAGGCGCTTGAGCTTCGAGAAATCGACCATGTCGCCATAGATCGGGCTGTTCTCCAGCGCCGCGTCCGAAGCGCGGATCGCATCGTTGAGCCGCCGCTTCGAGGTGTAGCTGTAGCTGGCATCGGCGAAGATGCCACCGGCCCCGCCGCCAAGGTCGCGGTCGAGATGTGCGTTCAGCACGCCGCGGAAGCTGGGCTCGCCGGTCGGCTGGCCGTCGATATCCACGCCCTGCTCGGTGCGGCTGACCCAGACCGAGTCGATATAGCCCGCCACCGCGCCGATCGAGATACCCGGTGCGATCGCGAAGCGCGTGTCGAGGTCGATGCCCCAGGCCCTGGAGTCGCCGCTCAGCGTCACATATTGCGGCACGCCCGATCCGCTGATCGATTCCAGGCTGAGCTGCTGCCGGTCGCGATAGACATAGTGATAGGCGGACAGGTTGAACTGCAGCCGGCGCTCGAACAGGTTCGACTTGAGACCGCCTTCGAAGTTCCACACCGTCTCGGGCTTGAAGAAGGAATTGAGCTCGACGCTGTTGTATCCACCCGCCTTGTAGCCGCGCGCGGCCGAGGCATAGGCCATCACGTCGGGCGTGAAGTGATAGTCGATCACGAAACGCGGGCTGACGTCGGAGAAGCTCTCCTTGCGGGTAAAACGCGTGCCGTTCAGCGCGCCCGCCTCGAAGATGATGTTGGTGCCGACCACCGCGTCGTAGAAATCGGCGACGCTGATCGTCGCGGCCGCGGGGAAGACATTGGCGCCCAGGATCGCGTTGTAGAGCGCGCCCGGTGCGCCGACCTGCTCCAGCCCCGGCGCACTGTACGGATTGACCCGCCAGGAGAATTGCTTCTCGTCCCGCGTGTAGCGCAGGCCCACCGTGAGGTTCAGCTTCGGAGTGGCGGACCAGGTGAGGTCGCCGAATGCCGCGTAGGAATCATTGTCGGCATGATTGTCGATCGATTCCACCCAGGGGAGCCCGAACACTGGAAGCCCGACGCTGTCGAGCACGGTGAACAGCGGCAGACCGGCGACATTGGCCAGCACCGTGTCGATCGAGTCGGTCAACGCGATCGTCCGGGTCTTCTGGGTGGCGCTCTCGTGGAAATAGCTGGCGCCGAGCACCCAGGTGAGGGCGCTGGTCGACTGGGCGAGGCGCAACTCCTGGTAATAGCTCCGGTTGCGTTCGTTATTCTCGGTGTCGAGGTGATGCGCGGCCAGGTTGGTGCCGTCCTCGTCCTCGCGGTTGAGCGTCTTGAACCAGCGATAGGAAGAGAGGCTGGTCAGCTTGAGCTTGTCGCCCAGGTCCTGGTCGATGGTCAGCGTGAACGCATCGAGCAGCCGGGATTCGCGCGATCCGCCGAGCGTGTCGTTGGCGAAGGGCCCCTCGGGATCCTGGCTGAGCGCGAGCGGGCCGATGCCGATCGCGGCGGGGCCGTCCTTGTGGGTGTTGTCATGGTCATAGGCGAGCAGGATATCGGTGCCCGGACCCGGCCGGAAGCGCAGCGCGGCGCGGCCCGACCAATTGTCCTCGCGCTCATAGTCCTGACCGGTCACGGCATCGGTCAGATAGCCGTTGCGCTTGTTGTAGACGCCGTTCACCCGCAGCGCGAGCGTATCGCCCAGCGGCACGTTGAGCATGCCCTCGGCGCGCTTCCGCCCGTAATTGCCGAAGCGCAGCTGGGCATTGCCCTCGAACGCATCGACCGGCTTCTTGGTGATGATCGAGATCGCGCCCGCCGAGGTGTTGCGCCCGAACAGCGTGCCCTGTGGCCCCTTCAGCACTTCGACGCGGTCGACATCGTTGAAGAAGATCAGCGCCGAGCCGGAGCGGCCGGTATAGACGCCGTCGATAAACACGCCGACCGCTGGCTCGGTGCCGATGCCGAAATCGTCGGAGTCGACGCCGCGGATCGAGTAATGGGGCTGGGTGACCGAAGTGTCGTCGATCGTCAGGCCCGGGGTGAAGGTGTCGATGTCGCCGGCGCTCTGCGCGCCCAGCGCGTCGAGCGTCGCCGCGCTGAACACGTTGACGCTGATCGGCACATCCTGGAGCGACTGTTCCCGTCGCTGCGCGGTGACGACGATTTCCTCGTTGCCAGCCGTGGCGCCTGTCTCGCCTGGCGTTCCCGTCTGCGCCCATGCCTGGCCGCTCCACAGCAATGCCGCCGCGCAGATTGCCGTCCCCCTTTGCACTTCCCTCATGTCGCCTCCCTCTGGCGTGTGCCGTTTTGCTCTTTGCTAGAAGTCCTTTCGGCCCGTTGCCGGGCAGCGCAGTTCCCGCGCGATGGCGCGCCGGGTAGGATCGAAATGCAGTTGGGGCAGGGCGCCGCGCGGCGTCCTTCGGGTATCGGACAATGCTTGGTTCGCTTGGTCGGCCACCCAGTCCCCCTCGCGTACGGCTCTTGACCGGATTAGCGATGACTATTAGTTAGCCATGACTAATTTATAGTGTCAATGGGGGTGCGCATGGCCTTGCCGCGGGGGGAATTGCGTGGGGCTTGGGTCCGGAGGGCAGGGGCGCGGAGCCTGGCCGTGGCAGGCCTGGTTGCGCTGTCCGCCTGTGGCGGCTCTACCGGAACGCCCGCCGCCCGCCCGTCGCCGATCACCGAGGCACAGAGCGCGGCGATGCAGCCGGCCAGCCAGCATCTCGCCCAGCTCTACGAGACCTCGTGCAAGGCCTGCCACACGGTGCGCGACACCGGCGCGCCGCTGACCGGCGACCGCGCTGCCTGGGATCCGCGCTGGGCCAAGGGCGAGCAGGAGCTCACCCGCAACGCCGTGGCCGGGCTCAATGGCATGCCGCCGGGCGGGCAATGCTTCGCCTGCAAGCCCGAGGATTATGCCGCGCTGATCCGCTTCATGGCGGGGCGCTGAGCGATGGCCCGGATCTCGCGCCGCGCGCTGCTGGTCGGTGGAGGTGTGGTCGGTGCGGGGGCGCTGACCGCAGGGGGGCTCGCCGGTCGCCGGCTCTGGCTCGACCGCGAGCCTCCCGAACCGCCGCTCAATGACAAGGCCGGCAACCTGCTGTGGCGCAATTGGGCGGGCACCGCGCAATCCTATCCCGCCAGACGCGCCGCACCGGCCAGCGAGGACGAACTGGCCGCGCTGCTCAAGTCCGGCCCGGCGCCGGTGCGCCCGGTCGGCTCGGGCCATTCCTTCTCGCAGCTGGTGCCGACCGAGGGCACGCTCGTTACGCTCGACGGGCTGACCGGCCTGGTGGCCCATGACACGGCGAAGCATCAGGCGACGGTCTGGGCGGGCACGCGCCTGCGCGACCTGGGCAGCGCGCTCGCCGCGATCGGGCAGGAGATGCCCAACCTGCCGGACATCAACAAGCAGTCGCTCGCTGGCGCACTCGCCACCGGTACCCACGGCACCGGAAAGGGGCTGAAGGCGCTGCACGGCGAGGTCGTCGCGATGCGGCTCGCCACGCCCTCGGGCGAGATCCTCGACTGCGATGCCACCCGCAATGCCGACATCTTCAACGCCGCCCGCGTCAATCTCGGCGCGTTCGGCGTGGTGACGCAGGTGACGCTGCGGAACCGGCCGCTCACCCGGGTGCGCAAGCGCGTCGAGATCCGCCATACCCGCGAGGTGCTGGAGGACTGGCCCACCTTGCGTGCCCGGCACCGCAATGCCGAGTTCCTGGTGCTGCCCTTCACCAATCGCTGCGCGGTCATCACCCATGACGTGACCAGCGATCCGGTGCAGCCGCGCGGTCCCGATGCCGATGCCGAGACGCTGATGAGCCTCAAGACGTTGCGCGACGTGTTCGAGTTCGCGCCGGGCATGCGCCGCACGATCGCCGCGCGCGAGCTCGACCGCATCCAGCCCGAGATCGCGGTCGACGAAGGCTGGAAGCTGCTTTCCAACGAGCGCCCGGTGCGCTTCAAGGAAATCGAATATCATGTGCCGATCGAGGCGCATGTCGCCGCCCTGCGCGAGGTGATCGACGCGGTCGAGACGCATCGCCGCGACGTGTTCTTCCCGTTCGAGGCGCGGATCGTCGCGGCCGACGATGCCTGGCTCTCGCCCTTCTACCAGCGCGAGAGCGGATCGGTCGCGGTCCATGCCTATTACAAGGAGGACCACGACTTCTTCTTCGCCCTGATCGAGCCGATCCTGCGTCGCCATGGCGGCCGCCCGCACTGGGGCAAGATGAACTCGCTCGGCGCGCAGGACTTCGCTGCCCTCTATCCGCGCTGGCGCGACGCGATGGAGATCCGCCGCGCGCTCGATCCGCAGGGGCGGATGCTGAATTCCTATCTCAGGGGGATCGTGGGACATGGCTGAGGCACCCGCAAAGCCGCGCCGCTTCGGCCGCCGGGCGATGATCGTCGGCGGCGCGGCGGTGGTCGCCGGCGGCATCGGCGTCGCGGCGTTGCGCAAGGGCGACCAGGGCGGCGCGCACGACACCTATTTCCTCCGGCTGAGCAAGGCGCTGCGCGACGCTGGCATCGCGCATCCGGTGCTGGTGGTCGATCGCCAGCGGCTGGACCACAACATCGCCGCCGCCAGGAAGGTGCTGGCGCCGTCGCGCCTGCCGCTGCGCGTGGTGGTCAAGTCGCTGCCGTCCCCCAATCTGATCGCCCATGTCGCCGCCGGCATGGGCACCAATCGGCTGATGGTGTTCAACGGCGCGATGCTGGCCGACATGGCGCGGCTGCACCCCGATGCCGACTTGCTGCTCGGCAAGCCGCTGCCCGCGCTGGAGGCGGCGGCCTTCCTGCGCACCCACAGCCCGGAAGCCGGCGCCAAGGTGCAGTGGCTGATCGATACGCCCGAGCGGCTGGCTCAATATGCCGGGATCGCGCAGGGCATCGGCCGCCCGGTCCGTGTCGCCTTCGAGATCGATGTCGGGCTGCATCGCGGCGGCTTCCCCGATCCCGAGAGCCTGGCCAGGGCCGTGGCGCAGGCGCGTGCCAACCCGCTGCTCAGCGTGTCGGGGCTGATGGGCTATGACCCGCATGTCGTGAAGATGCTCGATCCCGCCGCCGCCTTTGCCGAGGCGCAGGATCGCTATCGCAAATCAATAGCATCTATAAGGGCCATCGGAATCGACCCCGCCGGGCTGACGCTCAACGGCGCGGGCAGCCCCACCTATGCGCTCCATGCGGGCAAGGGGACGGCAGCGAACGAAGTGTCGGTCGGTTCCGCCTTCGTGAAGCCGGTGGACTTCGACGTGCCGACGCTCGAGCCGCATTTGCCCGCCGCCTTCATCGCCACGCCGGTGATCAAGGCGCAGCAGCGCTTCCGCCTGCCCGGCTATGAATGGCTGTCCGGCCCGATCAACTTCTTCGATCCGAATACGGAGAAGGGCTTCTTCGTCTATGGCGGCCACTGGCTTGCCACCCCGGTCTCGCCGCCGGGCCTCGAATATAACGGGCTGTTCGGGCGATCGAGCAACCAGGAGCTGCTCACCGGCTCGGCAAGGGTCGCGCTGCGGCCCGACGACTATGTCTTCCTGCGCCCGAACCAGAGCGAGGCGCTGTTCCTCCAGTTCGGCGACATCGCGGTGTTCGACGGCCAGCGCATCGTCGATCGCTGGCCGACCTTGCCGGTCTCGGCCTGACTTTACCCGTCCGGGTATCGTCTGGCCCCCGCGCTGGCATTGAGACGGGCATGCCGCCCGGACACTCTTCCTGGGAAATCCTTTTCCAAGGCTCAAGGAGTCCCCAATGCTCAAATCTCTGCTCATGGCGACGGCACTTTGCGTCGCCGCGCCCGCCTCCGCGCAGGTCGCGCCGTTCCCGGCCGCCTTCAAGACGCAGGAAATCAAGACGAACGGCACCACCATCCATGTCCGCGTCGGCGGGCATGGGCCGGCCGTGCTGCTGCTCCATGGCTATGGCGAGACCGGTGACATGTGGTCGCCGCTCGCCGCGGCGCTCGACGACGATCACACCGTGATCGTGCCCGATCTGCGCGGCATGGGCCTGTCCGCCCATCCCGCCGGCGGGTTCGACAAGATGAACCAGGGCCGGGACATGCAGGGCGTGCTCGCCGCGCTCGGCATCCAGAAGTTCGACATGGTCACGCATGACATCGGCAACATGGTCGGCTTTGCCCTAGCCACCCAGCAGCCCGATCGGGTCGGTCATTTCGTGCTGATCGATGCGCCGGTGCCCGGCGTCGGCCCGTGGGAGGAGATCCTCAAGAACCCGCTGCTCTGGCATTTCCGCTTCGGCGGGCCCGACATGGAGCGCCTGGTCGCCGGCCGTGAGCGCATCTATCTCGATCGCTTCTGGAACGAGTTCTCGGCCCATCCCGCCCGGTTCGACGAGAAGTCGCGCCAGCATTACGCGGCGCTCTACGCGCGTCCCGGCGGCATGCATTCCGGCTTCGCCCAGTTCGCCGCCTTCGATCAGGACGCGATCGACAACCGCGCCTGGCTCGCCACCGGCGCGAAGCTGAACATGCCGATCCTCGCGCTCGGCGGCGAGAAGTCGTTCGGGCTGACCATGGCCGCGGTGATGCGTGCCGGCGCCACCAACGTGACCGAAGGGGTCGTCCCCGATTCCGGCCACTGGATCATGGAGGAGAACCCCACCGCGACGGTCAAGCTGGTGAAGGCCTTCCTGGGGACTGGCCGATGAGGATGCATCTGCTCGCCGCCGGCATCGTGCCCTTCGCCCTGCTGGCCAGCCTCCCGGCCCAGGCGCAGCAGGTGCGCCTGACGCCGACGGAGATCGAGGCGCTTGCCAAGGGCGGGGCGGGGCCGGGCACCTCCGGCGTCGCCGGCATCCGCACCACCGTGCTGCTCGGCGATCCTACCAAGGCCGGCCCCTACACGATCGAGATCCGGGTGCCCGCCCATACCCGGATCCAGGCGCATACCCACCGCGACGCACGCAGCGCGGTGGTGGTCAGCGGAACCTGGTATTTCGGCTATGGCGCCACCGCCGACGAGGCGAAGGTGAAGGCCTTGCCCCCGGGCAGTTTCTACACCGAAGGCGCCGACGATGCGCATTTCGCCCTGACGCGGGAGCAGCCGGCGATCGTCTATATCAGCGGCTGGGGGCCGACGGACACGGTCTACACCGCCAAGCCCTGAGCCGGACTGCAGATAGGAGCCGGCGTCCAATGAGCGCCGGCTGCCAAGACCGGATCGACAAAACCTCGTCACCCCGGCCTTGTGCCGGGG
>JAEXLC010000284.1 GCA_023445495.1 Pseudomonadota bacterium | reverse complement strand
ATATGATACTGCCGTCGGGTGGCCGGGTGGGGGAGCGGGCCGGTGCGGAACACTAAACTAGCGAATCAGGCCTGGCCGGCTTCGCCGAACGACCACATCCGCTCGAGATTGTAGAAGCTGCGCACTTCGGGGCGGAACAGGTGGATGATCACGTCGCCGGCGTCGATCAGCACCCAATCGGCGGTGGGCAGGCCCTCCACGCGGGGGGTGCGGCCGAACTCGGCCTTGATCTTGTCGGCGAGCTTCACCGCCATCGACGCGACCTGGCGCGTCGAGCGGCCCGAAGCCACGACCATATAGTCGGCGATGCTGCTCTTGCCGGCGAGCGGGATCGAGACCGTCTCGACCGCCTGATCGTCGTCGAGCGACGCCATCACGAGCTGGTGCAGCGCTTCGACGCCACCCTTGGCATCGGAAGAACGCAGAACATTGGGCGATGTGGCCAAGGGGCCTCCTAGGGTTGCAACAAATCTGTGTGGTGTCGGGATGGAGACGACGCCTGGTAACGCCGGTGCCAGGCGGGATCGGCGGCCCGAAGGCTCGTCGCCGAAGTAGGATCGGGGCGGAAGCGCAACAGCACGAGGGCCGGCAATCTCCAACGCGTCCAGTTCTTCGCCTGGCCTGCGGGCCACACAGCGCGCCGCAGCCAACCCATTGCAGGACTTGCATGGGCATCGCGATCATATCCCGGACGGGCGATCACCGCAATCGGAACCTGCTCGGCAATGTCGCGCCATCGTTCCCATTTGTGGAACTGGGCGAGATTGTCCGCCCCCATCAGCCAGATGAAGCGATGCTGGGGGAACAGCCGGGGCAACTTGCGGACGGTATCGGCGGTGTAGCGCGTCTTGATCCGCTTCTCGATGTCCGACACCCGGATCGGCGCATGCCGCGCCATCCGCTGGGCCGAGGCCATGCGCACCTTGAACGGCGCCATGCCCGCCCTGTCCTTGAGCGGATTGCCGGGCGAGACCAGCCACCACACCTCATCGAGCCCCAGCGCGCGAATCGCGTGGATCGAGAGCTTGCGATGCCCCTTGTGCGCCGGATTGAACGAGCCGCCGAGCAGGCCGATACGTTTCATTGCCGAGAAACCTGATCCTGCGCCCCGTGCAGCACGCGAAGGACGCGGATATGATCCTTCGCCGGCCGATAGAAGAGCTGATAGCGAGTTCCCGGCACATGCCATTTGCGCCGGTCGCCACGCACCGTGACTGCGCCGCCATAAGGCAACTCAGCGATTACCTGCGTCGCCTGCAGGATGCGGCGACCCATTTCCGCCGCCACGCCTGCATCGATACCCTGATAGTGTCGGATTATGCGCGCCAGATCGGCCTGGGCCATCAATGCCCATCGGACCTCAAGCACTAGCTAGCTCGGTCACGCAGCCGTTCAGCGAACCAGGCTTCCATCTGTTCCTGCGTAAGATACTCGCCGCGATCGATTTGCCGTTCTGCTTCGTCCAGCGAATCGAACAGCTCGCTTTCGGAGAGGACGAACTCTTCAACCGCACGCGCTACGATCCATGCGCGGGAGCGATCCATACGGACTGCGAGCTGATCGAGCTTCGCCGAAAGCTCGTCGTCCACGCGGCCGGTGATCACATTGGTTCGTGCCATACGACAAATGTATACTTTCGATACGCAGCCTTCAAGGACGCGCCTGCCCCGTGCCGCGGACCACCCATTTATAGGTCGTCAGCCCTTCGAGCGCGACCGGTCCGCGGGCGTGGAGGCGGCCGGTGGAGATGCCGATCTCGGCGCCGAGCCCGAACTCGCCGCCATCGGCGAACTGGGTCGAGGCGTTCCACACCACGATCGCGCTGTCGACTTGCGCCAGGAACTTCTCGGCCACGGCTGCATCCGCCGTGACGATCGCATCGGTATGGTGCGAGCCATGCGCGGCGATATGCGCCATCGCTTCGTCGACGCCGTCGACCCGCTTCACCGACAGGATCGAATCGAGATATTCGGTATCCCAATCCGCATCGCTCGCCGCGACCATGCGCGGCTCGAGCGCCTGCAGATCACTATCGCCGCGCAGCTCGCAGCCGGCATCGGCCAGCGCGGCGAGGATCGGCGCGGGATCGGCGAAGGCGCGGTCGATCAGCAACGTCTCGGTCGCGCCGCAGATGCCGGTGCGGCGCATCTTGGCGTTGAGCGCCAGCTCCTTCGCCATCGCCGGATCGGCGGCGCCGTCGATATAGGTGTGGTTGAGCCCGTCGAGATGGGCGAGCACGGGCACCCGCGCTTCGGCCTGGACACGCGCGACGAGGCCCTTGCCGCCGCGCGGCACGACCATGTCGATCGCGCCCTCCGCGGTGAGCATCGCGCCGACCGCCGCGCGATCGGTGATGGGGACGAGCTGCACCGCATCCTCGGGCATGCCGCCTTCGGCAAGGCCGCGGGCGAGCGCCGCGTGGATCGCGCGGTTCGAGCGGATCGCCTCGGAACCGCCGCGCAGGATCGCGGCATTGCCCGCCATCGCGCAGAGCGCCCCGGCATCGGCGGTGACGTTGGGCCGGCTCTCATAGATGATGCCGATCACCCCGATCGGTACCCTGACCCGCGTCAGGACGAGGCCATTGGGGCGATCGACGCGGTCGAACACGTCGCCGACCGGATCGGCGAGACCCGCCACCGCCTCGACGCCCGCCGCCATGCTCTCGATTCGCTTTTCGTCAAGCTTGAGCCGATCGAGCAGCGCGCCGGACAGGCCGTTCGCTTCCGCAGCAGCCATGTCCTCGGCATTGGCGGCCTGGATCGCAGCGGCATCGGCACGGATCGCGGCGGCGGCGGCGCGCAACGCAGCCGCCTTGGCCGGGGTCGGCATCGCGGCAAGCTTCGTCGAGGCGAGGCGGGCGCGGGCGGCCATATCGGCGATCAGGGTTGCTGCGTCAGTCATGATTTCACCTGCTAGCACGTGCAGCATGAAGCTGGTAGCCAAGGCCGCATGTCGGGGGAAATCGAAGCAGCCGGGGAACTGGCGACTGGGGCGTTGCTTGGCCGTGCGGTCGAGCCGGGGGCAGGCGAAGGACATGGCGAGGGCCATGGCCTCTGCCTCAATTGCGGTACCGCATTGATCGGATCGCATTGCCATAATTGCGGGCAGGCGGGGCATGTCCACCGATCGCTCCATGCGATCGGGCACGACATCGTCCACGGCGTCTTCCATTTCGAAGGCAAGTTCTGGCGGACGCTGCCGATGCTGGCCTGGCGCCCGGGCGAGCTGACCAAGCGCTATATCGCCGGCGAGCGCGCGCGCTTCGTCTCGCCGATGGCGATCTTCCTGTTCTCGGTCTTCGCGATGTTCGCGGTCTTCTCCTGGGTGGGCATTTCGACGCCGACCGATATCAATGGCGGCAATCTCAAGCCGGTCGCCGCGATCGACTTCGCGAAGAAGGATGCCCGGGAGAAGCTGGAAAAGGCGCAGAAGAAGCTCGCCAAGGCGACCGACGAGAGCGACAAGGCCGAATATCGCGAGCGGATCGCCGATGCGCAGAACGACCTTGTGGGGCTCGACAAGGCGGCCAAGTCACTGGCGAGCGGCAATCTCGACGTCACCACCTCCGAAGCGCATACCGGCTGGCCCGCGCTCGATCACGGCATCGAGAAATGGCAGAAGAACCCGGCGCTGATGCTCTACAAGCTCCAGTCGGCGAGCTACAAATTCTCCTGGCTGCTGATCCCGCTGTCGCTGCCCTTCCTGTGGTCGCTGTTCTTCTGGAAGCGCCAGTACAAGCTGTACGACCACACGATCTTCATCATCTACTCGATCGCGTTCATGTCGCTCTTCTACATCGTGGTAGCGCTCGCCAACGCGATCGGGCTGGGCGGCGGGCCGCTTGGCATGGTGGCGGTGCTGGTGCCCTTCGTCCACATCACCCGGCAGTTGAAGCAGGCCTATGACATCGGCTGGTTCTCCGCCTTCATGCGCGCCTGGGTGCTGACCTTCTTCATCACCTGGATCCTGGCGATCTTCGTGCTGATCCTGGTGGCGCTGGGGATGTTCGGGTGAGCGCTTAAGCCCTCGGCCGTCATCCCCGCGAAGGCGGGGACCCAGGATTTCTCCTCTGCAACGTCAGCCTATCGGGCTCTGGATCCCCGCCTTCGCGGGGATGACGAT
>JAEXLC010000209.1 GCA_023445495.1 Pseudomonadota bacterium | reverse complement strand
AAACGGGGGGGGGGGGGGGCCCCCCCCCCGCGTCCGGCGCATCGCGAAGCTCGGCCGCGTCGCACTCCATCAGCGCGATCATCTCGCCGGGGTGCGGCGTCAGCACCACCTTGCCATCGCGGGCGCGGACCGCGTCGGCGCATCCGCGCGCGCCCGCGATGACCGCAGCGTCCAGCAGGATCGGCAGGTCGGCGCGCGCCTCGGCAAGGATATGGCGCAGGATCGTAGCCGCGGCAGATCGCTCGCCCATCCCTGGCCCCAGGACCAGGCTGTCGCAGCGATCGAGCAGGGCGGCGATCCGTTCGCCGGCCTTGCCGGCCAGCTCGCCCTCGTCATTGGTCGGGAGCGGGAAGATGGCGGCTTCTGGCATGGCGATACCGAGCCCCAGCCTCGCCGGCTCCGGCACCGCGAGCAGCGCCTTGCCGGCACCGGCACGCAGCGCCGCCTCGCCGGTAAGCGCGAGTGCGCCCGGAACCGTCAGCGAGCCGCCGGCGCAGAGCATGCGCCCGCGCGCATTCTTGTCGGTCTCCTGCCCGATCGCCGGCAGCGGATGCGCCGCCAGCCAGGCGGAATCGAGCGCGCTCATCCGCGTGCGGCGACGCGCGCGTCGGGCGCGCGCGTCACTTGCGCCGCGGGATCTTCCTCCATTGGCGCCACTTCATTGTAGCGGACCAGCACGAGCCCGCCGTCCTTGCCCGTCGATGCGTCGAAGCGATATTCGGTCACCGAGCAATTGGCGACATCGCCAAGCCTGTCGACGGCCAGAATCTCCTCCTCGCTCATATTCTCGAGGATGTAGCGCAGGCAAAGCACTACGACCTGGTGGGCGACGATCATCACACGGCGTCCGCCGTAGTGGAGCGACACGGTGTCGAGCAGGCCGCGCAGCCTGAGGATCACGTCCGCCCAGCTCTCGCCGCCGGGCGGACGATGGTAGAATTTGCCGAGCAGCCGGCGAAATTCCGCCTGTTGCGGCTCCTGCGCTGCGACACCGGCGGTGGTGAGCCCGTCCAGGATGCCGAACTCCTTCTCGCGCAGCCGCTCGTCGACGCAGACCGGCTCGGCGGGCTCGGCACCGCCCGCGTCGCGGAAGCGGCGCGCGGTGTCCTTCGAGCGGACATAGGGGCTGGAAAGGATCACATCGGGCAGGCCGTTGCCGCAGCCGCGCGCGAACCAGCGGCCGAGCGCCTCCGCCTGCTGCTCGCCGAGCGCCGACAGCGGGACATCGACGTCGCGCAGCGTCAGCGGGATGCGCTCGAGACCGGCCGCATGCGCCTCGTCGCGCGCGACATTGCCCGCGCTCTGGCCGTGGCGGACCAGCCAGAGCTGCAGGGGCCAGCGTGGGGCGGACTCGCGCATTGCCTCGCGAGGCCGTCGGTCAGAGCGACTTGGCCATGTTGAGGTGCGCGGCGACGGTCGGGATCAGCTTGGCCGCGAAGTCCCGCAGCGACTGCGGTACGGCGTTGTCGCCGGCATTGGCCTTGAGCGCATCGAGCGTCTTCTGGTGAGCATCGACCTGGGCCGTCGCATAGGCCTTGTCGAAATCGGCACCCTTCACGCCCTTGAGCGAGTCGAGTACCTGCTGCTGCTCGGCGGTGAGCGTGGCATCGGGAACGATCGCCGGCGTCGCGGCGCTCGCGGCGGTCTTGAGCTTGGCGGTCGAATCGGTGTGCGCCTTGATCATGTCGGCGGCGAACTTCTTGGTCTTGGCCGAAGCGCCCTGCGCATCGGCGAGCTGGGAAGTCGCGATCTCGAAAGCGTGGCTTGCCGCCGCCGCATTGGCGAAGGTCTCTCCGGCCGAGGCGGCAGGGACCATCGCCATGTCGTTGGCCATCGTGCCATCGCTATTGGCGGTGACGGTCGTGGTATCCGTGGAGCTGGTCTCGGTCTTCGAACCACAGCCTGCAAGTGCCAGCGCCGCGGCGCCAAGCGTCATCCAACGAACTGCGTGCATCCTTGCCTCCCGATTGTCGCCCCTTGCGGGCTCGCTCCTCCAACGCCCGCATTTCCGGCGCGTTCCGCGCGAACCCTTTGAAGCGGTTCCGCGTTTTCTCGCCCGACGCCAGGAGACAAGGAGCAGGCCATGGGCATCTTCAGCAGCATCAAGGACAAGATCTTCGGTCACAAGGCCGCTACGCCTGCGTCCGCACCGGCGCCGGCCCCGAGCCCCGCGTCGCCGGCGCCCGCCCCGGCTCCCAACGCGACGCCCGCGCCCAATCCGGCCGTCGATGTGGGCGCCGTACTTTCGGAGATGGCGGAGATGAAGGGCGGCGGCGGCAACTACCAGACCTCCATCGTCGACCTGCTCAAGCTGCTCGATCTCGATTCGAGCCTCGAGGCGCGCAAGGCGCTCGGAGAGGAACTGGGCGTCCATGCCGGCGAAAACGGCAGCGCGGAGCAGAATATCGCGCTGCACAAGGCAGTGATGGCGAAGCTCGCCGAAAATGGCGGCGTACTGCCCGACAGCCTGCGCGGCTGACCGGGTCCTTGCCCGGCCTTTCTTAACCTGGGTTGGCGCGCGAGCTCGGCTCCGGCGGCAGAGCTTCGAGCATGGAAAAGAACCTGATCCAACGGGCGCTCGAACTCGCCGGAACCGGCGCGTACGAGCGAATCGACCAAATCGAGCGCAAGCTCACCGCCGAGGGTTATTCGCACGTCGCCTCTCATCTGGTCGGGCCGACGATCCGGCGGCAGCTGCGCGACACGGCGCGGCGCGCGCGCGGCGAGACGGCCCGGCGCAGAGGACGCCCGCCCTCGGCGCAGGGCACCACGCCATAGTCACGGTCCCTACCGGCGATATCCCGGCGGTGGGCCGGGTACCCGGCGCCTGACACGGTTGCCAAAGGGACGCGCCGCGCGGCGCGTCCCACGCGACACCCTATTCGACGGGATTGTTCTCGAGGAACGCCTCGGCATCGAGGTCGACCTTGAACTCGCGCTCCCAGAAGCGAAGCTGCCCGGCGGCGTCGAGAAAGGCCTTGGCGGAGGCCGCTCCCTCGAGTTGAACGAGGGCCTCGTCCATGTCGGCCTCCGCGATTCCCGCCTTGGCCAGAAGCGGCATCGCCTCCGGCGTGTAGCCGATGAACTTGAGGTGCCCGAAGGCATCGGCCACGAAGTCGCGGGCCGCCCCGTCGCGCGCGAGCCGTGCCGCGCCCTCCGCGGTGACCAGCAGCGCGACCGCATCGTACAGGACCGAGGGGCCGCCATCGATCTTCTGCTTGCCTTGCGCCAGCGTGCCGTCGTCGAGGACGACGCCGCCGACCTTCGGAGTGACGAGCTCGTAGCTCGCGGGAAGCGCCTCCACTGCCTTGACCAGTGCGGCGAGCAGTGCGGCCGGCGCGCCGTCACTGACCAGGATGCCGAGCTTGCGTCCGGCGAAGCTGCCGGGCGCGCGCTTGACGATACTGAGCGCATCGGAAGGCGGCAGGTCGTCGCGCGGCGAGACCGCCGCCTTTGCCGCCGGCGGCAGCTTGTCGAGTCCGAGCCCCGCGGCGACGGTGCTGGCGAGCGCCGCGTCGATGTTGCGCAGGTGGCCGACCATCCGCTCGCGGATATCGACGCGCGCGCATTTCGACAGCTCGAAGACCAGCGCATCGCCGATATGCTTGCGCTCGATCGGGGTCTGGCTGACGAAGAACTGGCGCGCCTGGCTATAATGGTCGGCGAAGCTCTCGGGACGAAGCTGGACCTTCTGGCCCGCTTCCTCGGCCGCGAAATGGCGATAGCCCGACTTGGGGTCCTCGCGCGGCCCGCCCCAGCTGTTCGGCTCGTAATTGGCCCGGCCCTTGGGGTTGCGCATCGCCATGTGCCCGTCCTGCTGGAAATTGTGGACCGGGCAGCCGCGCGGCTGGTTGATCGGAATATGGGTGAAGTTCGGCGAGCCCAGCCGCTTCAGCTGCGTGTCGAGATAGGAGAAGTTGCGGCCCTGGAGGAGCGGATCGTTGGTGAAGCCGATCCCCGGCACGACATTCTGGGTGCAGAAGGCGACCTGCTCGGTCTCGGCGAAGAAATTGTCGACCAGCCCGTCGAGGACGAAGCTGCCGACGATCCGCACCGGCACCTGCTCCTCGGGGATGAGCTTGGTCGGATCGAGGATGTCGAACTCGAAGCGCTCGGCGAACGCCTCGTCGAACAGCTGTACGCCCAGGTCCCATTCGGGCGGCGTCCCCATGTCGATCGCGTCCCAGAGGTCGCGGCGATGAAAATCGGGATCGGCGCCGTTGATCTTGACCGCCTCGTTCCACAGCACCGACTGGAGGCCGAGGCGCGGCTTGAAGTGGAACTTGACGAAGGTCGACTTGCCCTTGGCGTTGATCAGCCGGAAGCTGTGGACGCCGAACCCTTCCATGAAGCGGAACGAGCGCGGGATCGCACGGTCGGACATGGTCCACATGATCATGTGCATCGCCTCGGGCGTGAGGCTGATGAAGTCCCAGAAATTGTCGTGCGCCGTCTGCGCCTGGGGGAAGTTGCGGTCGGGCGCCGGCTTGGCGGCGTGGATCAGGTCCGGAAACTTGATCGCGTCCTGGATGAAGAAGACCGGGATGTTGTTGCCGACCAGGTCCCAGTTGCCGTCCTTCGTATAGAATTTGCACGCGAAGCCGCGCACGTCGCGCGCCAGGTCGAACGAGCCCTTACTGCCGGCCACGGTCGAGAAGCGCGTGAACATCGGCGTCTTCTCGCCGACCTCGGTCAGGATGCGCGCGGTCGTGAATTCCTCGAGCGACTCGGTGAGCGTGAAGGTGCCATGCACGCCGTAGCCGCGGGCGTGGACGACGCGCTCGGGGATGCGCTCATGGTCGAAGTGAAAGATCTTCTCGCGAAAATGGAAGTCCTCGAGCAGCGCCGGTCCGCGCGCGCCGAGGCGTAGGGTGTTCTGGTCGTCGGCGACCGCCACGCCCTGTTGCGTCGTGAGCGCGCCCTCGTCGCCAGCGAGCTGGTGGAGCTCGCCGCCATTGCCGCGCTTCGTCTCGAACTCGGCCGGCGCATCGCCGACCAGCTTGTCGTTCGTTCCCTTGACCATCTCCGCATCTCCCTTTGAGCCGGGCGCCCGGCGCCGATTGCCTGGGTGCCCGGTGACGTCGTTCGTTCGTCGATCGCCGGGATCGCCCGGCGGGACCGGTCAGGCGCCGGGCATCAACTGCGCGCGGTAGCGCGCGAAGCAGCGCTCGCCGCAGCGCAGGCGGATCAGCGCACCCTCGGCCATCGCGGTGGCGCGGCGCGGATCCTCCTCCACCGCCGGGCGGATCGCCTCGCGATTCCAATCCTCGCTGTGCTTGACGTCGAGCACCGCGTGCAGTGTGAAATAGCGTGCTTCCTTCGGGCTCAGGCCGACGCGCTTGAGCCCCTCGGCCACCAGCGCGGCGCGGCCCGGCGCGGTCAGCTCGATCACGCCAAGCGCGCCCACCGAATGCCAGGCATAACGGCGCTGCGTCGCCATCGCTGTCATCGCATTGGCGAGGCACAGGCTCTCCCACACGGTGTTCTCGATCACCGGCGCGACTTCGAGCGTCTCGACCAGCGCATCGAGCATCGGCCCGTGCATTCCCTTCTCGGTGCCGTGCCCCATCTCGTCCCAATAGTTGCGGGCGAGTTCCAGCTTGGGGCGTACCGGCAGCTTGACCTGGGTCATCGCGACGAGATCGTCGAAGCCGGCCTCGCCGGCGGCTTCCTGCTCGAAGAACCAGCGCAGCTCGTCACGGTCCGCCTCCTCGGCGAGCCAGGGGAAGAGCGGGTCGCCCTGCCCGGGGCCCACCGCCTTCAGCCCCTCGAACCAGGCGATAAAGCCCTCGACATCGGTCGGCGCCGCCGCCGCCTCCTCGGCGACCTCGGCGCGCAGCTCCTCGAGGAAACCGCCCTCGAGCCGCTGCATCTTGACGTCGCGCTCGAAAATCTTCTGCCAGTCGTCATCGGCGAGTCCGGGCGCCAACCGCTCGCGATTCCAGTGCGCCAGTCCCCGCTGGAAACTATCGGTAAGGAACTGCGAACCGCTCTGGGTTCGTCGGTCGGCGGTAGCAAGCATCATCATCTCCGGGATTTCCTGCTCGCTGAACGTGTCGCCATCTCCGCCGTTCCCCATTACGGTGCGGTTTCAAGCATTTGATAACATGGATTATTAGATCGGAACGGCGCGGCGGCGACGGCTTGCCCGAGACGCGCGGCTAGGGCTTCGTGACGCGGACGCTCAAGCCCCATGCGCGTGTCCGCGTGCGATCCCGAAAGGATGGCAGTGTCGCTCAATAAAATGCTGGGCTGGATTCCGGCCCGAAGGCAACGATGGCGAAGTCGAGGCACTGATACGCGAAGCTAACCCGCCGGCACCGGCCCAGGGTAGTCTCGGGAGCAGGCTGCGCAATCGAGCCTGAAGGGCTATCATCTTCTCCACGCCGCCAGTCCGACAAGCGAGCGCAAGGCATATCCCGCGATCGATCGGGTCGCCGCCGTCTTCCGCGCAAGGCTTGGCCGCTGCAGGTGCCACGTCCCGCTTCAGGCGTCAAAAGGGCTCAACGCGGCAATTTCTCGAGATAGAGATAGTTCGGGTCGAACTCGGCAAGCGTTTCCAGTCCCGGCAGGTCCAGTATCTTAACGTGGCCGCGCCGGACATCGGCGAGTCCGCGCTCGCGCAATTGTCGGACGATGCGATTGACGTGGACGGGAGTCAGCCCGACACATTCGGCGAGTTCGACCTGGGTCAGGGGAAGTGCGAAGGCGGGGCCATTTGTCATGCCGACCAGTTCGAAGCGGATGCGAAGCTCGCACAGCAGGTGCGAGACGCGGGCGATCGCCATCCTGCGACCGAGCGACAATTCCCACTCGCGGTGCGACGCCGCGTCCATGTTGGTGCAAAACCAGTATAGGCGCGAAAGGTGCGGATGGTGCTCCGACAGCGACTTCAGGCGCTCGTGCGGTACGATAGCGACCTTGCACGGCGTCAGCGTCATCAGGTGATGATCCAGGCGCTTCAGGGTAAAGCCGTGCAGGTCGACGAAATCGCCGGCGAGATGCAAATCAGTGATCTGGCGCTCGCCTTCGCGTAGGTCCTTGTGACGGCACATCATGCCCTCGAGCAGCAAGGTCGAGCTGGACAAGCGTTGCCCGGCGCGAATGAAATTCGTCTTCGCCGGCACTTCGCGCGTCTCGGAAATCAGCGCAAGCAGCACAGCTTCTTCCTCGAGCGAGACATCGTCGCGGACCCGGAGCATCCGGAGATGCTTCTCGATCATTGCTCCATCCGCGTTCGCTGGACCAAGACGGCCTCTGTGAAGGGAATCGACAGAAGTACCCTGTCGTCCGCGTCGCAGATATCCAGGCGTCCGGAGAGGTCGACGATGCCACGCATCAGTTCCTCTCCGAGAACCGACCGGATGCCCGTCAGCGCGGACTGGCGGGCCGCATCGAGATCTACGAATTCCTGGCCTTCCTCGTCCCGGGTGCAGCCATTGCCGTTCTGGATATGGAAGAAATACCGCATGGCGGCGATAACTTCCTCGAAAGCAAGAGGTTTCAAGCTTTCGTCGGATCCAGCAGATTCAGCTGCGCGCGCTGCGTTTGCCGGCTGAAACCAACCCAGGTTGTGGAATTACTCCCGCCCAAACGGGAAGCAGCGCGACAGGGGCGCCGATCCTGCCCCTAGGGTGCGCGCATGCAGGGAGTTGGAAAATTTGCGCTGGAGCGCGTGGCCGAGCGTCTTGCCGCGCAGCACGGGCTGGGTGCATGCGAGCGCCAGGCTATCCTGGCGCTTTCCGGTACAGTCGTTCGTTGCCGAGCCGCTGCCCAGATTACGCAGGGCGACGGCGACGATCGCCTCTACCTCGTCATTGAGGGTTTG
>JAEXLC010000153.1 GCA_023445495.1 Pseudomonadota bacterium | reverse complement strand
CTTCGCCGGCGGTCCCCCTCCCCGAGCAAGCTCGGGGAGGATTTGAGAACAACCTCCTCGCGCTGGCAGTCGATGCCGCGCGCGCCCGCGCCACACTCGGCGAGATCAGTGCGGCGATGGAAGCGGGCTTCGGCCGCTATGCCACCAAGCCGACCCCGGTGCAGGGCGTCTATGGCGGTGCCTATCAGGACGACCTTGTCTGGGAGCGACTGAAGGACGGCGTCACCGCCACCGAGCGCCGCCTTGGCCGCAAGCCGCGCATGCTCGTCGCCAAGATGGGGCAGGACGGGCATGACCGCGGCGCCAACCTGGTCTCCTCGGCGTTCGGCGACCTCGGCTTCGAGGTGGTGCCGGGGCCGCTGTTCCAGACCCCGCAGGAAGCCGCGGCGCTGGCGTTGGCCGAGGATGTCGATGTCGTCGGCGCCTCCAGCCTCGCGGCGGGCCACAAGACGCTGATCCCCGAGCTGATCCGTGAGCTGCAGGATGCGGGCAGGGCGGACATCAAGGTGATCGCTGGCGGGGTGATCCCGGCGCAGGACTATGAGTTCCTGCGCGAAGCCGGCGTGCAGGCGATCTTCGGGCCGGGCACCAACCTTGTCAAAGCCGCCGAAGAAGTGCTCAGGCTCCTCGGGCACAATATGCCCCCTGTGGAGGAAGCCGCCGAATGAGCGAAATCGACGAGGAGCTGGTGGAAGCCGGGGACGGCGAGACCCTGCTCTATGACTATTTCAAGCACCTGACCTCGCTCTGCATCGTATCGATGGGTGGCGTGCTGGCGCTGGTGTCCAGCAGCAAGAACCTCGCGCCCAACGCGGTCATGGCGGTGCTGCTGGTGCTCGCGCTGGCGGGGCTGCTGTCCTTCTCCGGCGCCGGCGAGATCGTCCGCGCCCGCTTCCAGCGCAGGCCTGTGCACAAGAGCCTGAACCTCTGCCGGATCGCAGCACCCGTGCTGCTGTCGGTCGGGGTCGGCATGTTCGTCTATCTTTTTACCCGGACCCTGCAACCATGACCCGTAATGACTGGACCCGCGACGAGATCGCCGCGCTGTTCGACCTGCCGTTCACCGAACTCGTCTTCCGCGCCGCCGAGGTCCACCGCGCCAACCACGCGCCGAACGAAGTGCAGCTCTCGACGCTGCTTTCGATCAAGACCGGCGGCTGCCCGGAGGATTGCGGCTATTGCAGCCAGTCGGTCTCGGCGGAAACGGGCCTGAAGGCGACCAAGCTGATGGACGTGCGCCAGGTGCTGCAGGCCGCTGCCCAGGCCAAGGATCATGGCTCGTCGCGCTTCTGCATGGGCGCCGCCTGGCGCAACCCCAAGGACCGCGACATGCCCGCCATCGTCGAGATGGTGCAGGGCGTTCGCGCGATGGGCATGGAGACCTGCATGACGCTGGGCATGCTCAGCGAGAAGCAGGCCCAGATGCTCGCCGATGCCGGGCTCGACTATTACAACCACAATATCGACACCTCGCCCGAGCGCTATGCCGAGGTGATTACCACCCGCAGCTTCGAGGACCGGCTCGACACGCTCGAGCATGTGCGTGAGGCGGGGATCAACGTGTGCTGCGGCGGCATCGTCGGCATGGGCGAGACTCGGCCGGACCGTGTCGGCTTCATCCATGCGCTGGCGACCTTGCCGGTGCATCCGGGCAGCGTGCCGGTGAACGCGCTGGTGCCGATCAAGGGCACAGTGCTCGGCAACATGCTCGCCGACACGCCGCTGGCGCAGATCGACGATATCGAGTTTGTCCGCACGATCGCGGTGGCGCGGATCACCATGCCGGAGAGCATGGTCCGGCTGAGTGCGGGCCGCGAGAGCATGAGCGATGCCACCCAGGCTTTGTGCTTCCTGGCGGGTGCCAACTCGATCTTCACCGGCGACAAGCTGCTCACCGCGGGCAATGCCGGCGACGACAAGGACTCGGCGCTGTTCGCCCGGCTGGGCGTGGTGCCGATGCAGGCCGAGGTGAAGGTGGAGCTGGAGGCGGCGGAGTGATCCTGGCCGCCCTCTTCCTCGCGCATGCGGCGGCGTCAGGGCCGGATTGCGGCAAGGCTGTCGGCATCATCGCGCAGGATCAGTGCCGACTTGCGGAATCGCTGAGGGTGCGTGGGGTCGATTGCGAGAAGCAGATGACCCAAGCCGAAATGAACATCTGTTCCTACCGGGATTTTCTGCGCGCGGATATCGCGATGAACCAGGCCTGGAGCACGGCAGAGGGGTTTGCGAAGCGCGGAGGAACCGAGGTTCTGGGCGATCCCAAGGAGCATGGCAGGCTCCTGGTCGCGCAGCGTGCCTGGATCACCTTCCGCGATGCGCATTGTGCGGCGACAACGGGGCCGCGCGAAATCGGCGGATCGATGTGGCCGCTTATGCGCAACGGTTGCCTGACCGAACTTACTCAGGAACGAACCAAGCAGCTGCGTGAATACGTGGAGCCAAATAACTGATGTTCAAGAAGATCCTGGTCGCCAATCGGGGCGAGATCGCGTGCCGCGTGATGCGCACCGCCAAGAAGATGGGGATCGCCACCGTGGCGGTCTATTCGGATGCCGATGCGCGTGCCCCACATGTGCTGATGGCGGACGAAGCGGTGCGGCTCGGGCCGGCGCCAGCGGCGGAGTCCTATCTCAAGGCCGAGTTGATCCTGCTCGCCGCGAAGGAGACCGGGGCCGACTGCATCCATCCCGGCTATGGCTTCCTCTCGGAGCGCGAGAGCTTCGCCAGGGCGTGCGCCGAAGCCGGGATCGCCTTTGTCGGGCCGCCGCCCAAGGCCATTGCCGCGATGGGCGACAAGATCGAGTCCAAGAAGCTCGCCAAGGCCGCGGGCGTCAACGTCGTCCCCGGCTTTGTCGGCGTGATCGAGGATACCGAGCATGCCGTGCGCATCTCGAACGAGATCGGCTATCCGGTGATGATGAAGGCGTCGGCCGGCGGCGGCGGCAAGGGCATGCGGCTTGCCTGGAGCGAAACCGATGTCCGCGAAGGCTTCGAGGCGACCAAGCGCGAGGGGCTGGCGAGCTTCGGCGACGACCGGGTGTTCATCGAGAAGTTCATCGAGAGCCCGCGCCATATCGAGATCCAGGTGCTGGGCGACCAGCATGGCAACATCGTCTATCTCGGCGAGCGCGAATGCTCGATCCAGCGCCGCCACCAGAAGGTAGTCGAGGAAGCGCCGTCGCCGTTCGTCTCGCCGGAGATGCGCAAGGCGATGGGTGAGCAGGCCGTCGCGCTGTCGCGGGCGGTGGGCTATTTCAGCGCCGGCACGGTCGAGCTGATCGTCTCGGGGGCCGACAAGACCGGGCAGGGCTTCTACTTCCTCGAGATGAACACCCGTCTGCAGGTGGAGCATCCGGTGACCGAGGCGGTGACCGGCCTCGACCTGGTCGAGCAGATGATCCGCGTCGCCTATGGCGAGAAGCTGGCCTTTACCCAGGACGACATCAAGCTGACCGGCTGGGCGATCGAGAACCGCGTCTATGCCGAGGATCCCTATCGCGGCTTCCTGCCCTCGACCGGGCGGCTGGTGCGCTATCGCCCGCCCGCGAGCGAGGAGACGCCCTATGGCGCGCCTGGCACGCGCGGCGACCATGGCTATGTCCGCGTCGATGACGGCGTGACCGAGGGCAGCGAGATCTCGATGTTCTACGATCCGATGATCGCCAAGCTGATTACCTGGGGCGAGACGCGCGACGAGGCGGCGGACCTGCAGGTGGCGGCGCTCGACCGGTTCCGGATCGACGGGATCGGCCATAATATCGATTTCCTCTCGGCGCTGGTCCAGCATCCGCGCTTCCGCGAGGGCGCGCTGACCACCGGCTTCATCGCCGAGGAATATCCCGAGGGCTTCCACGGCGCGCCGGCATCGGACGCGCTGAAGCGCAAGCTTGCGGCGTTGGCGGCGGTGATCGACATCGAGCGTGCCGAACGGGCCGCAGCGACTTCGGGCCAGCTCAATGGCCCAGTGGACGTGGGCGAGGAGCGCGTGGTGCTGATCGCGGGCGATCGCTTTGCGGTCGTGGTGAGCGAGGACGTCACCGTCGATGGCCAGCCGATCGAGATCGATGGCGAGTGGCAGGCGGACAATCTGATCCTAACCGCCATGGTCGATGGCGCGCCGCTCAGCGTCGGGGTCGCGCGCAAGGGCGCGGCCTGGAAGCTCACCGCGCATGGCGCCTCGCACCTGGTCGAAGTCTATCCGCCGCACATCGCGCAATTCCGGCACCACATGATCGAGAAGGTCCCGCCGGACATGAGCAAGTTCCTGCTCGCGCCGATGCCGGGCCTGCTCACCCAGCTCCATGTGGCGCCGGGCGACAAGGTGGAAGCCGGCCAGCCGCTCGCGGTGGTCGAGGCGATGAAGATGGAGAACATCCTGCGCGCCGAGAAGGCTGCAGTGGTGAAGGCCGCCAATTTCGGGCCGGGCGACAGCCTGGCGGTGGACGCGGCGATCCTCGAATTCGAATAAGGGAAGGGCGGCGCCGCGGAACCACACGCGGCACCGCCCTTTGCCGGGCTGGGCACAGAGGCTCCTGCGGGCTGGCGGGGTCATTTGCCCGCCCGCAGGGTTGCAGCAGCCTTTGCTGAGGCCCGGACGCGCACCTGATGTCCGGCGCTCGCTTCCGCGGCAATTCGGCTGCGACGAGGATCATGAACCGCGCGACGAGTGCGGAATCAAACCGCCGGATCAGCTCGCGGCTGACCCAGCCATTCCCAAGATGCCGGCGGCGACGGTGGATGGCCACGTGCATGGAAAGCGGCGGAGGGTGGCGCAGCGGGGAGGCGGGTTCCGGACGCCGAATTGCCGGGCGACAGCGTGAAGCTGCGCGATGAGGCGATGCTGCTGGATCGCGCAGCGCTTGCATTGCTTCCTGAGGAAGCTGGTGACCCCTACGAGAATCGAACTCGTGTTTTCGCCGTGAGAGGGCGACGTCCTGACCGCTAGACGAAGGGGCCGTTAGCGCTGCGGAAGCGGGCAATTACGGGGCGGAGCCGGACCCGTCAAGCGCCTTTCCGGAGCGCATGGCAATTTTATTTCGAGGCCGGTGGTTCAGCCCGTAATCGGCAGGCGCAGCGTGCCGTCCGGCTCGTAATCGACCTCGCTATAGGCGGTCACCACATCGAGTGACAGCGGTGCGTAGAGGTGCGGGAAGAGCTGGCCGCCGCGCGACGGCTCCCACTGCACGGCGTCGCCCATCGCCTCCAGGTCGACCGCGGCCAGCCACAGGCCGGTCTGCCCGGCGAAATGCTTGTCCAGTGTCTCCTGTGCCTGTGCGGCGGTGGAGAGGTGGATATAGCCGTCCTGCAGGTCGATCGGCGCGCCCTTGAACACGCCTTCATGCTCGAGGACGTGCATCTGCTCGGCGGTGAGGATCTTGTAGGCGGTGTTGTCGGGCATTGTGGCCTCCGTTGAAGCTGCGCAGGTTGTGCCGCAACTACCTCGTCACCCCGGACTTGTTCCGGGGGCCACCATGCCGCGAGGAACGCGCAAGAGCCGCTTGCCCAGTACGCGCCTCGCGGTGGACCCCGGCACAAGGCCGGGGTGACGATGGATGTATCTTACTGACCGTCTTCCGGACCGCGAGCGAGATCCTCGCTCGTGGTGCCGTCCGGCGTGGCTTCGCCGACGGCGGGGCCGTCACCCAGCTCCGCCTCGGCATCGCCTTCGCTTTCCTCGATCCGCGCGGCGGAGACGACATGCTCGTTGTCCGCCACGTTGAACAGGCGCACGCCGGCCGAGCCGCGGCCGATCACGCGCAGGTCGCCCAGCGACATGCGGATCATCTTGGCCTGGTCGGTGACCAGCATCAGCTGGTGGCCCTTGCTCGCCGGGAAGCTCGCCACCACCGGCCCGTTGCGGCCGATATTGTCGATATTGGTGATGCCCTGGCCGCCACGGCCGGTGCGCCGATACTCATAGGCCGAGCTCAGCTTGCCATAGCCATTGGCGCAGACGGTGAGGATGAACTGCTCGCGGTCCTTGAGCTCGTCGAAGCGCTCGGGCGCCAGATCGGGCTGGCCTTCCTTCTCGGCCTTCCACGGCGCGAAGCGGAGATAGGCCTCGCGCTCCTCGCTGGTGGTGCCGACACGGTGGAGGATCGACAGCGAGATCACCTCGTCGCCCTCGGCCAGCTTCATGCCGCGCACGCCGGTGGAGTTGCGGCTCTGGAACTCGCGGACATCGTCGGCGGCGAAACGGATCGCCCGGCCCTGGCGGGTGGCGAGCAGCACGTCGTCGCCTTCCTCCAGCAGTGCCACGCCGATCAGCCGGTCGTCAGCGTCCTCGCCTTCGAACTTCATCGCGATCTTGCCGTTCGAGGGCACGTTGTTGAACGCGTCCATCGCGTTGCGGCGCGCCGAGCCCTTGGCGGTGGCGAACATCACATGGAGATTGGCCCACTCGCTCTCGTCCTCGGGGAGCGGGAGCACGGTGGAGATGGTCTCGCCCGCCGCGAGCGGCAGGATGTTGATCATCGGCCGTCCGCGCGTGGCCGGGCCGCCCTCGGGCAGCTTCCAGACCTTCATGCGATAGACCTTGCCGAGGGTCGAGAAGAACAGCACCGGGGTATGCGTCGACGTGACGAACAGCTCGGTGACGGCATCCTCGTCCTTGGTCGCCATGCCGGCGCGGCCCTTGCCGCCGCGGTTCTGGGCGCGGAAGCTGTCGAGGCTGGTGCGCTTGATATAGCCCTGCACGGTCACGGTGACGACCATGTCCTCGCGCTCGATCAGGTCCTCGTCCTCGATGCCGTCGGCAGCGGGGGCGATCTCGGTGCGGCGCGGGGTCGCGTAGAGGGCGCGGACCGTGGTCAGCTCCTCGACCATCACTTCGTACAGTTTCGCACGATTGCCGAGGATCTCGAGCAGCTCGGCGATCGAGTCGGCCAGTTCCTTGAGCTCGTCGCCGATCTCGTCACGGCCGAGCGCGGTCAGGCGGTGCAGGCGCAGGTCGAGGATCGCGCGGACCTGCGCGTCCGACAGGCGATAGCTGTCGCCGGTGATCTCGGTTTCGACCGCTTCGACCAGCTTGATATACTGGGCGATCTCCGCGATCGGCCATTCGCGCGCGAGCAGCTTGTCGCGGGCATCGGCCGGGCTCGACGAGCCACGGATGATCTTCACCACCTCGTCGAGATTGGTGACCGCGATCACCAGGCCGAGCAAGATGTGGGCGCGCTCACGGGCCTTTGCCAGCTCGAACTTCGAGCGGCGGGTGATGACCTCCTCGCGGAATTTGACGAAGGCGTCGATGATGTCCTGCAGGTTGAGCAGTTCCGGGCGGCCGCCGCGGATCGCGAGCATGTTGGCCGGGAAGCTCGACTGGGCGGGGGTGTTGCGCCAGACCTGATTGAGGACGACCTCGGGGGTCGCATCGCGCTTGAGGTCGATGACGATGCGGACGCCCTCGCGCGACGATTCGTCGCGGATGTCGCTCACGCCTTCGATGCGCTTGTCCTTGGCTGCCTCGGCGATCTTCTCGACCAGCGCGTTCTTGCCCTGCTGGTACGGGATCTCGGTGAGCACGATCGAGCGGCGATCGCCGCGCTGCTCGAACTCGTGGCGCGAGCGGACCATGATCGAGCCGCGGCCGGTCGAATAGGCGTTGCGGCAGCCGGTGCGGCCGAGGATCAGCGCGCCGGTCGGGAAGTCCGGACCGGGGACGATCTCCATCAGCTCCTCGAGCGTCAGCACCTCGCGCTGGCCGAGCATCGCCTTGATGTGCTCGAGGCAGGCATCGATCACTTCGCCGAGATTGTGCGGCGGGATGTTGGTCGCCATGCCGACCGCGATGCCGCCGGCGCCGTTGACCAGCAAGTTGGGGAAGCGCGCGGGGAGGACTGCCGGCTCGCTCTCCGACCCGTCATAGTTCGGGACGAAGTCGACCGTGTCCTTCTCGATATCGTCGAGCAGCGCCGAGGCGACCTTGGCGAGGCGCGCTTCGGTGTAGCGCATCGCGGCGGGCGGATCGGGGTCCATGGAACCGAAGTTCCCCTGGCCGTCGATCAGCGGCACCCGCATCGCCCAGTCCTGGGCCATGCGCGCCATCGCGTCGTAGATCGAGCTGTCGCCGTGCGGGTGGTACTTACCCATCACGTCACCGACGAGGCGGGCCGACTTGCGATAGGCGCGGCCGGCGACATAGCCGCCTTCCTGCGCGGCATAGAGGATGCGGCGGTGGACGGGCTTGAGGCCGTCGCGAACGTCCGGGAGCGCGCGCGCCACGATCACGCTCATCGCGTAATCGAGGTAGCTCGTCTTCATCTCATCGACGATCGAGATCGGCGTGATGTCGGAGGGGTCTTCGGCGAGGATGGTCTCGTCGGTCAAAGGAACACGCTTTCGGATTTTGTTACGATCCTATGGCTCTAGCCGGGCCAAGGCATCCTGCCAACCCCGCCCGCGCGCACGCGCGTACGCGTGAGAAACCGGTGGATAACTTCGATGGGCCGGGGATTGACTCTAAATCTACCTAGGTAGATTTATGTCGCATGGTCCGGAATCGCTCACTCTCACCCGCTGCCCGCAACGTCCTTGCCATCCTGCTCGATGCCGGGGAGGCGTGGTCGCATGGCTATGCGCTTGGCCGTGCCGCGGGGATCAAGTCAGGGACGCTCTATCCGCTGCTGATCCGGCTGGAGGAGAAGGGACATCTGGAGGCGCAATGGCAACCGCCGAGCGAACCGGGGCGTCCGGCGCGCCACGCCTATCGGTTGACCGCGGAAGGGCGGGCCTTCGCTATCGAGCTGTTGCGCGGCGATGCGTCCGGTCTGGCGGAGAACCGCGCGTGATCCGGCCGCTGGCGACCGCATTGGCCGATCTCGCCGCGGCGCTGCTGCCTGCGCGGCTGAGCCATTGGGGCGAGGCGATGCGCCGGGAAACGGCGGAGATAGAGCAGTCGGGCGAAGCGTTGCGCTTTGCGCTTGGTTGCCTCTGGGGCGCCACCAGCGAAGCGTTGCGAGTTCACATAGGGGAGGGAAGGATGACGGCGAGGCGATTGATAGGGCTCTGCGCGATCGGCGCGACCGGACTGGGCATCGGCTATATGATGATGGGCGGGGCGCCGCTCGGGTATCCGCTCCGCAATCTGGCGGCGCTGGCGATCGGTTTCCTGGCGGTCGGGATCGTCACCCATCTGCCGCAGACTCGCTGGCTGGGCACCGGCCCCGTGGTGTTCGCGCTCGGGCTGGTGCTGATTGCGGCCACCCTGTTCGGCGTTTCCAATCACGGGGCGACACGCTGGGCATCGATCGGAGGGCTGAGCATTCAGCCGAGCCTGATTTTCGTCCCGGTGCTGGCGATCGGCTTTGCGCGCGTACGGGATCGACTGTCCGGCCTCGGCGTACTGGCTGCGGCACTCGCGCTGGCCCTGCAGCCCGACCGCGCCATGGCTGGGGCGCTGGCGGCTGGGCTGGCCGCGCTGGCTCTGGTCCGGCCCGAGCGAAATGTCCTTGCGGCGTTGTCTGTGGCCATGATCGGCTTTGTCGCCGCGATGCTGCAGCCCGATGTCCAGCCGGCGATGCCCTATGTCGATCAGATCCTTTTCACGGCATTCGACCTCCACCCGCTTGCCGGCGTGATGGTGGTCGCGGGATCGGCGCTTCTGCTGGTGCCGGCGCTCGCGGGGTGGCGGCGTGACCCCGGCGTTGCGGCATTTGGCGGCGTATGGCTGGCAATCATTCTGGCGGCGGCCATGGGCAATTATCCGACGCCGCTCGTCGGCTATGGCGGCAGTGCCATTGTCGGCTACCTGTTGTGCCTCGCCGGCCTGCCCGGGGTTCTGGGTGCGGCCGACCTGGTAGCGCGCAAGGCCAGGCGCGGTGCGGGACGGGAGCTATTGCGCACCACCGTCGCATGAGAGAGGCCGGTGGCGAGGCGGGAGGAGGTGCACCCCGCCACCGGGTCCGGGACCGCGCGTACCCCCGATACGCTACGCGGATGCGCGGTCCTTAGTGGGTCGTGCCGGTGTGCGGCAGGCGAATGACATACTGGCCGCTGGCTTCGATGCCGCTGGTGTCGTCCTCGATCTCGCCGCCGACCAGCTTGCCGAGATTGGCGAGCGCGCCGACCATGCCGAAGCCGGCGGAGAAGGGACGGCCGCGCGCGTCACGACGCGGCTTGGGGCGCGCATTGCGCGCTTCGCGACGACGGGGCGGGGGCGCCATGCGGGCCATCCGCTCGGCGACCGAGGCGGCGTCTCCGGTGCGGCCGAATTCGCGCCACACCACCTGGAAGCCCTCGGGCACTTCGCTCCACTCGCCACCGTCCGGGCGGATCAGGTCGCAGCCGCAATGGTGGCAGGTCGCGAAATCGAGGCCCTGGTTTTGGTGATGGGTCGTGCCGGCGGTGTGGCCCATCATGTTGCAGCGGATACTCATCTCAATGCACTCCCTTGGACTTGGTGCCGCGCGTCCGCAGCCGGAATTCGGCCAGCGCGCGGAAATGCTCGTCGTCGCTTTCGAGCGCGAGCGTGGGGTTCCAGATTTCGAAGCTGTCGCCGGCGCCGACGAACAGCGCCAGGTCGTCGATACGGCCGAGATGGCGCATCGCGGCGGGAATGCGCAGGCCCTTGCCCTCGCACTTCATCCGCTCGGAAAGGCCGAAGGTGCCGCGCATGCGGTGATAGTGGCTGCGGGCTTCCTCGCCCCGGGCTTCCTCCGCCAGTCGGCGGCGCTCGGCGCGCTCGGCGAGGGTGGCCAGATGCTCGCGGCCATAGCCGACCAGGCAGCTGTCGCCCTGATGCTTGGCGACGATGATCTCGGGGCTGGTGTCGGGGGTGAGGGCGGCTTCGAGAAAGGCCGGGATCGCGACGTTTCCGTCCGCATCGACCTCGCAAAGTTCGCTACCATGGTAAAGAGCGTTCATGGGTTTCGACTCGTCAGAAAACAGGGGTTTCACGCTGGTAAGTCACTGAAACCTCATTGGGTTTCCCTGCTTGCCTTATAGTTGCCATAATAACGCCCAATTCTGATCCGCCGATGAACCGTTCCGTTCCATCGACGAAATGTTTACTGCCATTAACTATGTTCTGAACCAGCCCGGCGCGGGCTTCCATTCAGGAGAGCACCCGTCCGAGTCCGCGCGTAGGGAAGAATCCTGAGCCCAAACGCTTGAAAATTGTGGAAAACGCTCCCCACGGGTAGCGCCACGGAGAGCGGCCCCCTAATATCGGGCGATGCATTCCGGCTTCGTTCCGCTTCGGGTCTTCTCGTCCTTCACCATGCTGGAGGGCGCGATCGAACCCAAGGCGATCCCCAAGCGGGCGAAGGAACTCGGTTTTCCGGCGATCGCGGTGGCCGATCGCAACGGCCTCTATGCCTCGATGAGCTTTGGCGACGCCGCGTTGAAATCGGGCATCCAGCCGATCATCGGCACGCTGCTGGCGGTCAAGCGCCCGAACATGCCCGACGGAGTCGCGGCGCCAATCGACTGGCTGGCGCTCTATGCGCAGGACGATGCCGGCTATCTCAACCTGTGCGACCTCGTCTCGATGGCGCATCTCGATCGCCCGCTCGAGGAAGAGGCGCACATCCCCTTCGACGCACTCGAAGGACGCACCGACGGGCTGATCTGCCTGACCGCGGGGCGCGAGGGTGCGCTGGCGCGGCTCTATGCCGAGCAGCAGGACAGCGCGGCGGCCTATTATGCCAGCCGGCTCGAGTCGCTGTTCGCCGACCGGCTCTATATCGAGATCGTCCGGCGCCTCGATGAGGTCGAGGGCAGGGCGGAGCCCAAGCTGCTCGACCTGGCCTATGACCGGAACCTTCCGCTGGTCGCCACCAATCCGAGCTGCTTCGCCGAGCCGACCTTCCACGAAGCGCATGACGCGATGCTCTGCATCGCCAACAGCTCGTATATCGAGACCCAGGACCGCCCGCGCTCCTCGCCCGACGCCTGGATCAAGCCGGCGAACGAGATGAAGAGCCTGTTCTCGGATCTGCCCGAGGCCATTGCCAACACGCTCGTCATCGCCCAGCGCTGCGCCTGCATCGCGCCCAAGCGCAAGCCGATCCTGCCCAGCCTTGCCGGCGACCGCGAGGGCGAAGCGCAGGCGCTGCGTGACCTCAGCTGGCAAGGGCTGGAGAAGCGCTTCGAGAAGGCCGGGATTACCGATCCGGCCGAGCGGGAACGCTATAACGAGCGGCTCCAGTTCGAGCTCGACATCATCATCCAGATGGGCTTCCCGGGCTATTTCCTGATCGTTGCCGACTTCATCCAATGGGCGAAGGCGCACGACATCCCCGTCGGCCCGGGCCGCGGCTCGGGCGCAGGCTCGGCGGTCGCCTGGGCGCTGACCATCACCGATCTCGACCCGCTCAAGCTCGGCCTGCTCTTCGAGCGCTTCCTCAACCCGGAACGCGTCTCGATGCCCGACTTCGACATCGACTTCTGCGAAACGCGGCGTGGCGAGGTGATCCGCTACGTCCAGCAGAAATACGGCGCCGATCACGTCGCGCAGATCATCACCTTCGGTACGATGAAGGCGCGCGCGGTGGTCAAGAACGTCGGCCGCGTGCTGCAGATGAGCTATGGCCAGATCGACCGGCTGGCCAAGCAGATCCCGAACCACCCGACCGATCCCTGGACGCTCGAGCGCACGCTGAACGGCGTCGGCGAGTTCCTGGCCGAGTATAACAACCACAAAGAGATCAAGTACCTCGTCGATCTCTCGATGCGGCTGGAGGGCTTGCCCAGCCACTCGTCGACGCACGCCGCCGGCGTGGTGATCGGCGATCGCCCCCTGTCGCAACTCGTCCCGCTCTACCGCGATCCGCGCTCGGACATGCCGGTGACCCAGTTCGACATGAAATATGTCGAAGGCGCGGGGCTGGTGAAGTTCGACTTTCTCGGCCTCAAGACGCTGTCGGTGCTCAAGAAAGCGATCGAGCTGCTGGCCGATCGCGGGCTCGACATCGATCTCGATGCGCTGCCCTGGGACGATACCGAAGTCTATGACCTGCTCCAGCGCGGCGACACGGTCGGCGTGTTCCAGCTGGAATCGGAAGGCATGCGGCGCACGCTGACGGCCGTCCGCCCGACCAATTTCGGCGACATCATCGCGCTCGTGTCGCTCTATCGACCGGGCCCGATGGACAACATCCCGAGCTTCGGCCACCGCAAGGCCGGGCGCGAGGAGATCATCTATCCGCACGACCTGCTCGAGCCGATCCTGAACGAGACCTACGGGATCTTCGTCTACCAGGAGCAGGTGATGCAGGCCGCCCAGATCCTGGCCGGCTATTCGCTCGGCGGCGCGGACATGCTGCGTCGCGCGATGGGCAAGAAGATCAAGGCGGAGATGGACGCCCAGCGCGAGACCTTCGTGAAGGGCTGCGCCGAGCACAACAACATCAAGCCGGCCAAGGCGAACGAGCTGTTCGACTTGATCGACAAGTTCGCCGGCTACGGCTTCAACAAGTCGCACGCGGCCGCCTATGCGCTGCTCGCCTATCAGACGGCGTGGCTCAAGGCGCATCATCCGCACGAATTCTTCGCCGCCTCGATGGCCTACGACATCCACCAGACCGACAAGCTGGCGATCTTCGTCGATGACATGAAGCGGCTCGGGATCAGCTACCTCTCGCCCGATATCAATCGCAGCCAGGCCGATTTCTTCGTCGAGAAGACCGAGGAGGGGCTGGCGGTCCGCTATGCGCTGGGTGCGCTCAAGGGCGTCGGCGAAGGCGCGATGGAGGAACTGGTGCGCGATCGCGAGGAGCGCGGCATCTACAAGTCGCTCGACGACTTCGCGCTGCGCACCAACCCGCAGCTGATCAACAAGCGCCAGCTCGAAACCCTGGCGGCCTCGGGCGCCTTCGATTCGATCAACGACAATCGCGCCGGCGTCTATGGCGCGGCCGAGCGGATCATGGCGGTCTGCCAGCGCTCGCACGGCGAGCGGAACAGCTTCCAGGCGTCGTTCGACATGCTCACCAAGCCCGCCGGCGACGAGATCCGCGTGGCCGACGATGTCTATTGGTCGACGTCCGATCGCACGGGATATGAGCGCGAAGCCTTTGGCTTCTACTTCCAGGCGCACCCGCTCGATCGCTTCCAGCACCTCGCCAGGACCTTTGGCGCGATCGATATCGTGTCGCTGAGCGAGGTGGACGTGCCGCCGGGCGCGCGCGTGGGCGCCACGCTTGCGGTGCTGGTCGAGGATTGCCGCCCGCGCACCTCGGCGCGCGGCAATCGCTATGTGATGGCCGCGATCTCGGACAAGTCGGCCCAGACCATTGCCAGCTGTTTCGAGGACAGCGCCGTCCCCGATCTGGAGCGGTGCGCGCGCGAAGGCGGCTGCGCGGTGCTGACCGTGGAACTCGACAAGCGCGCCGGCGAGGATACGCCGCGCGTTTCGATCAAGCGGGTCCAGAGCATCGAGAGCCTGGCCAATACGGCGCGGCTGGTGCTCGACGTGACCATCGACGATGTCCATGCGATCGCGGTCCTGGCCGGCATCATCAGCGACCAGCGCGGCGGACGCGGCGAAGTGGTCGTCCATGTAGGCATTCCGGGCGGCATGGCGGATATCGTGCTCGGCCGCGACTTCCGGCTCGATGGCGAGCTGCGTCAGAAGATCGAGAATGTCCCCGGCATCCGCTGGGCGACGCTGAAGAGCGCGGCGGCGAAACTGGCCGAGGCGGCCTGATTTGCTTCAATGGCCGTCATGCTGAACTTGTTTCAGCATCCAATTCGCGGCAGGCGATAACGGCTGAACCTCTTGCCTTTCGCGTGCGGAGAGTTGGACCCTGAAACAAGTTCAGGGTGACGATGTATTCTGGTCAGCTCCCCGAAACCCTTCCTTACACGCCCCGCTCTCGACACCCGCGCCGTCCGCGGGTTACGCTATCGAAAAATCGGTATGGAGAGCCAGGATGCTGGGTGGAATGCAGGATTTCGAGCTGCGCGTTACCACGCTGCTCGATCACGCGGCGCGCGAGCATTGGGGGCGGGAGATCGTCACCCGCTGGGCGGACGGCAGCGAGACGCGGACCACTTGGGCCGGCATCGCCCGCGACAGCCGCAAGCTTGCCCAGGCGCTGGAACGGCTCGGGGTGAAGAAGGGCGACCGCGTCGCCACGCTGGCGATGAACCACGCGCGCCACCTTGTCGCCTGGTACGGTACCGCCGGCATGGGCGGGCTGATCCACACGATCAATCCGCGCCTGTTCGAGGACCAGCTCGCCTTCATCGCCAACCATGCCGAGGACAAGGTGCTGTTCTATGACCGCGCCTTCGCGCCGCTGGTCGAGAAGCTGAAGCCGCAATGGACGACGATCGAGCATTATTACTGCTTCGACAGCGACGGGCCGGACGGGTTCGAGGCGCTGCTTGCGGCCGAGGACGGCAATTATGAATGGGTGACGGGCGACGAGCGCGAGCCCTGCATGATCTGCTACACCAGCGGCACCACCGGCAATCCGAAGGGTGTCGTCTACACCCATCGCTCCAGCGTGATCCATGCGATCGCCGAGATGCAGCCCGACGTGTTCGACCTTTCCGCCCGGGCCGTGGCGATGCCGATCGTGCCGATGTTCCACGCGGTCGGCTGGGGCTTGCCCTGGGCCGGGGCGGCGGCAGGGATCAAGTTCGTTTTCTCCGCGGTCAACGATCCGCTGGTGCTGTGCGAGCTGATGAACCGCGAGAAGGTGACGCACACCGCCGGCGTGCCTACCGTCTGGTTCGCGATGTTCCAGCATATGGACGCGACTGGCGAGGAGCCGAAGCACCTCAAGATCGTCACGATCGGTGGTTCGGCCGCGCCGCGTGCGATGATCGAGCGGCTGATGAAGATGGGTATCCGCGTCAACCACGCCTGGGGCATGACCGAGACCTCGCCGATCGGCACGATGGGCGCGCCGTCGTGGAACTGGGATGAGCTGAGCTTCGAGGAGCAGGTCGACCAGGTCTGCAAGCAGGGCAAAGTGCCATATGGTGTCGAGCTGCGCGTGGTCGATGACGAGGGCAATGTGCAGCAGCGCGACGGCAAGAGCTCGGGGCGGCTGCAGGTGCGCGGCCCCTGGATTGTCGAGCGCTATTTCAAGGCGGAGGACTCCGCGGTCGACGCCGACAAATGGTTCGATACCGGCGACGTCTCGGTGCTTCACCCGGACGGCACGATGCAGATCACCGATCGCGCCAAGGACGTCATCAAGTCGGGCGGCGAATGGATCAGCTCGGTCGACCTGGAGAATGCCGCGGTCGGTTGCCCGGGCGTGGCCGAGGCGGCGGCGATCGGGGTCTATCACCCGAAATGGGAAGAGCGGCCGATCCTGCTGGTCGTCCGCAAGCCTGGCAGCGAGGTGACCGCCGAGCAGGTGCAGGCGCATCTCGCAAGCCAGGTCGCCAAATGGTGGCTGCCCGACGAAGTGCATTTCGTCGATGGCCTGCCGCATACCGCCACCGGCAAGCTGCTCAAGACCGCGATCCGGGCGCAGTACAAGGACTTCAAGCTGGCGGCCGCCTGATTTCGGGGTGACTCCCGCCATCTGGTGTGGTGTAATCGTAACACACTGGGTGGAGGGGCTTGTGAAGCGTAAGATCCTGCTGGGCATGGCGGGCGCCTTGATGGCGGTTGCCTCGCCCGTGGCTGCCAAGCCGGTTTCGCAGCCGGTCGCCATGGCCCGCGCGGATTTCGACGCGACGCTTACCCGCCAGAAGGATGGCAGCTGGGTCCTCGACTATCGCTTCCGCCGCAAGGCGCCGGCATGGTTCTTCCTGCGCTCCTTCCCCAAGCTCGACGGCGCATCCTGGCGGCTGGACAGCTGGGTGGTGGAGACCCCCGGCGTGAAGCTGGAGCGGCAGGGCAATTACGATGTGCTCGCCGCCGGCAAGGGCATGCTCCAGCGCGTCCGCATCCGGATCAAGCCCTATGGCCAATCGCTCAAGGCCGATTACACGCCGTACCTGCTATTCTCGGACGGCGGGGTGGCGGTCTATGACGCGCATTACGGGCTGGTGCCGCTCAAGGCGGCCGCCGATGCCGCGGCACTGCCCTCGGACCTCAACGACCTCAGGATAGAGAACCCGCGCGGCACGCTGGCCATCGCCAATCCGGGCGGGACCTTGCTCTACAAGGGTGTGACGACCCCGGACCGGGCGCGCGGCGATTTCGAAGGGGCGGGTGCCTATGCCTATTCGGGGCCTGCCCGGCCGATCGAGACGGCGGCGTTCGCCGGCATCCTCGATCCGGGCCTGCCGGCATGGATCCGCGCCGAGCTCAATGATTTCACCCCGCGCCTGTTCGCGCTCTATCGCGACCGGCTCGGCCCCAGCGCTTCCGGGCGGCCGATGGCGCTGGTCGCCTGGGGCGGCGCGGACATGCCCGGCCAGTCCTATGGCGGCAGCGTGCTCGAAGGCACGGTGGTGATGCGGATCAGCGGGACGAAGACGGCAGACTCCTCGCCGGCGGGCCTGTCCAGGCTGCGCTGGTTCATCGGGCATGAAAGCGCGCATTTCTGGATGGGGCAGACAGTCAGCTATGAGCGCCGCGCCGATGCCTGGATCACCGAAGGCACCGCGGATGTGCTGGCGATCCGCGCGCTGCAGCAGCTGGTGCCGGGCTATGATGCGCGCGGGGAGCTGCAGCGCGAGGTCGATGACTGTCTCAAGAACAACGGCCCCGGCCAGCCGCTGTCCGGGGCTTCGGCGCGCGGCGACATGCGCACCAACTATGCCTGCGGCGCGACGCTGCTGCTCGCGGCGGAAGCGGCGGCGCGGAAGCGCGATCTCAATGCCGATGCCTTCACCTGGATCCGCGGGCTGATCGACGCCAACCGGGCGGATGGGAAGGTCAACCAGGCCGACTGGCTGGCGGCCTTCGCTGCGACGAGCGATCCGACGCTGGCCGCCAGGGTCCGCGACTATCTCGACAAGGGCGTGGACGATCCCGCCGCGTTCCTGGCGGGACTGTTCGAGGCGACGGGCGTCGCGTTCGCCCGCAAGGACGGGCGGCTGATCCTGTCCTGATCTCCTCCCCGAGGCGCGCCCGGGGAGGAGGCCGGATCGTTACATCCCGGCAAAGGCGGCGGTGACTTCACCCGCCTTGGCGTCCTTGAAGCGGGCGCAGTTGCGGATGCCTTCCACCGCGCGGTCGAGCGACAGGGTGCTGCCGCCCTCGGCGCGGAGCTTGGCATCGACCGTGTCGGCCGCGGCCAGGCTGCACTGCGACTTGAACATCTGCGCCGAGCGGCCCGAGAAGATGCCGCCACCGCCGGTGAGCTTCGCGAACTCGTCGAAATGGGCGAGCATATAGTCGAGCGCGGCATCGCGGGTATCGGCGTCGTTCATGAAGGTCGCCGCCGCGAACAGCCGCTCGCGCGGGGTGTAGCGCGGATCGTTGAACTCGGTGAAATACCATTTCGCGACCTCGGCATTGCCCGACGAGGCGATGGCACGAAACGCCGCCTGGCGCAGGCCCGGCGTCTTGCCGGCCAGTGCCGTCTCCGCAAGCGTCTTGGCGAAGGGCACGCCGCGATCTTGCACGGTCACCGCGAGCGCGAGAGGCGCGTAATCGCCGTCGAGCGCCTTGGCGTCGCCTGCCAGCCAGGCATCGGCGGCAGCGCTCAGCTTCGCGCGGAGCGCCGCGTCATGGCCATTGTCGGCGACGAAGCCGACCAGTTGCTCGCGCAGCTCGGCGGTGTCGGCATTGTCGCCTTCATGCGCGCCGGCCTTGGGATCGAAGCCGACCTTGGCGAGCATCGGGCCGTAGATATCGACGAACAGCTTGCGATAGGCGGGCAGCGCCGCCGCGCCGATCAGGCCGCGCTCGCGCAGGCCGGCGAGGCGCGTGCCGTTGTCGAGCTGCATCTTGGTCTTGGGATGCGCTGCCATGGAACGGGCGAGGGAGACAAGCTGCCCGGTCTTCGCCTTGCCGGCATAGAAGCTCGCCCACAGGCTGTCGTCGAGCGCCAGCGCCTCGCCGGTCGGCAGCGTCGGGGCGGCGGCGATCAGCGCGGTCCAGTCGGCCGGATCGAGGTCGAAGCGATAATAGCCCCAGCCGCCGGCATTGGGCACCAGCGTGCCGGTGCCATTGGCGACGATCGGCGCGCTCGGCTTGTCGAGCAGGGTGCAGTTCTTGGTCTCGCCCTGGCGGACGCAGACCGGCACGATCCACTGCTCGGCGGGCGCATTGGTGCCGAAATAGGCGAAGCGCTGCTGGCTGGCGGTCAGGATGCCGTTCTGGCGGTGGAAGGTGACCACCGGCACGCCCTGCTGATCGACGAAGCTCTTGAGCGACGCCAGCACGCGCGGGTCATGCGCGGCATCGGCGAGCGAACCGAAGAACTGCTCGGTGCTGGCGTTGCCGTATTTGTAGCGCGACATGTGGAGGCGGACGCCGGCCTTGAACTTGTCGTCGCCCATATAGGCGGCGATCATGCCGACGACCTGGCCGCCCTTGCCATAGGTGATCTGGTCGAACGCCGCGTCGATATCGGCGTCGTTGGTGATCTTCTGGTGGATCGGGCGACCGGCGACGAGCGCGTCGAGGTCCATCGCGTCAAAGCCTTCGGAAATGGCGTCGACGCCGATGTCGAGGTCCGGGCGCCATTCGTTGCCGATCCGGTAGCCCATCCAGTTGGCGAAGCTCTCGTTCAGCCAGATATCGTCCCACCAGGCGGGTGTTACGAGATCGCCGAACCACTGGTGCGACAGCTCGTGCGCCACGACCATGCCGAAGGTCTGCTTGCGCGAGGTGGCGTCGTTCTCGTCGACGAACAGGATGCCGTCGCCATAGATGTCGGCGCCCGCATTCTCCATCGCGCCCGGCATCACCGGCGAGCCGATCTGGTCGAGCTTGGGGAAGGGAAAGGGCTGGCCGAAATATTTCTCGAGCAGCGCCACGATCGGACCCGAATTGTCGAGCGCGAACCGCATCTCGTCCTTGTAGGGCTTGGTGCCGACGATGCGCAGCGGCAGCGGGGCCTTGCGCTGGGCGGTGGCGGGCACCTTGCCGGCAAGCGTCTCGAACGGGCCGACGACGAAGGCGACCAGATAGGTCGGCAGCGGCTTGGTGGCGATGAAGCGATGCTTGACCAGCTCGCCGACCTTGCTGGCCTTGCCGGTCTCGGGCGCATTGGTCAGCGCGACGAAGCCGGGCTTGGTGGTCAGCGACACGGTGAAGGGCGTCTTGAACCCCGGCTCGTCAAAGCCCGGAAACGCGGCGCGGGCATCGATCGACTCGAACTGGGTCCAGCTATACCAGTCGCCGGCGACATTGATCCGGTACGGGCCCGAGGCGCCGCCGCCGAATGCCGCGTCATAGTCGAACTTGAGCGTGACCTTGCCCGGCTGCACGGTCTTGCCGAAATCGATCTGGGCAAGGCCGTAAGGGCTCTTCTGGGTGAAGGTGAGCGGCACTTCCTTGCCGCCGACCAGCGCTACCGCCTTGGTGACGTTCAGGTTGCGGCCGTGCATCCAGACCGTCTGCGCCGCCTTGTTCAGCTTCACGTCGATCTCGGTATGGCCGCTGAACCGCGGCTTCTCGGGAACGATGGTCAGGTCGAGCCGATAGGCGAGGGGCGTCACCGTATCCGGCAGCTTGCCGGTCGGCTGGGCATCCTGGGCGTGGGCGATGGCGGGGAGCGTGAGAGCGAAAGCAAAGGCAAGCGCGCGCATGGGGTATCCTTGTGGTCTGGCGATGGCCTAGGCCTGCGGCCGAAGCAGCGCAATCGGCGTGTTAGGTAGTTTCGGCTACTGTATGTTTCCGTAATGTGTCAGGGGCCGCAACGGGGCTATTGTCCCTTCAGATCTTCGGATCTCCGGGCGGCGTTGGATCCCTCTTTCCGCCGCCCGGTCTTATCCTTCTCAGGCCACCCTTTCGCGGTGGCCGTTTTTTTATCCGCCACCGCCCGGGAAGATCGCCATTGCGCCTTGGTATAGGGCGGGTATGGTAGCGCTATCATAATGATGGGTTACGGGAGAGGGATATGGGGCTGATCGTGCGCCTTGCGGCGCTGGTCCTGCTGCTGGGCGCCGCCGCCGCGCCGGGCGAGCGCTGGGTAACGGCATGGGCGACGTCCCAGATGATCCCGGGCAGCAATGCGCTCCCTGCCGAGGATCTGAAGGACGCGACGCTTCGCCAGATCGTCCGCATCCAGATTGCGGGGAGCAAGCTGCGGGTTCGCCTGACCAATGCCTATGGCACCCAGCCGCTGCTGATCGGCGCGGCGACGGTAGCGCATAGCGCCGACCTCGCCTCGGCACGGATCGATGCCGCCAGCCTGGCCACGCTCAGCTTTGGCGGGGCGAAGAGCGTCACCGTCCCGGCAGGCGCCGACTATTGGTCCGATCCCATCGACTTGCCGGTCAAGGCCGGAGCGGATCTCGCGATCACGCTCTATTTGCCGGACGCGCCCACGCAGCAGACCGGCCATCCGGGTTCGCGCGCGACAAGCTATTATGTGCATGGCGACCGCACGCGTGACGCCGACTTGGCGGACGCGAAGAAGGTCGATCGCTGGTTCCAGATCGGGGCGATCGAAGTGGCTTCGCCCAAGGCTTCTGCAGTGGTGATCCTCGGCGACTCGATCACCGACGGGTACGGCGTGCCGGCCAACAGCAACGCGCGCTGGACCGACGCGCTGCAGCTTCGCCTGCGCGCGACCCCGGCGCTGGCGGACATGGCGGTGCTCAATGCCGGGATCGGCGGCAACCGGCTGCTCAATGACGGGCTCGGCCCCAATGCGATGGCGCGGTTCGATCGTGAGGTGCTCAGCTATCCGGGCGTCACCCATCTCGTGATCTTCGAGGGCGTCAACGATCTCGGCACGCTTACCCGGGACGCTCCGGCAACGCCCGAGGCGCATGCCGCGCTGGTCGAGGGGATGACCGGCGCCTATCGCCAGATGGTCGCCCGCGCCCGCGCACATGGGATCAAGGTCATCGGCGCGACGATCACGCCCTATGGCGGCTCGGGCTATTATCATCCGGATGCGCAGAACGAGGCGGATCGCGCCGCGGTCAACGCCTGGATCCGCACGCCCGGCAATTTCGACGGGGTGATCGATTTCGACGCGGCGATGCGCGACCCGGCCGCGCCGACGAAGCTTCTCAAGGCCTATGACAATGACGGGCTGCATCCTTCGGTCGCCGGATACCAGGCGATGGCGGATGCGGTGCCTTTGTCACTGCTGTCGGCCAGGGTGACCGACAAGGGGAAGGTGGCCGCCGCGCCTTCCACCCCGGCGCCGATGATCGCCTTCACCTTTGACGATCTCACGGCGCATGCGCCGTTGCCCCAGGGGTATACGCGCGTCGGGATCGCCGAGCAGATCATCGCCGCGCTCAAGGCCGGTGGCGCGCCGGCGATGGGATTCATCAACGGCGTCCAGCTCACCAACGAGCCGCTTTCGGCACCGGTGCTCGACAAGTGGCGTGCGGCGGGGCTGACGCTCGGCAATCATGGCTGGAGCCACGCCAATCTCGACCAGCTCAGCGACGCGCAGTTCCTGAGCGAACTCGAAAAGAACGAACCGATCCTCAAGGCGAAGATGGGCACGGCGGACTGGCGGTGGTTCCGCTACCCCTTCCTGTCGGAGGCTGCCGCGAACCCGGAGCGCCGCGCGCATATTCGCAAGCTGCTGGCGGAGCGTGGCTACAAGGTCGCGACGGTGACCATGGATTTCTCGGACTGGGCCTATAACAACGCCTATGCCCGGTGCGTCGCAAAGGGCGACAGCGATGCCATCCTCAGGATGGAGCATGCCTGGCTGGGCACCGCCTCGGTCCAGGCGGACCGCGCCCGCGATATGGCGAAGGCGCTGTATGGCCGCGACATTCCCTATGTCCTGCTGATGCACCTGGGGGCGTTCGATGCGCACATGATGCCCAAGCTCGTCGCGCTCTATCGGGAGAAGGGCTATCGCTTCGTCAGCGTCGAGGAAGCGGGCAAGGATCCGTACTACGCGCCCGAAATGAACCCGGCACTTCCCCCACAGCCCCAGGGCCTGAACGGCGCCATGGCGGCCAAGGGACTGAAGGAGCCGCAGGCACCCGCGCTGCTGCCGCTCGATACGATGTGCATGTGAAGCTCAGAACAGCTCCCCCTGCGGGCCGCTTGGCGGCCTAAACAGGTCCGTCCGCAGGCGCAGCACTTCCTGGTCGAGCCCGTAGCGTTTCGCCGCCATCCGGAAGCGGGTGCGCAGCAGCTCGGCCCAGGGGCCGTGCCCGCGGAAGCGGGTGTGGAAATTGGGATCATTGTCCTTGCCGCCGCGGATCGACTGGATCGTCGCCATCACCTTGCCCGCGCGATCGGGGAAATGGGCATCGAGCCAGGCGCGGAACAAGGGGGAGACCTCATACGGCAACCGCACCGGCAGGAAGAAGGCAGTCCGCGCTCCCGCTTCCGCCGCGCGCTCGAGGATATGCTCGAGCTCGTGATCGGTGACATGCGGGATCACCGGCGACAGCGAGACGAACACCGGCACCCCGGCATCGGCAAGCTGCTTCACCGCCTGAAGCCTTTTCTCCGGATGCGGGGCGCGCGGCTCGACCGTCATTGCGATCTTCGGATCGAGCGAGGTGACCGAGACCATCACCGCCGCCAGCCCCTTGCGCGCCATCGGCGCCAGGATGTCGAGGTCGCGCGTCACCCGGTTCGACTTGGTGGTGATCGTCAGCGGATGGTCATGCTCGGCCAGCACCTCTATGCAGCCGCGGGTGATCCGCCACTCCGCCTCGATCGGCTGATAGGGGTCGGTGTTGGTACCGAAGGCGATCGGCCGGCAGACATAGCCGCGCTTGCCAAGCTCGGCGCGCAGCAGCGCGGGCGCATCGGGCTTGGCGAACAGCCGGCTCTCGAAATCCAGCCCTGGCGACAGGTCGAGATAGGCGTGCGTCGGCCGAGCGAAGCAATAGATGCAGCCATGCTCGCAGCCGCGATAGGGATTGATCGAGCGATCGAACGAGATGTCGGGCGACTGGTTGCGGGTGATGATCGTCCGCGCCCGCTCGACCGTGACCGTGGTGCGCAGCGGGGGCGGGGCATCGTCCAGCCCTTCGCGCGCATCGAGCCAGTCCCCGTCCGCCTCGCGCCCGGGAAGGTTGAAACGGCTGCTCGCCTCGTTGAGGGTGGCGCCGCGCACCGGCCGACTCTTTGCCATTGACAGAAGGTAGGCGCGGCATCAGAACATAGCAAGAACATTGGAGGATTTCATGGCACGGATCAGCTATCTCGAACTGCCTGCGAAGGACGTCGCCGGCACCCGCGACTTCTACGCCAAGGCGTTCGACTGGCAGTTCACCGATTTCGCCCCGCATTATGCGGCGACCACGACGGGCGACACCGATCTCGGCATCAGCGGCAGCACCGACCATGTGATCGAGCAGCTGCTACCGATCATCGAGGTGCAGGACCTCGAGGCCGCGCTCGAGGCGGTGACGGCAGCGGGCGGCGAGATCGTCGTGCCGATCTTCAGCTTCCCCGGCGGCCGCCGCTTCCATTTCCGCGATCCCGCAGGCAACGGCCTGGGCGTGTTCGTCAACGAGCCGGACGCGGAATGATTGCCCAACCGCTGCGCCGTGTTAGGGTAGCTTCATAAAGTCAGGGCGAAGCTACCCATTTCTTCGCGAACGCAGGGGAGGGATTATGCGTGGGATGTTGATCGCGGCGGCACTGGCGGCCGGCCTTTGGGCGGCGCCGGCAATGGCGCAAAAGGGCGATCCGGCGCGGCTGGTCGACATCTCGCGCCCCGAGGAAGTGGTGAAGCTGCTCCAGAGCGAAGGCTATAAGGCCGAGCTCAAGAAGCATGAGGACAGCGGCGACCCCTTCATCCAGAGCGCCGCCAACGGCTCGTCCTTCACGATCGAGTTCTACGATTGCAGCACGGCCAAGGGCTGCACCTCGATGCAGTTCTTCTCCTGGTACAAGAAGAAGCCCTATTATTCGGTCGAGATGGCCAATCGCTGGAACGCCAAGAAGCGCTTCCTGCGCATCGTCATCGACAAGGATGGCGACCTTTCGACCTGGATGGACCTGACCACGATCGGCAAAGTGAGCTACGCCAATTTCGCCGATGTGATCGACTGGTGGTCGTCGATGACGGGCGACCTGTTCACCTTCATGGACGACGAGGAAGGCGCGTTCACGCAGAAGAAGTGAGCGGGCGTGTCCTGTGTCGGGGTGTGGAGGTAATTGATCCCGGGCGAAAGCCGCGGATCAATTGGGCCATAGGCGCATGAGTGCCGGCTTTTGGTGCGGGCGCTGGACGATGGATGTCGGGTGGTTTGCCTCGATGCGCCGTGGTCGACCCTATGGCGACGGCCAATGTCTTTTCACTCAGCAATGACCAGTGCTGATGACGGCGCAAACTGACTGGTTCGAAGAGAAAGGGCGCGGGGACAGCCCTTTCAGCATGACTTTTGATCAAGTCCTCGACTCCGGTGGGAAGTTTAGAGAATTGCTTCAATAATGTGATCGGATATTCTCTCGCGCCATGCCGATGTAATAAAAATAAATATTGATGGCATAGTATGCGCTTGCTACCCCGGCTGTCGGGGGCGTGTAGCACTATGCAAATGCAGCATTCATCGGTGGGTGATGGATCCGTATTGGTCCAGATAGCTGGCGATAGCAATGCAGTGACGATTGGCACGCGTCCCTTTGCACACCGGCAGCTACACAAGTTCAAGGCGGAGCCAACCAACCTCAACGAACTACTTCGCACCGACCTGCGCGCCACCACATTGGTGGGCCGGTCCGATGAGCTGGCGATGTTGGAAGGATGGCTGTCATCGGATCCTGGCATTGCCGTGCGATGCCTGATCGGCAATGCCGGCGCCGGCAAAACCCGCCTCGCCATCGAGGCGTGCGAGGCTGCGGAGGCCATAGGCTGGTTTGCCACGTTCGCGCCGAGCACTGAGCTGCGCGCGTTCCATGCCATTCAGAACCTGGTCAATTGGACGCTGCCCAAGCCGATGCTGCTCGTTGTCGATTATGCGGCGACCTCGGCATCGGTGCTCAAGGATTGGTTCGGCGCGCTCGCGCCAATGCGCAACCGGCCCGGCCCCAAATTGCGCATCCTGCTGCTCGAGCGCCATGCCGACGGCGAGTCGGGCTGGTGGGCCGACTTGCGCAGGCCTGACAGCAATGACCATTCCGGGGCGGCGGACCTGCTGGGAACAGAGCTTCCCATTCCGCTTGCCCCCCTCGATGTCACGCGCGACCGGCGAGCCCTGCTCAGTGAAGTCATGCTGAAGGCCGCACCGCTGTTCGACCCGCCGCGCGCGCCAGTTGCGCTGCCCGACCCGGATACCGACAAGGGGTTCGAAGGGCGCCTGGCCAACAACACTATCGATAATGAGCCGCTCTATCTCGCCATGGCAGGTATTCGCGCGATCGAGAGCGGGGCGCCGGCCGCGCTGGCGATGAACCGCCTCGAACTGGCCGAGCGAATGGCGACGATAGAAGGCGAACGTCTTGCCAAGTTCGCGACATCGCGCGGCTTTCAGGACAGCGGAAAGCTGCTTTGCCATATTGCGGCATGTGTCACGTTGCAGAATGGCTGCGAGCCGAGCGACCTGCCCATGCTGGTCAGGGATGAGCGTTCAGCGCTTGAACTCCCGTCGCCACATGACGACGAATCCGTGGCGAACGCGCTGCTCGATTTCCTGCAGGTCGCTGGCAAGGTGGAAGCAGTGCGGCCGGATCTGATCGGTGAGTGCTTCTGCTTGCCGGTTATCGCGGGTGGCAAGTTCCGCACCGAGGAGCAGCGGCTGGCAATCGTGCGACGCTGCGCGGAGCGGGATAGCGACGGGACGATCGACACGCTCGTGCGTTGCGCGCGTGACCTGGCCAGGGGCAGCGCCGACCATGCCTCGGTACGCTATCTGCGCGAGATAGCTGGCACCACGGAGAACGTCGGCCTGCTCATGGCCATTGCCGACGGCTTGCCCGAACAGACGCTGGCGTTGCGCGAACTTGCAGCGGACCTGCAAGGCCGCATAACCGAACTCGTGCGTCCGTTTGCGCAGGCGGAGCCCGACCACGGCCAACCCTTGCTAGCCATGTCGCTCAACAACCTCGCCAATCGCCTGAGCGACCTGGGCCGCCGCGAGGAGGCGCAGGTGGCGGCCGAGGAGGCAGTGACGCTCTATCGAATGCTGGCCTCGGCGCGCCCCGATGCGTTCAACCCCGATCTTGCCATATCACTCAACAACCTCGCTGGCTTCCTGAGCGGCCTAGGCCGCCGCGAGGAGGCGCTGGCGGCGGCCGAGGAAGCAGTGGCGCTACGTCGCACGCAGGCCTCGGCACGCCCTGATGTTTTCAACCCCGACCTCGCCGGCTCACTCAACAACCTCGCCAGCTTCCTGAGCGGCTTGGGCCGCCGCGAGGAGGCGCTGGCGGCGGCCGAGGAAGCAGTGGCGCTACGTCGCACGCTGACCTCGATGCGCCCCGATGCGTTCAACCCCGACCTCGCTGGCTCGCTCAACAACCTCGCCGGCTTCCTGAGCGATCTGGGCCGCCGCGAGGACGCGCTGGCGGCGGCTGAGGAAGCAGTGGCGCTCTATCGAACGCTGGCCTCGGCACGCCCCGACGCGTTCAACCCCGACCTCGCCGCCTCGCTCAACAACCTCGCCAATCGCCTGAGCGGACTGGGTCGCCGCGAAGAGGCGCTAGCGGCGGCCGAGGAAGCAGTGGCGCTTTATCGAACGCTGGCCTCGGCACGCCCTGATGTGTTCAATCCTGACCTCGCCGTCTCGCTCAACAACCTCGCCAATCGCCTTAACGGCCTCGGCCGTCGCGAGGAGGCAC
>JAEXLC010000146.1 GCA_023445495.1 Pseudomonadota bacterium | reverse complement strand
CCCCCATCCCCTCCCCTGAAGGGGAGGGGCGAGAAACGCTATGATCCGCCTCAACGCCTCCGACGCCGGCTTCTCGGCTGCCTTCACCGATCTGGTCAACGCCCGCCGCGAAGCCGATGAGGATGTCGCGCGCGATGTCACCGCGATGATCGCCCGCGTCCGCAACGAGGGCGATGCGGCGGTCAAGGAGCTCACCCAGCGCTTCGACAGGTTCGACCTCGACGCGCAGGGCTGGACGCTCGACCGCGCCGATTGCCTCGCCGCCTGGGAAGGGCTCACCCCCGAGCTGCGCGACGCGCTCGAGCTCGCCGCCGAGCGGATCGCCACCTATCACGCCAAGCAGAAGCCCGAGGATCGCGACGAGATCGACTCGACCGGCATCCGGCTGGGCGCGCGCTGGAAGGCCGTCGATGCCGCCGGCGTCTATGTGCCCGGCGGCCGCGCCGCCTATCCCAGCTCGGTGCTGATGAACGCGCTGCCGGCCAAGGCGGCGGGCGTCGGCCGGCTGGTGATGGTCACGCCGACTCCGAACGGCGACGTGAACCCGTTGGTGCTGGCCGCCGCGCATCTCGCCGGCGTCGACGAGATCTGGCGCATCGGCGGCGCGCAGGCGATCGCCGCGCTCGCCTATGGCACCGAGACGATCGAGCCAGTCGACGTCATCACCGGCCCCGGCAATGCCTGGGTGGCCGAGGCCAAGCGCCAGCTCTACGGCGTGGTCGGCATCGACATGGTCGCCGGCCCCAGCGAAATCGTGGTGGTGGCGGACGGCAAAAACGACGCCGACTGGATCGCCGCCGACCTGCTCAGCCAGGCAGAGCATGACCCGACCAGCCAGTCGATCCTGTTCACCGACAATGCGGCGTTCGCCGACAAGGTCGCCGAAGCGGTCGAGCGCGCGCTGGCGAAGCTCGCCACCGAGCAGACCGCCCGGGCCAGCTGGGACGCGAACGGCGCGATCATCGTCGTGCCCGATCTGGTCAGCGCGATGCCGATGGTCGATCGCCTCGCCCCCGAGCATCTCGAGCTGGCCTGCGACAATGCCGAGGGGCTGTTCGACATGGTCCGCCATGCCGGCTCGGTATTCATTGGCCGCTACACGCCGGAAGCCGTCGGCGATTATGTCGCGGGCCCGAACCATGTGCTGCCCACTGGCCGCCGCGCCCGTTTCGCCTCGGGCCTGTCGGTGCTCGATTTCATGAAGCGCACCAGCTTCCTGTCGCTGGACGAGGCCGGGCTGGCGGCGATCGGCCCTGCGGCGGTAGCATTGGCGCATGCGGAAGGCCTGCCGGCCCATGCCGAGTCGGTGGCTATCCGGCTGAGGAGCAACTGATGCGCGCGCCCGATCTCGACGAGGATGGCTGGTGTCTGGCGAGCGCGGTGGATTACCACGCGCTCGACGCCGAAGCCTTCGACATCCCCGACGAAGCCGCGCGCACCGGACTGAAGCCGGGCGACTTCGCCAAGCTGATCTTCCTGATTGCGGTCGAGGAAGACGAGGAGCCGATCACCGACCGGATGTGGGTGGTGGTCCGTGAAGCCGCCGATGGCGCCTATTTCGGCCTGCTCGATAACGAGCCCGATATCGACGAGAATGATGAGTTCTGGCTGGGCACCGAAGTGCCGTTCGGGCCGGAGCATGTGATCGAGGTCCAGGCGGGGAATGCCGAGAGCCGCGAATACGCCGCACGGGAACCGCTAAAGGCCTGGCCGCGAGATTAAGTTCATCGTCATCCCGGCCTTGAGCCGGGATCCCGCTTCTTCATACATGGGGTAGCCCAGTGGGACCCCGGCTCAAGGCCGGGGTGACGAGAAGGAAAGAACGGGCTCGCGGCCGGAATCACGCCCCCTTTGCCTTTACCGACGCACGCGACTATCTGCGCGCAATGCCAAGCCATCAAGCAAAGTCCCGTTCCAAGGCGCGCGCAGCCGCGCGCCTCGCTGCCGTGCAGGCGCTGTACCAGCACGAAATGGAAGCGGTCTCGATTCCCGCGCTGCTCCACGAGTTCCACAATCATCGCCTGGGGGCGACGATCGAGGACGTGGAATATGCCGAAGCCGACATCGCCTTTTTCGACGACATCGTCACCGGCGTGCACGAGCGCCGCGACGAGATCGACCGGATCATCGCCGGCAAGCTGACCGCCGACTGGACGCTCGACCGGCTCGACAAGCCGATGCGCCAGATCCTGCGCGCCGGCACCTATGAGCTGATGGCGCGCAAGGACGTGCCGGTCGGCGCCGCGATCAGCGAATATCTCGACGTCACCGACGCCTTCTACGATCGCCGCGAAAAGGGCTTCGTCAACGGCATCCTCGATGCCGTCGCCAAGGAAGTGCGCGGTTGAACCCATTCCTCCCCGCGCTCCGCTCGGGGCGGGGGGCCGCGCGCGCCAGCGACGGTTGCCCTTGCCGCAAGCGATCTCCACGCCCTTGGCGCGGCCCCTCCACCATCCTGCGGATGGTCCCTCTCCCCGAGACAAGCTCGGGGAGGATTTTTGAGATGAACGAAGCCCAGTTCATCGCCGCGCTGCGCACCCTGCCGCTCCACCCGGGCGCGCAGGACCTGCGCGACGACACCGCCACCCTCGCCATCGGCGGCGAGACGCTGGTCCTCACCCATGACGCGATCGCCGAGGGCGTGCATTACCGCCCGGGCACCGATCCGTTCGACATCGCCTGGAAGCTGGTCGCCACCAACCTCTCCGATCTCGCCGCCAAGGGCGCCGAGCCGGTGGGGGTGCTGATCGGCGCGGTGCTGGTCGAAGGGGCCGAGCGCTTCGTCGAGGGGCTGCGGGCGATCCTCACCGAATATGGCGTGCCGCTGCTCGGCGGGGATACCATCTCGGTTTCGCCCGCCACCTTCGGCTGCACCGCGATCGGCCGTGCGACAGCCACCCCGGTTCCCCGGCGCGACGGCGCGCGGCCGGGCGACGGGCTGTGGATCACCGGACCGGTCGGCGCGGCGATGCTCGGCTTCGAGACCGGCCACGGCACCGCTTATCTGCGCCCCCGCCCCCGGCTCTCCGACGGGCAGGCGCTGGCGGGCCATGTCACTGCGATGATGGACGTGTCCGACGGGCTCCTGCTCGATGCCAGCCGCATGGCCGAGGCGAGCGGCTGCACCGCCGATATCGCGCTGGCCAAGGTGCCGGTCGCGGCCGGCGCAGATCCGCTGCGCGCGGTCACCTGGGGCGATGATTACGAGCTGCTGTTCGCCGCTCCGGCCGGGTTCGAGCCGCCGGTGCCGGCGGCGCGGATCGGCGAGATGGTCGCATCCGGCCCGGCGCCCTTGCTGCTGGACGGCGCGGTGCCGCAAATCGCGCTCGGATACCAGCATCGCTGAGCCGCTTGCACTAAGGCTATGCCCTCTATAGCCTCCCCATACCGGGCCTTTGAAAACCGGCGACACAGACCGGCGCGGCTCGCTATCCAATAGGGGAAGGGCTTGAACGCATGACGATTGTGTACATCGCCATAGCCTGCGGCGTGCTCGCAGTGCTCTATGGCTTGTTGACCAGCCAGCAGGTGCTCAGCGCGCCGGCGGGCAACGAGAAGATGCAGAGCATCGCCGCTGCCATCCAGGAAGGCGCCAAGGCCTATCTCGGCCGGCAATATACCACGATCGGCATTGTCGGCGTGATCGTCGCCGTCGTCGTGTTCTTCACGCTCGGCACGCTGCCGACGATCGGCTTCCTGGCCGGCGCGATCCTGTCTGGCGTCGCCGGGTTCATCGGCATGAACATCTCGGTCCGCGCCAATGTGCGCACCGCCGAGGCCGCGCGCGGCTCGCTGCAGGGCGGGCTCACCCTCGCCTTCCGCTCGGGCGCGATCACCGGCATGTTCGTGGCGGGCCTGGGCCTGCTCGCGATCGCCGTGCTGTTCTGGTACCTGGTCGGCCCCGCCGGGCTCGCCCCCAATTCGCGCGCGGTTACGCTGGCGCTGACGTCGCTGGCGCTGGGCGCCTCGCTGATCTCGATCTTCGCGCGCCTCGGCGGCGGCATCTTCACCAAGGCCGCCGACGTCGGCGCCGACCTGGTCGGCAAGGTCGAGGCGGGCATCCCCGAGGACGACCCCCGCAACCCGGCGGTGATCGCCGACAATGTCGGCGACAATGTCGGCGACTGCGCGGGCATGGCCGCCGACCTGTTCGAGACCTATGTCGTCACGCTCGGCCTCACCATGGTCTCGATCGCGCTGCTGGTGAAGAATCTCGCGCCGGAGCTGCTGCTCAAGCTGATGGCGCTGCCGCTGATCGTCGGCGGGGTGTGCATCATCACCTCGATCATCGGCACCTATATGGTCCGGCTCGGCAAGAGCCAGTCGATCATGGGCGCGCTCTACAAGGGCTTCTGGACCACCGCGATCCTCTCGGTGCCCGCGATCTGGTTCGCCACCCAGTACACGCTGGGCGACATGAACGCCGTGATCGGCGCGCTGCCGGTCGATCCGAGCGCCTTCCTCGAGCCGAGCGACGCGATCACGCCCGAAGCGGCGGCGGGCCTCGCCTCGGGCGCGCAGTTCACCGGGATGAGCCTGTTCCTGTGCATGATGATCGGCCTGGCGGTGACCGGCCTGCTGGTGTGGATCACGGAGTATTACACCGGCACCAACTATCGTCCGGTCAAGTCTATCGCCAAGGCATCGGTGACCGGTCACGGCACCAATGTCATCCAGGGCCTGGCGATCAGCCTCGAGTCCACCGCGCTGCCGACGCTCGTCATCGTCGTCGCGGTGATCGCCGCCTACCAGATCGCCGGGATCATCGGCGTCGCCTTCGCCGCGACCTCGCTGCTGGCACTGGCCGGCATGGTCGTCGCGCTCGACGCCTACGGCCCGGTGACCGACAATGCCGGCGGCATCGCCGAGATGGCGGGTCTTGAGGACGAAGTCCGCCACAAGACCGACGCGCTCGACGCGGTGGGCAACACCACCAAGGCGGTGACCAAGGGCTATGCGATCGGCTCCGCCGCGCTCGCCGCGCTGGTGCTGTTCGGCGCCTATACGACCGACCTCAAGGAGTTCTTCCCCGATGTCCCGGTCGATTTCAGCCTCAACAATCCGTACGTGATCGTCGGCCTGCTGCTCGGCGCCTTGCTGCCTTACCTGTTCGGCGCCTTCGGCATGACCGCCGTCGGCCGCGCGGCGGGTTCGGTGGTGGAGGACGTCCGCCAGCAATTCGCCGCCGACAAGGGCATCATGGCCGGCACCAGCCGCCCCAATTACGCCCGCACCGTCGACATCGTCACCAAGGCGGCGATCAAGGAAATGATCGTCCCCTCGCTGCTGCCGGTGCTGAGCCCAATCGCGATCTACTTCATCATCACCGCGGTCGCCGGCCAGTCGCAGGGCTTCGCCGCGGTCGGCGCGATGTTGCTCGGCGTGATCGTCTCCGGCCTGTTCGTCGCCATCTCGATGACCTCGGGCGGCGGCGCCTGGGACAATGCCAAGAAGTATATCGAGGACGGCAATTATGGCGGCAAGGGATCGGACGCGCACAAGGCGGCCGTGACCGGCGACACCGTCGGCGATCCCTACAAGGACACTGCCGGCCCGGCGGTCAACCCGATGATCAAGATCACCAACATCGTCGCGCTGCTGCTGCTCGCGGCGCTGGCGGGCCACGGCGCGGGCTGATCCGGGCCACCTGAAACTGGGGCCGCCGGCGCGATCCGGCGGCCCTTTTTCATGCCCGTCCGGGACAGGATCGTGCCGCTATTTCGCGATTGCAAAAAGCGACATCGCTGCATTTAAGGGCCGATTTTCCCCTTTTCTGGCAATAGTTTGCCACAAAGCCCTCCGTAAGAATACGTACGTAAATTTCGTAATTCATGCCGCATCGCGCCAAGCATCCCGGCATTAAAATACTGAATTTACGTGATTTATCGCTACACCATCCCAAAGCACCACCGCCGCAGTTGCAAAAACTGCATCTGTCCCGCCGCCTATAATGATCCCGAAACAGGAAAAAAGGGATCCGGCTGGTGCGATTGAAAATTGGTGCAAGGGTCAACCTGATCGGTGTGGCCTCGTTCCTGGGGCTCGCCCTCGTCACGGTGCTGTCGCTGATGCAGCTGAGCAGCGTGATGCGCAGCGGCATCGCCGACCAGACGCGCAAGACCGTCGAGGTCGCCTACAGCACGATCGCCCATTACCAGGCCGAGGAGCAGGCCGGCCGGATGAGCCGCGCCGAGGCGCAGGCCGCCGCGCTCCAGGCCGTCTCGGCGATGCGCTATTCGGGCAAGGAATACTTCTGGATCAACGACATGCAGCCGCGGATGCTGATGCACCCGATGAACAAGGCGCTGGTCGGCCAGGACGTGTCCGCCACCAAGGATCCCAATGGCGTGCCGGTGTTCGCCTCGATGGTCGACATCGTCCGCGCCAAGGGCGAGGGCTTTCTCGACTATAGCTGGCCCAAGCCGGGCAGCGAGAAGCCGCAGCCCAAGATCTCGTTCGTGAAGGGCTTTGCGCCCTGGGGCTGGGTGGTCGGCAGCGGCGTCTATGTCGACGACGTCCAGGCCGCGGTCGGTGCCGCCGCATGGCGCCAGGGCGGCATCGCGCTGGTCGTGATCCTGCTGGTCAACGCCATGGCGTTCATGCTCGGCCGCACGATCAAGCTGCCGCTGGTCGCGATGACCCGCCGCATGCGCGGTCTCGCCGACGGCGACAAGGACAGCGAGATCCCCGGGCTGAACCGCGGCGACGAGATCGGCGAGATGGCCGGCGCGCTCGAAGTGTTCCGCGAAGCCGCCGTCGCCAAAGAGCGTGCCGAGGCCGCCAAGGCCAAGTCCGACGCCGAGCAGCAGTTCGTCGTCGACACCGTCTCGCAGCAGCTCGGCCACCTGTCGGAAGGCGACCTGACCGCCGAGATCAAGGCCGAGTTCCCGCCCTCCTACGGCACGCTCAAGTCCAACTACAACAAGGCCGTGGGCAATCTGCGCGACCTGATCGGTGCGCTTTCCACCGCCGCCGTCGCGATCCGCACCGGCGCGAGCGAGATCGCCTCGGCCTCGGAAGACCTGGCGCGCCGCACCGAAGCCAATGCGGCGAGCCTCGAGGAGACCTCCGCCTCGCTCACCCAGATGCGCGGTCGCCTCGAAAGTTCGAGCGAAGCCTCGACCCGCACCGTGGCCCAGGCCGATGGCGCGATCAGCACCGTCTCGGGCGGCCGCGCGATCGCCGAGGAAGCGGTTCAGGCGATGACCCGCGTCGCCGACAGCTCGAAGGGCATCGACAGCGTGATCGAGGGCCTCGACAAGATTGCCTTCCAAACCCGCGTGCTTGCGATGAACGCGGCGGTCGAGGCCGGCCGTGCCGGCGAGGCGGGCCGCGGCTTCGCCGTCGTCGCCGACCTGGTCTCGGCACTGGCGATGCGCTCGGAGGAGGAAGCCGGCCGCGCCCGCGACCAGCTGACCGCCACCCAGACCGACATCGTCTCGGCGGTGGACCGCGTCCGCGAAGTCGATGGCGCGCTGGCCGACATCTCGAGCAGCGTCGAGCAGGTCCATGAGCTGGTCGCCAAGATGGCGGACGACAACCGTGCCCAGTCGAGCACGATCGGCGAGATCGCCTCGGTCGTCTCGGCGATGGACACCTCGACCCAGCAGAATGCGGCGATGGTGGAGGAAACCTCCGCCGCGGCCCGCAGCCTCTCGGGCGAAGTCGATCACCTCGCCGACCGCGCCGCCCAGTTCCGCACAGAGGACGCGCCGCGCTCGGTGCGGGCAGTGCCCCGGCCGGCCCCCGCCGCAGCCGCCAAGCCGCGTCCCTCCGTCAAGCCGATGGCTATCGCAGCCAATGGCGGCGCGGACGACTGGGCCAGCTTCTAGGCCCCTTATTCCTCTCCCGGAGGGAGAGGGGGACCGCCAGCGAAGCTGGTGGTGGAGAGGGAACGCCCCAAGCGACATCGCCCGTGGCAAGGGGGCGCCCCCCCCCCCCCCCCCGCGGCCCCCCCC
>JAEXLC010000133.1 GCA_023445495.1 Pseudomonadota bacterium | reverse complement strand
GGCTGTCGCTCAAGGCGAGCACCGGCGCGCTGTATCTCGGCAGCGGTGATGCGGCGACCACGGCGGTTCTCGACAAGCTCGGCGATGCTGATGAGCTGCGGGTCACGACCCAGCTCGCGGCAAACGGCGATGCGACCATCACCAGCAAGACGCATGCCCGGCTGAAGTCGGTGACCTCGGCGACCGGATTGGTCAAGGCGACGGCGACCGACGGGGATGTGACCGGCCTGGCAGGGGAGCCGGGCGGCATCGTCGCCGGCTATGGCCGGGCGGACCTGGCGGCGAGCGGTGCGGGCAAGACGGTGACGGTGCGGGCATTGTCGGGCAGCGCGCAGCTGGGCACAGTCCAGGCGGGTGTCGCCGGCACCACCACGGCCGGCGACCAGATCGACGTGCAGGCAAGGGCGGTGGACATCGCCACTGCCACCGCACGCAATGGCGGGCTGCTGGTCAAGGCGAGCGCGGGCCAGCTGACGCTTGGCACCGGTACTGCCAATGTCGATGCGAACCTCGCCAAGACCGGGACAACGGGCACCTTGTCGATCACCGGCGGCCTGACGGCGGCGACCGGCGGCATCGCGCTTTCCAGCACTGCCGATGTGAATATCGGCGGCGCCGTTGTCGCATCGACTGCCGGCAAGACGATCACGCTGACGAATGCGAGCACCGCGAACACCACGGTGATCGGCGACGGCATCGCGGCGGCATCCGGCCAGTTCGCGATTGGCGAAGCGGAGCTGAACCGTTTGCAGGCCAGCAATGTCGTAATCGATTCGCTTGGCAATCCGGTCGCATTCGGCAAAGCCGCGATTGCCGATGGCACGGGCGCCACTGCGCTGCGCTTCTATACCGTCGGCGCCGTGACGCTTGGCGGCGCGATCCTCGCAGGCGGAACGCGGACGCTGCAGATCGGAGGCGTTGACGCCGCCGCGCCGAATCCGGACGGGGCGGTCGTGCCGGGTTCGCTGGCGACGAGCATCTTCGCGGATGCCACCGGTGCATCGATCACCATCGCGAACGGGACGCTCGATCTCAGGGCACGGAAGATCCTGTTCGGCAACGCGGCGTTGAAAACCGAAGTCGATGGGCTGTCGGCGGATGGCGTGGCGCAGCTCGTCGCCAACTCCGGCTCCTCGCTATATCATGGCAACAACAGCGGCACGACCTTCCTGACGGCCAAGCAATTGCGGGTCTCCTACGCGGATCACGCATTGTTCCAGAATACCAATGCGTCGACCGGAGGGGGCGTCTCGCTCAACCAGGTTACGCCGCCATCGGCGAGCGCCGGACTGGCGCTGCAACTCTTCAGCGGCGGAGACGGGACCTCGAACAGCTTCGCGCTGTTCGGCCAGATCAACGGCTTCTCGCAGCGCTCGGCGGGCATCCTTCCCGAAGCCGTGCTGAACTTCTCGAGCGGATCGGGCGGCAGTCGCTTCGTTCGGATCACGCAGTCCAATTCGCGCGTGAACGGCTGCGTCATCGGGTCACCCGACAAGGGCTGCCTGATCATCGATACGCCGCCGCCGAACTTCACCCTGTTCGACGAGCGGCAGACGCAATTGTTCACTGCGCCTGACAATTCGACGATCGCCTACAGCCCGCTGGTCGGCCGCAGCAACGAAGGGCTGATCACCGGCATCGGCGCCGCCGAGCTGGGCAGCGGTACGGCCCAATGCCAGCCCGGCGGCGAACGCCCCTGCTCCAACGGAGGTCTCAAATGATGCATCCGTCTTTCCGCCTGCAGCTCGGTTCGGTGGTGATCGCTGCTCTGGTCGTGACCGCCATGCCGCTGGCGGCCAGGGGCGTGCCCGAACGGTTCGAACTTGGCCAGAACAGTGCGGGCGAATCCTGCTCGGCTGCGCGCAACTGGGTCGATGACGGGGCGCCGTTCAAGCTCAGCGGCGACCAGTCCTTCACGATCACCTGCCGCGGGATCTCGGCGGCCGAAGAGCAGGGCTATGTGAGCGCGGTGAATGCCGAGGTGCCGGTGGGCAATTGCGGCGAGTTTCGCGAGATTCAGATGGCCAGGGTCGGCCTTGTGCAGGTGCGGCGCTGCTTCGATGCCAGGCTCGCCAGGAACGCCGTCGATATCCGCTTCACCCTGAACGGCAGGAAATATCAGGGTGCTGCGCTCGAGCTGAGCCAGGCCCCTCTGGAAATGGCGTTGCGGGTCGTCTCCGGCCGCGTTGCGTCCGCGAAGCCCGGCATCGCCGCGGTCAAGCCCATGGTGATCTCGGCAGTTCCCGATGGCCCGAAGGTGGAAGGGACGTCGCAGGGCGGCAGCGCCACCGCCGATGCCATCCTGGGCGAAGCGCTGGCTGCCATCCATTCGGGACGGTCGCTCGACGCGTCCCGCCTCCTGAACGACGCGATCCGCGAATTCGCTTCCGCTCCGGAGGAAAAGAGAGTCGATCTGCGGATTGCCGCAGGCCTGGCCGATTCGAATCTCAGCCAGTTCCAGTCTGCCGCGAACCATTTCGCGGTTGCGGACGGGATTCTCGCGAAGAGCCCGAAGATGGCGGACGTCGATTTCAAGCGGAGCCTGTTGCTGACCTATCGCGGGCTCGACCTGATCAACCAGCGGAAATGGCAGGAAGCGGTCAATATCCTGAAGACCAAGGCGGATGCCTCGCTGGAGGATCCCGCGACGCTCAGCCGCCTCAACGAGGAAGCGAACAGCAGGGGGGAAACGCTGTCGTCATCGCTGGCCGATGCCAGCCAGCTGGCGCGGCGGCTCCTCGCGGTGCAGCAGAACTGGGCCTTGAGCGTCGCCTATCTTGGCGAGGGGGAAGTGAAGGCAAGCGCCAAGGCGCTCGATGAGGCCGTTGCGGCGGCCGAGGGGCCGGTCCGGCTGATCGCCCCCGAGCGCATCGTCTGGATGCGCGCCTCGATCGAGCGCCAGAATGGCCGCATCCAGGCGCGCAATCAGGATTATGCGGGCGCGCGGCTCAGCTTCGATTGCGCGATCGCCGCTCTCAGCGGTGAATCCGCGCCGGCTGGCTGCCGGTTGAGGGATGGCCCGCGCCTGCCCGATACCGCGATCAACGCGCCGCTTCTGGTGGAAACCAAGCTTGAGCGGGCAAGTATCGCTGCCAGCGATCCCGCCGCCGCCGCGCGTCCCGAGGCGGTGCTTGCCGAATATGACGAGGCGCTCAAGGCGCTGCCGAACCTGAGCGGCACCGGAACGGTCGCGCTGGGGGCGCTGGAGGGTTATTTCGCGTTGCTGACCCGCGCGCCGCAGACCGACAGGCGCGATGAGGCCTATTTCGGCGCGATGCAGATGATCGGCGAGCCCGGCATCGCCCGCGAATACGCGCAGTTGCAGAAGATATTGTCGTCCGATCCGAACGTCGCGGTCGATCTGCGCAGGCGCGGGGATCTTGAGCGGCAGCTCATCCGGCTGCGCTACGAGATCGGTGGCGCGAAGGGCGCGCAGGATGCCGGCGGCGCATCGCCGGAAGCATTGCGTGCCGACATCAATCGCGAACTCGACGCGATCAACAACCGGCTCCTGAAGGCGAATGGCATCGGTGCGCTGCAGGATCAGCCTGCCACGATCGAGGAGCTTCGCAAGCAGCTGGCGCCCGGGGAAGTCTATCTCAAGGTGGTCGCGTTGCGGACCAGGATGTTCGCGATCGTCATCGCTCCCGAGGGGAAGAACTATATCTACCAGGTCGGTGACAGCATGGGCCAGATCGACGCGCAGGTTCAGGAGATCCTGGCGAGCGTCCAGCTGGAACAGGTGGTGAAGACCGACAAGGCCGGAAACCAGGTCACCGTCAATCGGACGAAGCTGTTCGCCCTGGATAGCGCGAGCAAGCTTTTCACCGCGCTCGCCGGCAGCGCCGTTTCCGAGCTGACCAAGGCCAACCGGATGATCGTCTACAATCCGGCGGGCTCGCTTCGCCAATTGCCGATATCGATCCTGGTGACGAACGCGGCGACGGTCGAGCGCTTCAACGCGCGCAAGCCGCGCAACGGGTTCAAGTTCGACTATAGCGATGTCAGCTTCCTGGGCTCGAACAGCGAGACCTTCACCGTATTGTCGCCCCGTGCCTTCCTGCGCTCGCGCACCGCGATACGGAGTACGAAGGCGACAGAGCCGTTCCTGGGCCTGGGAGAGAATGCCGTGCCGGAACAGGCTGCGGCGGCTGTGGCGGACCGGCCGATGCCGTTCGACTGCAAGGTGAGCTATGCGGCCTGGGCGGCCCAGAATGCGGAGCGCGCGCCGGTGAGCGCAGACGAGATCGCGGTCGCGGCCTATAATCTTGGTGTGAAGAATCCCGGGGAAGTGATCCGGGGGGCGTTCACCGACCTCAACCTGCTGAAGGGCGAGGCGTCGCGCCGGCTCGCCAATTATCAGGTGCTGCACTTCGCCACCCACGGCCTGCCGGAAACAGCGGTGACCGTGGACGCGGATCAGCCGGACGAGTGCCATATGCATCTGCCGCCCTCGCTGGTGACGACTCTGGCGGCACCCGATGCCGACGGCAAAATGGAGTCCGACGGGCTGCTTTCCTCGTACGAAGTGGCGCAGCTGCGGCTCGACGCCAATCTGGTCGTGCTGTCGGCATGCGATACCGCTGCCGGGGCCAGCGTCGAGATAGGCCGCCTGGGTGGCGTCGAAGACTCGATGCCGTCGCTCGATGGCCTCGTGCGTTCCTTTATCGCCGCGAACGCCCGCTCGGTGATGGCGACATATTGGAAGGTGCCGGAGGGCAAGCAGACGAACGACTTGCTGGGTGCCTTCTATTTCTCCGGGCGGTCGGCATCGATTTCCCGGTCCCTTCAGGTCGCCCAGGCCAAGCTCATCGCGCAGCCGCGCTACTCGCATCCCTATTATTGGGGCGCCTATTTCGTGGTGGGCGACGGATCGAAGAACATGCTGACCCAATAGGACGCGGGGAGCATGTATCCGCCATGGATGGCCATCGGCATCGCCTCCGGGCGGCCGACGCCGCACCGCTGAGAGGCGCCGGATGGCGGAACGGGATGCCATGGATGAAGCCGATGCCCTCGCGGAGCTGCTGGGGCACAGGCGGGCTGCCGATCGCGGGCCCGCGCCGGAAGTGGCGGCGGATGTCGGGCCGCCGGCAAGCCGTCCGGCCCTTATCTGGGCGGGCCTTGCGGCATCGGCGATCTGGTTCCTGCTTGCCCGTCAGCTGGTGAACCGGCTTTTCGCCGAGGAGGTCGGCGACGACCAATGGAGCTTCATCGCGGCGGCGGTCATTCCCGATTCCATTCTGCTGTGCGGCTTGCTCGCGATCGCGATGCTGGCGGCGAAGAAAGGGGGCGTCCGGATCGAATGGCTAGGCGCTTCGCCGCGCGCGGCCGCGGCGACCGGGCTGGGGCTGGGACTTGCGGTGCCGCTTTACATATTGGCTGCGGCGGCCGTTGCCGGTCATGCGATCGCAATCGATTCGAGCGGTCCCGCCCTGGGGATGCTGGTGCTCGGAAGCGTGACGATCCTGCTCCAGGTGACCGCGAGCGAGTTCTTCTTCCGGGGGTGGTTGCAGCATGCCATCGGAGGCGCCGCGAGCCCCGCGATCGGCATCCTCGCATCGGCCGCCCTGTTCGCGCTTCTCGGCATGGCCAATGAGGGGCGGGGCCTACCGGCGACGCTCAACCTGTTGCTTGCCGGAACCTGCTTCGGCCTGCTGGTCAGGCGGTTCGGGGGACTGTTGGCGGCGATCTCCGCGCATTTCGCATGGAGCTGGACCAACGATATCCTGATCGGCCTGATCCCCAATCCCGGTGTCGGCGTGTGGGGCGCATTCTTCGATCATGATCTGGTCGGGAAGGGTGCATGGATCGGCTGGGGCGAGGGGCCGAATGCCAGCATCGCCGCGACGATCATGCTGCTTGCCCTGCTGTTGCCGCTAGGCGTCGTGCCGGCACGAAATCGGACGCAGGCGGCTCAGCCGGCATAGCGGGCCCGCGCGACATCGATGCGATCGCGCTCCTTCACGAATTTCACGAGCTCGTCGCCGGTCAATGTGCGGCCTTCCTCGATATCGATGCTCTGGGGATCGATGGGCTCGCCTTTGACGCGCACCTCGTAATGGAGATGGGGCCCCGTCGATCGCCCCGTCGTTCCGACCGCGGCGATCAGCTGGCCCTGATGGACGGTCACGCCTTGCCGGATCCCGGGTCCGAACGCGCTGGTATGCATGTAGAGTGTCTGCCAGCCATTCGTGTGCCTGATGACGACGAGGTTGCCCGCCGCGCCCTTCTCGGCCGCCCATTCCACGATCCCGTCGCCCGCGGCAAAGATCGGCGTGCCGACGGGGGCGGCGAAGTCGGTGCCCCGATGCAGTTTGCGATACCCCAGGATCGGATGCACCCGGTAGCCGAAGCTCGAGGTCACATGGGCGCCATCGATCGGGGTTCGCATCAGCGCGCGCACCACACTGTGCCCGTTTCCGTCGAACCAGCCCGCTTCCTCGCCCGCGGGCTGGAAGCGATAGAGTGCCCGCGCCTTGGCCGGGGTGGTCAGCGACACATAGATGAGCCGTGACGGCCCCGCAGGCTCGCCCGCGGCATTGATCGTCCGCTCGAACGCCGCTTCGAAAACATCGCCTGGCGAGATCTCGCGTTGGAAATCGAAGTCATAGGTGAATGCCCGGGCGAATTCCGGGATCAGGCTGTCGAGTACCCCTACGGCCAGCGCGGACGTGTAGAAGCTGTTCTTGTCGATCTCGCCGGCCCGCACCACGATCGCGGTGCTGAGCGAAGCCGCGACAGGCGTGCTTGCGAGCGCCCCGTTCTTTCCCGCGCGCAGGATGAGGCCGGATCCATCCGCAACCGAGGCGTCGAGCTGCAGCAGTGTCGCGGCATCCCCGCGGGGCTGCAGCGTAAGAACCGCGCGAATATTTCCCGGCTTGTTCTCAAGACCTTTCGAGACAAGCCGTGCCGCGCTGTCGGCAATATCGGATGTCACGCCGTTGGCGATCAATGTCGGAGCAATCTCAGCGCTGCTCCTCAGCGTCACGCTCCGCCGACTGGCCAGGATGTCCGCCTTGCCATCGTGCGGACGATAGCCTGAAATGGAGATTCCTGGGCGCTTGTCGCTTCCGACGGGCGATCTTGTCAGCCATGCAAAGGCTAGCCCGTTGAACAGAATCAACGCGGATAACGCCATGGATCCTATGGAAAATGCATATCCGGAAGACGGAGCAGTAATAGATCCGGAATGGTGATGAATTTCCGACGACGTATTCGATATAGATTTCGTCGATGGAGACCAAAGTCGCGGATCGAATGAGTTATCGGTGTCCACGCGCCCGAATCCCCACGCGGAATTGTTAGAATTCAGTTTAGGCAATTCATAATTTTTCTCAATCGTCTTTCAGGCGAAACGGACATGTGCTTATGTCTGCAGGCTTGGGCGGGTGGGGGATCAGCCGGATGGCGGACAAGGGGCGAGTCGCTTGGCGCGAGGGGATGTTCCTCCGGCCGCAGCATTTTCAGCAGCAGGATCGTTTTCTCGTTGCGGAGATCCACGCCAGGGTCTCCGCGAGCCAGCCCTATGCGTGGGGCCTGAGCGAGCTGGTGATCGACGAGGACCTGGCGGCCATCGGCAAATTCTCGGTGGTGCGATGCTCCGGCGTGATGCCCGACGGCACTGCCTTCTCGATCTCCAAGTCGATGCCCAGTGGCACTGCATATTCGGTGGCCGAGGAAATGCCGCCGCCGGCAGATCTGGACGTGCCAGCGGACACGCGGGACGGCATTATCTACCTCACCCTGCCGGTGATGCAGCCGGGCGCGGTGGCGTTCCAGGAGACCAAGCTGGCGGCGCCCGATATCCGGTTCCTGGTGGACGAGGAGCAGACCGCGAACAGCTTCTCGGAGGACCGGACGCGTGAGGCGATCGACGTCGCGCGACCCAATCTCCGTTTCGGAATCACCCGCGACCAGACCCACAGGCGGGTCTGCCTGGGGCTCGTCCGGGTGCGCGAGTTGCAGAACAAGCGCCTGATGTTCGACGTCGGCTACATCCCGCCTGCGCAGGATATTCGCGCGTGCGAGCGGCTGAAGGGCTGGCTGACCGACATATTCCGGAAGTCGGACCTGCGCGTCGAGGAACTGGCGTTGCGCTCGGTCGAGGCGGTTAGCGCCGGCACGGACTCGGTCACGGGCTTCCTGCTCCTCCAGGCCCTGAACCGATGGTGCCCCATGCTCAAGCATCTCGACTCATTGCCGGTGGTGCATCCCGAACGGCTCTACGAGTCCTTCGTGGGGATGGCCGGCGAGCTGGCGACGCTGGTCACACCGGAGCGAAGGCCGCCATCGTTCCCGGAATATGACCACGAGAATCTTCAGGCCACGTTCGAACCGGTGGTGAAGCTGCTGCGCGAGATGCTGGGGACGATCATCGCTCCGTCCGTCGTCCAGCTGCCGCTCAAGTTGGAAGTGCCGGGATCCTATGTGTCGGTCATCACCGACCATTCGCTGTATCAGCATGGCTATTTCTATCTCGCCGTCCACGCGGCGATGCCGCTCGAGGATATCCGTTCGCTTTTCCCGAGCCATGCGAAGATCGGCGCGGTGCAGAAGATGCTGCAGATCGTGGGAGATGCGACGGGCGGCATCCCCTTGCGGCATGCGACGCAGCTGCCGCCGCAGCTCAGGCCGTTGCCGGGATATGTCTATTTCGAGCTCGATCGCAGCTGCCCCGACTGGCGCGATTTCGCCTCGGCGGCGGCGCTGGGCCTGCATCTCGGCGGCATATGGCCTTCCCTCAAGCTTGAGCTGTGGTGCCTGAAGAGACCGGGCGCATGACCGGCGACGAGAGCGATCGGGGCAATCGCACCGTCTACCGCCCTTCGCCTCTGCAGGGGCAGGGGCAGGGGCAGGCCGGGGCCGAGGCGGACATATTCGGAACGGCGCGGGAAAATGGAGCATCGCCCGGCCAGGACAGGCCGGGCACGTCCTCCGCGTCCCACACACGCGAGTCTTCCGCGCGCGCCTCAAGCCGGATGCGCGTGGTGGAGGACGATATTCCACTGCCGCCGACGACGCAGCTCGTCCGCAACCGCCTGCTCGCGGAGGCGGGGCCGATCCTCGCTCTGGCTGCCAGCCTGAAGGCGGGGCGCGCGCGGATACCGATGATCCAGTTCCACATCCAGGCGACGGAGGCGATCAAGACGTTCGACAGCGCGATTGCCCATTACCCGGAGGCAGTCCGCTACGACGCGAAATACGCCCTGTGCGCGACACTCGACGATATCGCGCAGAACCTGCCCGGCAGCGAGAACGACGCGGCCCAATGGGCCCGCCGAAGCATGGTGCTCCAGACCTTTCTCGAGAATATCGGTGGCGATCGCCTCTGGAAGCGGGCGATCGAGATGCTGTCCCAGCCCAAGCCCGATGTCGATCTGGTCGAACTGTTTCACGCCTGCATCGCGGCCGGTTTCGAAGGGCGGTATCGAAGCGAGCCGGACGGCAAGCGCCGCATGCAGGATATCATGCAGCAGCTCTATGCGCTGCTGGCACATGCGCGGGCGCAGGCCACCGCCGATCTAACGCCAAACTGGCGCGGCGAGAACGCGCCGCCGGCTACCGTCAGCTTCTGGGGCCGGATCCTCTTCGCGGCGGCCTTCGCGGGAGGGCTGCTGCTGCTTGTCTTCCTGCTGTTCTGGCTGTTGCTGATCGGGTCGAGCGGCCCTCCGCGGCGGGCGCTGGATGCGCTGATGCCGGCGGAGCGGCTGACCCTGGCCCGCGACGGCGGCCCCCAACTGGCAACCCAGGACGCCGGACAAACGACGGGCCTGAAGAAATTCCTCGAAAGGGAAATCGCCGACAAGCTGGTTGTCGTCGAGCAGGACGCGAACACGGTGCGCGTCCGGACGACCGTGGGCACGCTGTTCGAGACCGGGTCGGACATATTGGTGCGCGACCGGGAGCCGCTGTTCCGCCGGATCGCGGAGGCCGTGGACAAGGAGCCGGGCACCGTCCTGATCGAAGGCCATGCCGATTCGAGCCCGATCTCGAGCATCGCCTTTCCCGACAATCTTTCGCTGTCCGCAGCCCGGGCACGGACGATCTCGCGGCTGTTCGCCAGCATCCTGACGGATCCGGCGCGGATCAAGGCGGAGGGGTTCGGGGACAAGCACTGGATTGCTTCCAACGACACTCCCGAGGGCAGGGCGCTCAACCGGCGCGTCGAAATCGTAATTCCACGGCATGATTGAGGCGTGACATGGGGGCGCTGAAACGGATCTTCTCGAACTGGTGGGTCGTGACCGGCCTTGCCGTCCTGGTGCTGCTGTTGCTGTTCTGCTTCGGCCTGCCGCTGTTCGTTTCGTTCTTTCGCGCGCTCTGGGTCAGGATATCGATCGCGATATTGCTCGTCGGAGCCTGGGGCGTCCTTGCCTATCTGCGGCGACGCAAGGCGCTGAAGGCGTCGGCGGCGATCGCCGATGCGCTTGCCGCCAGTTCGGACGGGGAAGACCGGGTTCTTGCCGAGCGGATGAACAGCGCGCTGGCCCAGCTCAAGTCTTCGGGCAACGGCAGGCGCGACTATCTCTACGCGAAGCCCTGGTATGTCGTCATCGGCCCGCCCGCGGCGGGAAAGACGACCGCGCTACGCTATTCGGGGCTCCGGTTTCCCTTCGGCGACACGGCGGCGAAGGGCGTGGGCGGAACCCGCAACCTGGATTTCTGGTTCGCCGACAAGGCGGTGTTCATCGATACCGCCGGGCGGTACACAAGCCAGGACAGCGATGCCGCGGCGGACGCCAAGGGCTGGAAGGCCTTTCTCGGCCTTTTGAAGAAGAGCCGCCCCCTGCAGCCGATCAACGGTGTCGTGGTGGCGATCGGCGTTGATGAGCTCATCACCAAAGATCGCGTCGCAATCGACACGCACGCGGCTGCGGTGCGGCGGCGCATGGCCGAGCTGCGAAGCGGGCTGGAAGCGGCGGTGCCCGTCTATGTCCTGCTCACCAAGTCCGATCTCATCGCGGGCTTCACCGAATTCTTCGCCGATCTCGATGTCGAGGCCCGGCGCGCGGTGCTGGGGCACACCTTCCCCTTCGCGAAAGGCAAGCCCGACACCCGGTCCCTGACCGCGGCGTTCGACGAAGTGGCGCAAGCGATTTCCGATCGGCAGGCCAAGCGTCTGGCCGATGAATCGGATTTGCAGTGGCGCAGCCTGATCCTCGGCTTTCCGGCGCAGTTCGCCGCGATCCGTGCGCGCCTGATCCGGTTCATCGAGGGCGCCTTCATCGTCGGCGAGGAACCCGCCGGTACCCTGCGCGGCTTCTATTTCGCAAGCGGCCTGCAGGAAGGCACGCCGTTCGACCGTGTGATCTCGAGCATGGCCGAGGTCTATGACCAGCCCGCCGCCGAGGGCGGTGCGAGCAGCCGGGCCTATTTCATCAACCGACTGCTCGGGGACGTGATGTTCCCCGAGGCTGGTCTGGTCCGGATGGATTCCAGTGCGCGCACGCGCCACCGGTCTCGCCAGGTGCTCGCGCTTGGCGGGATCGCGGCCGTGGTGATCGGCATGACGTTGCTGTGGACGGTCAGCTTCTTCGGCAACCGGGCGTTGCAATCCACGCTTCAGGTGCAGGCGACCGCCGTCCAGCGCTCGATCAAGGACCGTGGCATCGATCTCGTCACGGTCAGCCGGAACGGAGCCGATCTCGAGGATGCGCTCCCGGTTCTCAATTCGCTCCGCGCGCTTGCGCAGGGCTATCAGGATATCGCGGATGGCGGTCCTCCGCTGACGATGCGTTTCGGCCTGTTTCAATCCTCGCTGAGCGCCGGTGCCGACGAAGCCTATCGCGACGGGCTTCGCCGTATCCTGCTGCCTCGCCTGATGCTCAGGCTGGAGGCCGCGTTGCGGGAAGCTGGCAACGACGAGATCGCGCTGTACGAGCCGCTTCGCATCTATCTGATGCTGGGCGGCCATCGCCCTGGCGGCGTCGATGCCGGCGCGGTGCAGCGCTGGGTCACATCCGATTGGGAGGCGGTTTCCCTTGCCGGCCCGGAGCGCAGCAGCCTGCGCAAGCGCCTGGCCACCCACCTCGATGCCCTGCTGAAGGATCCGCAAATCGATTCCGCCTGGGCCAACCGCTCGGCTCCGCTCGACAGCACGCTGGTCACGACGGCGCGCGGGCTCGTGCAGGCGATGAAACCGGAGGATCTTGCCTACGCCTTCCTGCGCCAGAAGGTGATGTCGGTCGGCGGACGGGACTGGCTGGCGAGATCGGTAATCGGCGAAACGGATGTACCGGCCTTCGCCAATGGCAGGCAGGTGCTGGAGGCCCGGATACCCTTCTTCTTCACCAGCGCGGGCTTCGAAGCCTATCAGCTGGGCAAGCAGAACCTTCAGAACGATCTGGCGGGGGACTATTGGGTATTGAGCGATACCATGACCGCGAACGACATGCGCGCGCGGGTCGAGGGCACCGAGCCCGGAATCGCGATCCATTATGCGGACGAGTATACGGCCCAGTGGAAGGGGCTGGTTTCGATGCTCAAGCCCGCCGCCTATTTCCAGGACAAGATCGCGTACGGCACTTTCACGAAGGCACCTGCGCCGTTCAAGCAATTGCTCCTGGCGGTGCGGGCCAATACCCGCTTCGAGGGCGGGACGACCGCCGCGCGCGCCATGATAGCGGAGAAGGCCGCCCAGAAAGCGGGCAAGGCCGCGAAACTGCTGCCGGCCAGCTCGACCATGGATGCCGGAACGCGGATCTCGGACAGTTTCAGGGAGCTTCATCTCTATGTCGGGGACGGCAAGTCCCCAGCGCAGGTCGATGCGTTCATCGATCTCGTCCGGACCGCGGGGCGCGCGGTGTTCTCTGCCGAGAACGCCAGCGGCGCGGCGAGCGATGCGCTGCAGGTCGATGTCGCGCGCGCGAGCACCGATGTAGGGCTGTTGTCGGCGGCCACGCCGGAGCTGCTCCGGACGTTCGTCGACTCCACCGCCTCCGGGGGATCGATCGCGCGCGACAATGCGCAGCGCGGCGCCGTCTCGGAAAACTACACCAGCGATGTCTACCCGGCATGCAAGGCGACGACCGAGGATCGCTATCCTTTCCTGGCCGAGGCGCAGGCGGATGCGCGGACGCCGGAGATGCTGCAGCTATTCGGCCTGAACGGGACGATGGACAATTTCATCCGCACCCGCGCGACGCCCCTGCTCGAGACCTCGGGACCGGTATGGCGATGGAACCCGAGCGATCCGGTTGCGAGCGGCTTCAATCAGATGAGCGCGGGCCAGCTCGCAAAGGCGTCGAAGATACGCGACCTGCTGGTCAGCGGCGTGATGTTCAAGGTCAGCCTCGAGTCACTCGGATCCGGGATCGATTCCGCGGAATTCCTCGGCAATCGCTTTGACGGCAGGAGCAAGGCGCAACGCGCCTATCAATGGTCGCTCCAGGGCATGCCGGAAGCCCGGGTGGTGCTGTACAAGGGCGACCAGCTGCTCGACGAGTTCGCCTTCCAGGGGACATGGGCGATCTTTCGCCTGATGGACAGCGCCCGGAAGAAGAATGACGAGGAGACGTCCTTCTTCGCCACCTTCGGATCGGGCGACCAGACGGCGACCTTCAGGATCGCGCTGACCACCACGGACAATCCCTTCAATCGCAGCATGTGGATGTTCCGGTGTCCGGCACAGTTGTGAAGGCCATGCTGTTCGGCAAACTGCCGGCGCACGGGGATTTCGTGTGCCGGGGCCTGGACGCGGCCGAGCGCGAGCAATGGGATGCGTTCCTGACGGCATCGCTGGAAGCCGCGCGGGAACGGATGGGCGACGCGTTCGAGCAACACTATGATGCCGCGCCGCCCTATCGCTTCTTCCAACATGCCAGCGCGCTTGCCGGGTCGGTCGCGCCGTCGGTCGATGCGGCGGGTCGACGATTTCCCCTGATGGTCGCGGTGTGCGGCCTTTCGCCCGGCCAGGCCGAAGCCGGCAGCGCGGCGATGGAGGGGCTGATCTATGCCGCGCTGGCGGAATGCTGGGCGGCGGACCGCCTGCATCTCGAAGCCGGAAAGGAAACGGGGGTGCCCGAGCGCGAAGCGGCGGCGATCCCATGCGATCGCTGGTGGGTCGACGACACTGTCGCGAGCGGCTTTCCTCGCTTCCTGGAGGCATTCCCGATGGATCTCATGACGGCGATGGCCGGCCCTGCGGAGATAGCGTGGTGACGTCGACGGTCCGGATCGATTGGGGGGCGCGCAGTCATGTTGGCATGGTTCGGACGGTGAACGAGGACAGTTTCGCCGCGTCTCCCGATGCCTGCATCTGGGCGGTGGCCGATGGCATGGGCGGCCATGCACAGGGCGAGCGTGCATCGCAGGCCGTGGCGGCGTGCATCGAGGCGGTGCCGCCCCAGGAGGACATGCAGTCCGCTGTCGACGCGGTTGCCGATGCCATACACCGGGCGAACGCGGATATCTTCGCCGAAGCGAGCGGCCTTGGCGTCCAGATGGGGACCACCATTGTCGCGCTCGCGATCAAGGATTGGCAGTTCGCGGTCCTGTGGGTGGGCGATAGCCGCGCCTATCTCCTGCGCAACGGCCAGCTCGTGCAGCTGACCCAGGATCACACCCAGGTGCAGATGATGGTGGGACGCGGCCTGATCGACGCGGCCGATGCGGAATCCCACCCGATGTCGCACGTCCTTTCGCGCGCGGTCGGCGTGCAGGAAGCGCTCGAGCTGGACGTGATCGTGGAGGATATCCGTCCGGGAGACGTGCTGCTGCTGTGCTCCGACGGGGTGCACAATCTCCTGCGGGATGCCGAGATCGTGGCGCGCATCCAATATGGCAATCTCGAGGAAGGGCTGGAGGAGATCATCCGCCTGTGCCTTGAGCGCGGCGCGCCGGACAATGCGACGACCATTGCCGTACGCGTCGAGGAGCCGACGCTCCTCGTCTTCGGGCCGCCCGCGGCATGACCGGGTGGGCGCGGGCATGAGCGCGAGCGATCGGAACGGGGGCGAAGCCCTCAATTCCTATTCCGGCGGGACCGTCCGGGTGGGCGATGTGCTGAACGGCATATTCGAGGTGCGTCGCTTCATCGATCGCGGCGGAATGGGCGAGGTGTTCGAGGGCTTCAACGTCAAGAGCCCCAGCCAGCGCGTCGCGATCAAGGTGATATTGCCCTCGCTCGCGGCGGATCCGCGCGTGCGGGAGATGTTCTTCCGGGAAGCGGAAGCGCTGACCTATCTCGTGCATGAAGCGCTGGTGCATTATCGCTTCATCACCGAGGAGGAGCGCCTCGGGGTGCTCTATATCGTCACCGACTATATCGAGGGGGTCGATCTCTCCAAGGTGCTGGGGCAGGTGCCGCGCGACGGCCCGAGCCTGATCGCGCTCACGCGGCGGCTGGCATCCGGGCTGCGCGAAGCCCATCGGCTGGGCATCGTGCATCGCGACGTTTCGCCGGACAATATCCGGCTGGAGAAGGGCGAGCTCGCCGGCGCGAAAATCCTCGATTTCGGCATCGCCAAGGATCTCGATCCCGAAAAGGTGACCATCGTGGGCGATGGGTTCGCCGGCAAGCTCCGCTATGTCTCGCCCGAGCAGTTCGGCGCATATGGAAAGAAGATCGGCCGCTGGAGCGATGTCTACAGCCTTGGCCTGGTGATCCTGGCGGTCGCGCGCGGCCAGGAGCTCGAAATGGGCAACAACTATGCCGAGGCGCTCGATATCCGCCGCGCCGGTATCGACGTGTCGGATGCGCCTGCGGTGATCCAGCCGGTGCTTGCCGCGATGCTGGTCGCGGATCCGGAAAAGCGGTTGGCGTCGATGGATGCGGTGCTTGCCGAGCTGGCCCGGGCCGAGCTGGGCGACATCGACGAGCTGTCTCCGGTTCGCGAGGCGCAGCCCGGGCCCAGGTCTCCGCCGAAATCCAGGCCCCTGGCCCAATGGGTCGCGGAGGCGCGTGCATGGGTGCAGGCCGACAGCGAGCGCAAGCTCTATGTCCTGGCGGGCGCCTGTCTTCTCGCGCTTCTGGTTGCGGTTCTGGCCGTCGCCATTTCGCTGGGCTTCAGCGGATCGGGGCCCGAGGGAGCGATCGAGAACCAGGCCGGGGCCGAAGCGCCGCCGGCTCCGGTCAGGTCTGGGCCCGGCGAGAGCGAGGTACGGGCGCTCGCGCAAAGGGCAGCCGATGAGGTGGACTGCAGCTGGCTCACGGTCGACCGGGTAAGGCTGAACGGCAACGCGGCGTCGATCAGCATTTCCGGGGTTGCCGGCATGCCGGGCAATGTCAGCGGCGAGATTGCCCGCGCCCTGGGCCGCAACGGCATTCAGACACCGGGCCTGGCTACCGATGCGATCCTGCCGGTCGAGGATGGCAATTGCGTCCAGCTCAATGCCTTCCGCAAGGTGCGGGACTATCACACGGTGGAGCTGGCCACCGATCTGCCGTCCTATTCGCTGCTATACTATGCCGAGGTCGACAAGATAGAGGCGCACGTCACCATCAAGATGCACTTGAAGGGAGCGCCGCAAGTCGCGCTGATCACCTATGAGACGCAGAACGGCTCGAAGCTGGAGGCGGCTGGCAAAGAGGCCTTCGACCAGCTCGTAAAGGACGACCTGATGGCGACTGCCGGAGACGGCAGGTACAATCTGGTGTCCTATTATTCGCAGAAAGGGCTCCACGCCTTTATCGTGGTGTCGGGAGATCCCCCGTTCGATCGCGCGCTGCTGACGCCGCAATCGCCGGGACCGCAATGGAGCACCGACTTCGCTGCCGCCGCCCGGGACCGTCACTGGAAGGTGAACATGATCTGGTTCACGGTCCAGGATGCTGCCTCGCAATAGGAGTGCCCGGCGCTACCGGCGGCGGTGGCGGGCAGCCTGCGCTTCATAGGCATTGCGGAACTCGTTGGCGAACACGTCCATGAACGCTTCGTCCGAGCCCTTCACGACACCGCTGAACTCCCTTTCATAGGCCGCCCACAGCGCCGCGTTGCGCGCGCCCGGCAGGATCTGGCTGAGCAGCCCGCCCGCCGATGCGCGCTTCCGGATCGCGTCGGGCGAAAAGCGGTCGAGCGTCGCGCGCAACGCGCCCTGCATCGCCATCACCGTTGCCATTTGATGCGATTGGAGATCGCGCAGGGAATCCTCGATGGCGCTTTCGGCGTCCATGAAACCCCGCTCGGGCGTGCTCAGCAGCTGCAGGAGCGCCTGTTCCGGCGAAACCGCGAATTTGATCGGATTGTTGCCATGGAGCTCGAGCGTGGTGCCGGCGGCGCGCATCTGCTGCTTCGCCCGCTTGCGGGCATCCATCATGGCGACCAGGCCTTCCACGAGCCGGTTGAGCATCCGGCCGGCCGTTGCGGCGATCGCATCGTCGTCCCGGTCGATGCGCCCGCGGTCGATCCCGGCGGCCGCCAGCAGCGCCGTCAGGCTGGTTTTCTCCACCCGTACGGTTTCCTGCTCCGGCGCAGAGGGCGAGGGTGCGGGCGCCACGGGCGGTTGCACGGCATCGGCGGCGGGCTGCTCCGCCGGCGCCGGCTGCACCGGAGCCATGTCAGGCGCTGGCCGTGGCAGGTCGCGAAAGGCGCGCGACCAGTCCACTTCGTTCGACGCCGCGTATTTGCCCCAGATATCGTCGCCGCTCGGCGGTCTTGGCCGGGCGTCGTCGCTCGACCAGACGGAGGGCTTGCGCTCGGGAGGCGGCTCCGGGGCCGGGCCCCATCGGATATCGTCCGGCGCCGAGTCGGCAACCCGGACCTGCGGCAGATCCAGGCTGTCCCAGCTGATCGGGGCCGGGTCTTCGTCCGCCGGCCGTTCCACCGCCGGGGGAGTCCAATGTTGCGACGTCGCGCCCATGCCCGAGCTGGCCGAGCGAGGCTTCTGCTGATCGCGGTCCCTGCCGGGATCCAGCTGCACGGCCGGGATATAGTCGTCCCAGTCGCTCCGCGGCGGCCGCGACTCTTCCGGTTCAGTGTTCGGGGAGGATGGCTGGCGGCCGCCGTTCAGGGCGACCACCACGGCTTCGTACTGGCACATCGAGATGACGTCGCCGAGGCGCAGGATCCGCGGCGCTGTCAGCCGCTCGCCATTGACGAGCGTGCCGTTCGTGCTCGTGTCGGTCAGCGTATAGGCCCCGTCGCGATAGGCGATGAAGCAATGCTGGGACGAAATGAACCGCTGGGGATCGGGCAGGCTCCAGTCCGCGGTCGGCGCCCGGCCGATGATGGCGCCGTGGCGATCCAGCTGGAGGCGTCCCGAGGTTCCGTTCTCGAGCCACTCCTGGCCGAGGATTTCCAGCGTGATGGACATTGAGATCAGGCCGCTCCTTGCTGGGCTATCTGCAATCCCCGTTCGATCGCTGCCTGCAGGCCCTTTGCCGGATCCTTGCTCCGGTGCGCCATCAGGACGATCGCGCCCCCGACGATCCGCCCGCTCGCGCCCTCGGGGGGCAGGACCGGGGGCAGGCCGTCCATCGAGATCGACCCGCCGGACAGGAACAATGCCATTGCGAGAAGCTGCTCGGGTGTCGTCTCTTCCTGCGCCTCGGCCATTTCCCAGGCCTGTTTGCGCTTCTCGTGATCGGGTTCCTCGATCCAGGCGCCGACCAGCGCCCGGATCGGCGCCCCGCGGGAAGTCTGCGCTTCGGGCAGAAGCGTGTCGAGAACCGAAGCGGCCCAGGCGATGCCGTCGACACGGGGCAGGGCCACGCCGAGCACCTGCGCCGCCAGATCCAGCTGGTCTTCGCCGATCAGCTTCAGGCAATAGGCCTCGGGCGACAGCTTCGCATCCGCTTCGCTCATCGCCGGATCGGATCCGAGCAGCGGCACGAGCTGGCCCGCTTCGGTCCATTTCACGCGCGGCCAGTGCGTCATTCTATGCGGCTCCGCCGGAATTGATCAGCACCACCGTGCCTTTGACCGCGACCATGCCGGGATTCATGGTCACGAAATTGCCGCCGACCTTGTTGGTGACCTTCACGCCCGCATCGATTTCCGTCGTCACATTGCCGTGGATCTTGATGCCGGTGGGCTCGATGGTGATCGTCGAGCTGCCGACCTTCAGCGTGATCCTGGTCCCGGCTTCCATGTCGATCGTCGTGCCGGCCTTGATGCTGATCGACTTCTTCACGACCAGCTTGTCGGTCTCCTTGATCGCGACCTGGCGGGCGCCGTCGATCGTCACCTTCTCGTTGCGCTTCACATATTCGGTGCGGTCCTGGCCGATCCTGAATTCCTGATCGAGGCCGACATGATGCGTTTCCTTGTGCCGCACCCGGACATTCATGTCGCGCTCGGCGTGCAGGAAGACCTCTTCCTGGCCGCCCTTGTCCTCGAAGCGAAGCTCGTTGGCGCCGGGCTTGCCGGTATCGAGGTCGACCGCCGCGCCATAGCTTCCGGTCTCGCCGTATCGCTTCGTGCGCCACAATGCCCGCGTCTTGTTCGCGGGCAGCTTGTAGATCGGCATGTTGCGGCTGTTGAACACGCGCCCCACCACGATCGGCCGGTCCGGGTCGCCGTTCAGGAAATCGACCACGACCTCGTGGCCGACTCGCGGCAATATGATGTTGCCCAGGCCGCCGGTCTGCGAAACCCGGATCCAGCAGGTGCTCTTGTCGCCGCTGGTGCGCGCCCGGTCCCAGTGGAAGCGCACCTTCACCCGCCCATATTCGTCGGTATAGATTTCCTCGCCTTCGGGCCCGGTGACGATCGCGGTCTCGGGTCCCTTCACCACGGGTTTCACCGTCGTGGGCAGGCTTCGCCAGTGCACCTCGGCGCGCACCGCCTCGATCGCCACCATCGTGCCGGCCGAACCCGTTCCGCTTCGCTCGGTCTCCACCGAAGTGATGTGATGGGTGCGGGTGATGAGATAGCGATGGTTGAAGCGCGCATAGGGATGGCTGGCGAGGCTGAAGGTGCGGCCACAGCTCAGGCCCGCGGCCTGGGTTTCGCCGGTGTATAGCTGGCGGTTGGCGCGAAGCGCCGCCAGCAGCGTGTCGCCGAGCGGCTTTCCCTGCGCTTCCTTGCTGTAGCGGCCGGGATATTCATAGACCTCGCTGGCGTCGTTCGCATGCTGCGCCTGCGATTCGGAGACGATCTGGAGCGGCTTCTCGGCTCTTTCGAAGTTGAAATCCCGCAGCGTCACCTTCGTCTGGCCGGCAGTGGATACCCGTTCGTGCCAGCTATGCATGAAGTCCTGCTTCCCCGCCGAAGAGCGCAGGGCCGAGGCCGTGTTGATCACCGAATCGGAATAGGGATTGTAGGTCAGTGCGCTGGGCGTACCCGCGCTGTGCGATTCGGGTGCCTCGCAAAGAACCATGACGTGACCGTCCTGGCTGTGATCGAAATAATAATAGATGCCCTCCTCTTCGAAGAGGCGCGAGATGAAGTCGAAGTCGCTCTCACCATATTGGACGCAATATACGCGTTTCGCACGGGAGATGCCGAGCTTGCTGTAGTCGACTTTGGCGATGCCGCTGCGATCGAACACCTCGTGCGCGATATCGATCACGCTCTTGCCCTGATAAATGGCATAGTTGCGGTTCTGATCGAGAAGGTAGGTCCAGGGCCGCAAGCCCAGGCGATAATGATATCCATCCGCCTGCTCGGACAGATATTCTCCTTCAACAACAATGCCATGAAAGTATCGAAGCGTTTCACCGTCCTGGAAAACCAAGATGTTCGCCGGCTTTCCCAGATGCGGCAGAAGGTCGATTTCGCCGAGAGCGGCAACGAGATCGACTGTCAGTAAAAATGGATTGCCAAGCGACTCAAGCGATTCGATTCGGCGAAGGCTGATCTGCTCGCCGCCGAGAGAAATCGACAGAATTGTTTGCCGATCCGCCATCTCCGCCTCTTTTTTGATGCGCCGATCCCCAATTCGGTGCCGGATAGACCTTACATTCCTGTTTCTTTTGCGCAACGGCCAACGGTGGAGATTGCCAAGATGGCCGAATCGATTCTATGCTGCGCACGATTATTTACCGGCTTACTGACAATTTAGGGGGCGAGACCATGTTGCGGCAGGTATCGGCGTCCGTTGCTGCTGTTGCGGGCCTGTTCATTTCGTTCAGCGCGACTGCGCAAACGGCGCCGCGGGAGCAGTTGACCGTCGCGCAGATCGTCGCCGCGCTGGGAGCGCAGCCCTGCACCGCCAGCGGATGTCCGGCCGTCTTGGAGAGTCCGCCGGCCGATCCGGTGGACGACGACGATTGCGGATGCGAGGTCAAATCCGAGAAGGCCTCCGGACTCCGCAAGATTTCCTCGACGCTGAAGCCCGGCGTCGTACCGGCGTCGGTGGCTCCGCTGGCGAGCGGCAATGATGGACGGAACGGCAATCGTCTCGGGCGCGACCGCGGCGGTGCCCGGGTCGTGGTTCCGAAGCCGCCCAGGCCCAAGCCCCATCCCAAGCCTGTAAAGGAGGCTACGCGCTCGCTCGACATGCGGCTCGAGTTCGAGTTCGGCCAGGACCAGATGACAGCGGAGGCGCAGGCGCAGGCGGACGTCTTTGCGGTGGCGCTGAACGGCGAACTGGCTGGGTCGGCTTTCCTGATCGTCGGGCATACCGATTCGATCGGGAGCTATGCCGACAATCTCGACCTCTCCGAGCGTCGGGCGAGGCGCGTGGTCGAATATCTGGCTCAGAAGGGTGTCCGGGCCGATCGTCTGAAGGCTGTCGGCCGTTCCTATCGCGAGCCGCGTCCCGGCATGTCGCCGGACAACCCGCTCAATCGCCGTGTGGAGATCGAGAGCCGATAAGTAGCGCTGGCCGCGGTCGCGGCCGGCCCGGTGCTGCATGATTTGGGGGAATCGTTGGCGCTAGATCTCGACCTTTTGCTCGCGCCCGTATCGGAGGCGCAGCCCACCGGCCCGGATCTCGCCGATTCGGAAGACCGCATGGACATCGAGCGGGCATTCGCCACCACCGGGTCCGGCGAAGGAGGCGGTTCCGCGCCCGACTGGCTGGACATCCTGAACAAGATCGCGGCGCAGTCCGAGAAGACCAAGGACATCTGGCTCGCGGCCTATCTGATGCGCGCGGGGGCCGGTTCGGGGAAGCTCGAGGTGGTAGCGACCGGAGCCGAGTATCTTGCCGGGCTGGTCGAGAAATATTGGGACCATCTGCATCCGCTCCCGACAGATGAGGATTTCAGCGGGCGAGCCAACGCCTGCGAAGCGCTAAGGCGCAACCCGGAATTCCTGGCGCCGCTCCGGCGGATGACGCTGATCTCCGGCGGGCTGGGCAAATATACCGGACTGGATATCGAGCGCTTCGCGGCAAAGGGCAATGCCGAGGACAGCTATGTCAAATTCGGCATGGCCATGGAGGAGGCCGGCAAGAAGCGGATCTCGGGGCTGATCGAGCTATTGGATCGCATCCGCGACGGCATCCGTCGTGCCGATATGGTCTTGAAGGACAAAGCGGGCTGGTCGAGCGACGGGTTCAAGCTGGCCTATGAGACGCTGGCAAAACTCCGCGCCGGGCTTGTTCCCTATGGCGAGCCCGAGGCCAAGGAAGCCGGTGGCGACGAGCAGCCGGCCGGCTCGGGCGAGGTGCCGGAGCCCGGTCCGGGTGGGGCGCGGATTTCCGGTCGCGTCGAATCGCGGGCCGATGTCGTCACGGCGATCGATGCGATCGTGGCCTATTATCAGCGTAGCGAACCGAACAGCCCGATGCCGATGATCATGACGCGCGCGCGCGCATGGGTCTCGATGGATTTTCTCGCCATTCTGCAAGACATCGCACCCAATAGCCTTTCCGAAGTGCGCACTGTTCTGAGTGCGCGTGAGGCAGAAAAATAAAATTTCGTATCGAACCGCTTGCGGACTTGCGATCATGTGCAATTATCGATGAGATTTGTTAACCTAGATTCGAATCGCGGGGGAGAAATGAAGTGGCTTCAAAGAGCGGTCAGGACTTCATTGGCAAGATTCGTCCGCCACGAGTCCATATATCCTATGCGGTAGAGACATTCGGTGCGCGCGAAGTTGTCTCTCTCCCTTTTGTCATGGGTGTCATGTCTGACCTGTCCGGGGATTCCAGGAAGGAAAAGGTCGATCTTGAGGAGCGCGAATTCGACGAAGTTGATATGGACAACTTCGAGAAGGAGTTCATGAAAAGCATTGCGCCGCGTGTCGATCTTGAGGTCGATAACGTTATAGGTGATGGGGGGAAGCTATCGATCGGGCTCGATTTCAAGAAGATGGAAGATTTCTCGCCGGGCAAGATCGCCAAGAATGTGCCGGCGCTCGCGAAGCTCCTCGAAGCGCGCGGGCAATTGAATGACCTGATGACCTACATGGACGGAAAGAGCCGAGCCCAGGGCAGGATCCGGGATATGCTCAAGGATGGTGAGCTTATGGAGGCCCTAGCGGAGCTTAAGGTGGCTGCGGATGCCGCGGCTCAGGCCAAAGCTGCGGCCGAGGCTGGCGGTGGATCTACTGTAGAGGCGGAATAGGCAGCCCGGCGGACTGATCGATCTTGCGGGTTCAGGGGGAGCAATATGACGCAGCAATTGGCATCGAATGCGCAGCCTGAGACGACTGAGAAAAAGCTTAGTGAGTTCGACAAGCTCATCATGCAGGATTTCAAGCCGGATGCTGAGCGGAAGGAGCGTATCGACAGGGCGGTGCAGACGCTAGCCCAGCAAGCGCTGAACAGGGCGAAGGTCATCGATGACGATGTTCATGCGACGATCGACGCATTGCGTCTCGCGCTGGACAAGAAGCTGTCCGATCAGATCAACTTGATCCTCCATCATCCCAAGTTCCAGGCTCTGGAATCGGCCTGGCGCGGGCTGGAGAAGCTGGTCTACGGCACTTCCACGGGCGCGGATCTGAAGATCAAGGTGCTGAACGTTCGCAAGGAAGAGTGCTTGGAGATGTTTCGCGCCAACAAGGATGCGAAATGGGATCAGAGCCCACTCTTCAGGAAGCTCTACGAACAGGAATATGGTCAGCTTGGCGGCCAGCCCTATGGCGCGATCGTCTGCGACTATACGTTCACTCATAGCAAATTGGACGTGGAGGTCATGGAGGGGCTGGCCAAGATCGGCGCTGCAGCCCATGCCCCGTTCATCGCGGCCGCTGGTCCCGGATTGCTGGGCATGGACAGTTGGCAGGGGCTGGGGGGCATCCGTGACCTCGGCAAGCTGTTCACTGCCGGTGACTATAAGATCTGGAACAGTTTCCGCGATTCGCCGGATAGCCGTTACATGGCATTGACCATGCCGCGGGTTCTCGGGCGGGCACCCTATGGTGCCAAGACCGATCCGGTGGAGGAATTCGATTTCGAAGAAATCACCGGTGGTGACGACAAAAATTACCTGTGGACCAATTCGGCCTATGCGATGGGTCTCAGGATCACGGAGGCCTTTACCGACTGGGGTTGGACGACGCAGATTCGCGGCGTGGTGTCCGGAGGCACGGTCGGGGGCCTGCCTGTGGCCACCTTCTCCACCGACGATGGTGGCGTCGACGAAAAATGTCCGACCGAGATCGCCATACCGGAACGCCGCGAATTCGAGCTGTCGAATGCGGGACTGATTTCGCTGGTCCATCGCAAGAATACGAACACGGCGACCTTCATTGGCGCGCAGACCGTCAACAAGCCGCGCGAATATGACACCGACGAGGCGAATGCGAGCGCGAACCTGTCGGCGCGACTGCCCTATATCTTCGCGACCTGCCGGTTCGCGCATTACCTGAAATGCATGATCCGCGACTGGGTGGGCAGCTACAAGGACGCGCCGACGCTGTCCTACGAGCTGAATCGCTGGATATCCAAATATGTGGATGCGCAATCCGAAAGTTCTTCGGAGGAAACCAAGGCTAAATTGCCGCTAAGGGCTGCGAGTATAGAGATTATTCCCGACGAGAGTAATCCTGGCTCCTACAAGGCGAAGTTCCATTTCGTGCCGCACTATCAGCTGGAAGTAGTTGATGCGCAGCTCAGCATGGTGTCGCGCCTTCCTGACAGCGTGAAGTAAAACACATTCATCCGATGATGGAAGGGGACGGATAATGGCAAGGGACATGTATCTGAAGCTCGCCGGCATCAAGGGCGAGTCCGAGGATTCGGTGCACAAGGACGAAATCGAAATCGAGAGCTTTACGTTCGGCGTCCATCAGGTCGGCACGTCGCAGACCGGCGGTGGCGGTGGCGCCGGCAAGGCGTCCTTCTCGGACATCGTCTTCCAGAAGCGCGCCGACGTCTCCAGCCCGCTGCTGATGCAGGCCTGCGCGACCGGCCAGCACATCGCGACCGCGAACCTGACGGTGCGCAAGGCCGGCGGCAAGCAGGAAGAATATTACAAGATCAAGTTCACGGACATCCTGGTCTCGAGCTTCCAGAATGCTGGCGAGCATGACGAAATTCCCGTCGAATCGCTCGGCCTGAACTACGCGAAGATCGAGTTCGAATATTATCCGCAGAAGGGCGACGGCACCTTGGGCGGCGTCTCCAAGGCCGGCTACGACCTCAAGAGGAACGTCAAGGTCTAGCATAACATCGCCGGAACGAGGGTCGAGTGGCCGACGCTGACGCACTGCTCCGCGATGGGGATGTTGAGGGAGCCAGGTCGGCGTTGGTCGACCTGGTTCGCGCACGCCCGTCCAGCGTCGAGGCCAGGATGTTTCTGTTCCAGCTGCTGGCGTTGATGGGCGAATGGGACAAGGCCGATATGCAGCTCCGGACGCTGGCGAGCCTGTCGCCCGGCGCCCGGATGCTGGCGGATGCCTATGGCGCCGCCATCGCCGCCGAGCGGCTACGGGCATCGGCCTTTGCCGGTCAGCAGGACTTTCCCGTGCTGCTGCGCGGTGGGGACTGGATCGATCCGCTTGCGCATTCCCTCCGCCTGCGTGCCGTCGGCGAGATCGCGGCGGCCGATGCGGCGCGCATCGCGGCATTCGATGCCGTCCCCGACATGCCGGGGACAGCGGACGACGTCCGCTTCGAGTGGATCGCCGATGCGGACAGCCGCTTCGGGCCGGCGCTGGAGGCGATCATCCAGGGACAATGGGGGCTCATCGGCCTCGATGCCGTCGAAGCGATCGAAAGCGCCGGCGCCCGCGATCTCCGCGACCTGGTCTGGTATCCGGTGAAGATCAGGCCCAGATCCGGCGGGACGATCGCGGCGATGCTGCCGGTCCGCTATCCGGGCAGCGAGATTTCTCCGGACCGTTCCGAGACGCTGGCGCGTGTCACCAACTGGCGGGACCAGGGCTCGGGTGCCTGCGGTTCCGGCCAGCGCCTGCTTGCGCTCTCGTCGGGCGAGGCGCTGCCCCTGCTGTCGCTTCGCGCGCTCGCCTTCGACTGAGCGCGGCGGATGGCAATCGGCTCCCGGATCAAACCCAGTCTGATCGACAAGCTCGTGGCGGGCGGCGATCCCGGCGGCGAGGACGTTAGCAGGGCGCGCGAAATGACTCCGGCTACGCTGCGTTACCGGCTCGTGCAGGACAACACGCGCTTCAACGAAGAAGCGCTGCGCCACACGGTGCGCCGGGATATCGCCTTCCTGCTCAACGCCACCAACCTGGCCTCCCTCGTCGATCTCGATCCCTATCCGAACGTGGCGACCTCGGTGCTCAACTACGGCGTGCCCGATCTCGCCGGAAAGGCGGTCGGTCACCGCGAGCTCCAGCAGCGCCGGAAGCAGATCCGCGTGGCGATCCTGGCGTTCGAGCCGCGGATCGCGGATCTCGATGTGCAGGTGAGCGAAGACCATGAGCGCGAGAACGCCGTCACCTTCCTCATCAGCGGCGACATCACTTCGGCCGTCAGGGCGATTCCGATCCGGTTCCGGACCGATATCGAAGTGGACACCGCCGCGGCGACGGTGCGGGAGTAGCGCGAATGGATCCGCGCCTGCTGGCAATCTATGAAACCGAGCTGCGCTACCTGCGCGAAGGCGCGCGCGAATTCGGCGAGGAATATCATGCGGTCGCCGGAAGCCTGGGGCTCGACAATCCGGAAGTCCCGGATCCCTATGTCGAGCGCCTGCTCGAGGGCGTGGCGTTTCTCGGTGCACGCGTCCAGCTGAAGCTCAAGGACCAGTTTCCCGAGTTCACCCAGCATCTGCTGCAATCGATCCAGCCGCATTTTCTCGCGCCGACGCCGTCGATCTGCATTGCCGCATTCGAGCCGGGACCGGACGATTCGATTCCGCTCAAGGGGTTGAAGATCGATCGCTACACCGAGTTGTCCGCCGATGCCGGCGCCGACAGCGACGTGCCGGTGATCTTCCGTACCGGGCATGATGTCACGCTCTGGCCGCTCAAGATCGAGGAAGCCGAATATCTCGCATCCCCGGGTGCGGTCGAGCCGTTCATGAAGGGCGCAGGCAAGGGGATCGTGGCGGAGGCCGGGCTTCGGCTCCGCATCAGTGCCACTGGCGGCGCGGAGCTTCGCAAGATCCTGCCGAGCCGGCTGGCGCTGTATCTTGCCGGCTCGGACCTGGTGTCGGGCGAGCTGTACCGGCATCTGATCGGCGATACGCTGGAGGTCATCGCCCGCGATCCGCAATCCGCCGGCGACGAGACGAGCTGGACGCATCTCCCCCTGCCGACCCAGATCGGCTTTGCCGATGACGAGGCGCTGCTGCCGCCCGAGCTGCGCGCCTTCCGCGGCTATCGATTGCTGGCGGAATATTTCGCCTGTCCGGAACGGTTCATGTTCGTCAACATCGAGGAATGCGGACAGGCGCTGGCGAAGTGCCAGAATGCCTGCGACATCGTCTTCCTCTTCAAGCGCGCTTCGGAAGCGCTCGCCGGGGCCGTGCGGGTCTCGCACTTCCGGCTCAACGCGACACCGGCCATCAATCTCTTCGAGAAGCAGGTCGGGCGCTTCGAGTTGAAGCCCCATGAACACGAATATCACCTCGTGCCGGACCGCAACCGGCCGCTCGATTTCGAGGTCGTGCGGCTCCTCGAGGTCAAGGCCTTTGAGGAGAACAACAAGAATCCGCAGAGCGTGACGCCGCTATATACGTCCGGCGGGCAGCTGGATGACTGGCGGAACGCGCTTTACTACACCGTGCAGCTGCGCCCCCGTAAGCTCTCCGCGAAGGAGCGCAAGCTGCGTCCGGCCACCGACTATATCGGTACCGAGAGCTGGATTAGCCTGACCGCACCCGGGCGCCCCGAGCGGCTCGATCCGATCCGGGAAGTCGGCGTCCGGGCGCTGGTGACCAATCGCGAGCTCCCGGAGTTGCTGACCTTCGCGGGCGAACAGCATTTCACCATGGCCGGCGAAACGGTGGGCAAAGTGAGCATGCTGCTCCGGCCGACCCGTCCCCGCACGCCTTTGGGGCTGAGCGATCAAGCCTGGCAGCTATGGCCTCTGATCGGCCACCTCACCGCCAACTATGCCTCGCTCGCGCCCGAGGACCGGGACGACCCCCGGCTGCTGAAGGATCATCTGAGCCTCTATGCGCGCAAGGACGACATCGCCTCCAGCCGTCAGATTCGCGGCGTGACCGGGGTGCGTTCGCACAAGATATCGCGCCGGCTTCCTGGGCTGGATCGCCTCGCCGTCGCGCGGGGGCAGCGGATTTCGGTCAAGCTGGACGACAGCGCCTTCGATCGATCGCGCATGTTCCTGTTCGGCGCGGTGCTTGAGCGCTTCCTCGCGGAATTCGCGACCGTGAACAGCTTTACCGAGACGCATTTCAGTTCCCCTGCCGAAGGAGAATTCATGCGATGGCCCCCGAGGACCGGCCGCCGCCACAACATCTGACCTTCCTGCAAAAGGCTGCCGAGAAGATCGGATGGTGGAGCTTGTTCGCTGTCGTGCGGGGTGCCGAAGCCCGCGCGCCCATCGGCACGCCATTGGTGGGTGAATCGCTGAACCCGGCGGAAGATATCGTCGAGCTGGCGCAGGAGCCGACCCTGTCCTTTCCCGGGCCGACGATCGCGCGGGCGGAGGTCGTGCGCGGGCGGGCGCGGCTCTCGGGCTATTGGCTCGGCCTGATCGGGCCGATGGGGCCGCTGCCGCTGCATCTCAGCGAATATGCCGTGCACGAAGCGCGCGGCAAGGCGCGGCCGTTCGGCCGGTTTCTCGATCTGCTGTCCGGCCGCATGTTGCAGCTCTTCTACCGCGCATGGGCGGATTCGCAGCCGGCCGCGTTGCTCGACCGTGCCGAGAAGGACCGCTTCTCCGACTATATCGCGACGTTGACGGGGGCGACGGAGGGCGTCGATGCCGCCTCGGCGTTCCCCGCCAGGGCGCGGCTCCAATATGCGTCGCTGTTTGCCTCGCGGCGCAGCGCGGTCGGCATCGAGGATGCGCTCACGCATCTGATGCGCCAGCCCGTCACCTTGCTCGAGTTCCAGCCGCGCTGGTGCGAGATGGAGCCGGAGGACCTGACCCGGCTGGGCACCGCCTATGCGACGCTGGGGCAGGATGCGATGGTCGGAACCCGGGTGCGAAGCGCCTCCGATGCGTTTCGGGTGGTCATTCGTGCCGCGAGCTTTGGGGATTATGAGACGCTGCTGCCGGACGGCGCGCGGTTCGCGGTGGCGGCGGAGGCGCTGACGGCCTTCTCCCCCAGCCATCTGGATTGGGACATCGCGCTGGAAATCGACGGCGCCGAGGCGCGGCCGAGCCAACTGGACGGGCTGTCCCGGCTCGGCTGGACCAGCTGGGTCGGCGAGACACCGGCGGGAACGATACGGCGAGACACCAGCTTGCGCCGGCGCAAGCTGCCTATTCAGCAGGGGGACGGGATATGAGGCCGATGAACCGGGAAGCGCTGTTTCGTCGGCTGAACCCGACGGCGCTGAAAGCGATCGAGACGGCGACGAGCTTCTGCAAGATGCGCGGCAATGCCTATGTCGAGCTTGTCCATTGGCTGCATATCCTGCTCCAGAACCCGCGGAACGACCTGGGGGCGATCCGCACGGCGTTCGCAATGGACGACGCCGATCTGGCCCGGGACGTCACCCTGGCGCTCGACGAGCTTCCGCGCGGCGCGACGGCGGTCGCCGATTTCTCGCCGCAGATCGAGGAGGCCATCGAGAATGGCTGGCTCTATGCGTCGCTGCAATTCTCGGCGTCGCGCATCCGGACCGGGCACCTGATCTACGGGATGCTGAAGTCCGCGTCCCTGCGCAACGCGCTGTTCACGATCTCCCGCGAATTCCGCAAGGTCCAGGTCGATACCCTCGTCGGGGACTTCGAGCGGATCTGCGCTGCATCGCTCGAGACCTCCGTGCAGGAGGCGCCGCCGCCGATCGGAGAAGACGCGGCTGCGGCACCGGGGCCGGTCGTCGGCGAGGCGCTGGCGCGCTTCTCCACCGATCTGACCGAAAAGGCGCGCAACGGCGAGATCGACCGGATCGTCGGGCGCGACGCCGAAATCCGCCAGACGATCGATGTGCTGCTGCGGCGGCGCCAGAACAATCCGATCCTGGTCGGCGAGGCGGGCGTCGGCAAGACCGCGATCGCCGAGGGACTGGCGCGCCGGATCGTCGACGGCCAGGTTCCGTCGGTCCTGGCCAATGTGACGCTGCGGGCGCTCGACATCGCGCTGCTGCAGGCGGGTGCGTCGGTGAAGGGAGAGTTCGAGCAGCGGCTGCGGCAGGTCATCGACGAAGTCGAAGCGAGTCCGAAGCCGATCATCCTGTTCATCGACGAAGCGCATACGCTGATCGGCGCGGGCGGGCAGGCGGGAACCGGGGACGCGGCCAATCTGCTGAAGCCCGCTCTGGCGCGGGGCAGGCTGCGCACCATCGCGGCGACCACCTACAGCGAGTATCGCCAGTATTTCGAGAAGGATCCCGCGCTCACCCGCCGTTTCCAGACGGTGGATGTCGGCGAGCCCGATACCGGCAACGCGATCGACATGCTGCGTTCGGTGGCGCCGGTGATGGAGAAGCATCACGGCGTGGTCCTGCTCGACGAAGCGGTGGATGCCGCCGTGCGGCTGTCGCAGCGTTATGTCCCGGCGCGCCAACTGCCCGACAAGGCCGTCAGCCTGCTCGACACGGCTTGCGCGCGCGTCGCGGTCTCGCAGCATGCGATGCCGGCGCAGGTCGAGGACAGCCAGCGCCGTGTCGAGCTGCTGGAAGTCGAGCGTGAAGTCGCCGCGCGCGAGCAGGCCGGGCAATATCGTTCGGACGACCGCGTCGCCAGGATCGACGAGGCGCTGGGCGAGGCGCGCGCCGCGCTGGACGGCGTCACCGCCAAATGGAATGCCGAAAAACAGGCATTGGCGGTCCTGACCGAAGCCCGCGCGAAGCTGGCCGCGCACCATGCCGAAGCGGCGGATGACGGAGAAGCGCGCGGGGTCCTGGCCTCGGATCTCGAACAGGCCATTGCCGCGCTGCGCGCCGTGCAGGGCGACGCGCCGATGGTGTTCGGGGTGACGGACGCCGATGCCGTCGCGGCGGTCGTCGGTGACTGGACCGGTATTCCGGTCGGACGGATGGTGAAGGATGAGATCGCGTCGGTCCTCAGCATCGCGGACCAGTTGCGAACGCGGGTGATCGGCCAGGATGGCGCCATGGATGCGATCGCGAAGCGCATTCAGACCAGCCGCGCGAAGCTCGACAATCCGAATAAACCGGTGGGCGTGTTCATGCTCTGCGGCCCGTCCGGCGTCGGCAAGACCGAGACGGCGCATGTCCTATCCGAACTGCTCTATTCGGGCGACGACAGCCTGATCGTCATCAACATGAGCGAGTTCCAGGAGGCGCATACCGTCTCGACGCTCAAGGGCGCGCCCGCCGGCTATGTCGGCTATGGCCAGGGCGGCGTGTTGACCGAAGCGGTCCGGCGGCGGCCTTATTCGGTCGTCCTGCTCGACGAGGTCGAGAAAGCGCATCCCGACGTGCACGAGATGTTCTTCCAGGTCTTCGACAAGGGGTTCATGAGCGACAGCGAAGGCCGGTTCATCGACTTCAAGAACACACTGATCCTGCTGACGTCGAATGTCGGGACCGATCTCATCACCGCGGTGAGCGAGGATGAGGAGATGAAGCCGGATCTCGACGCGCTTGCGGGATCGCTGCGGCCGGAACTGCTCAAGGTATTTCCGCCGGCGCTGCTCGGGCGCCTGATCGTGCTGCCCTATTATCCGCTGTCGCCAGGCATGCTGCAGGGGATCGTCCGGCTCCAGCTCGACCGCGTGGCGGCCCGGATCGGCGAGAACCACCGCATCGCATTCCGCTATGGCCAGGAGGTCGTCGATCTGATCGTGTCGCGCTGCAACGAAGTGGCGAGCGGCGGGCGGATGATCGACGCGATCCTGACCAACACCATGCTCCCCGAGATCTCGATCCGCCTGCTCGGGCGGCAGATGCAGGGTCAGGAAGTGTCGGCGATCGAGGTCACCGTGCAGGACGACGCATTCGTCTATCTGCTGGACGGTCAAACCGCCTAGGCGCGGATCGCGGAAGGAGGCCGGCGTGGCGGGGAAGAAGAAGCAGCAGCCGAAGCAAGTGGTCGCGCTGGGCGACCTGGTCACGCCGCCGGCGGAGCGGGTGGTGCTCACCGAGGCGCTGCTGCTCAGGATGTTCGGCAAGGCCAAGACGGAGCGGGTGAAGCTGTTCGCGCCGCATCTGATCGCGGTTTGTCAGGAGAACAACATCGATACGATCGATCGTATCGCAGCGTTCCTGGCCACGGTCGCGGAAGAGTCCGGAAACCTCGCAAAGGTGCGGGAGGATCTTTACTATTCGGCCCAGCGTCTTGCCGTGGTCTGGCCGAAACGCTTCGCGGTCAATCCCGCGGCGAAGAAGACCGACAAGGATTATGGCCTTCCCAATGCCAAGGCCGCGGCCTGTGCCGGCCAGCCCGAAAAGCTCGCGAACGAAGTATATGGCGGGCGCAACGGCAATCGCCCGCCCAGCAAGGACGATGACGATATTCCCGACGGCTTCCAATATTGCGGCCGGGGCCTGATCCAGATCACCGGCCGAGCCAATTACGAAGCCTATGCGGCCGCCGCCAATCGAAGAGCCAATACATTGGCGGCGTGGCTGGAATCGCCCGAAGGCGCGACGCGAAGTGCGGCATGGTACTGGTCCAGCCGCAACCTCAACACGGTGCTCAGGACCCATGGCTTTCTCGGGGTATCCAAGGTGGTCAACCAGGGTAATGTGAAAGCGTCGGGAGCCCCGGTGAACATGAAGGAACGCCAGGGCTATTTCGATCAGTTCAGCGCCATCCTGCGCTTCCAGCTCCCGCCGCCGGCCGTCGCGCCGACGCTGCTGCCCAAGGCGATACCGGCACCGTTCCAGAAGGATCGCCCCGGCATCGAACCCGGCATGTTCACGATGCCGCCAATGGGGACGATCTGGCGGACGGGCTGAACGCCGGCCCTTCGCCGCATCGACGCGCCCTCGACCGGTCAGGCGTGGCTAACCCGTTGCCCCGCCATTTCCTGGGCAATGGCCTTGAGCAGCCAATTCGCTTCGATCCTGGACAATCCGGGATATCCGTCCGGGCTTATTGGTCGGGTTGCATCTCGCAGCCCGGGTATTTGCTCGCCGATCCTGTTTGGCGCCGGCGAATTGAAATCATGTACAAAGTTTCAAAATAACGGCATTAGACGCCGGGATTGCGAAGTCCCTTTGGCAGAGGATGCGGGCCAGGGTTCGATATGGCGGCTGCGATCGTTCAGAACGATCCGCAGTCGCGGCCCGGCGTCGCGCGGCGTAGGGATGGGAGGAACAAGAGCGAATTGGCGAAGGACCTATCACAAACGTCCAGGATCGAGCGGAAAGGGCGGGCTCTTCGTGCCGCTCGGACCAAGGCGAAGATCGCAAATGCGGTCATAACGGTGCTCGCCGAGTCCGGATCCGGCAGGTTGACCCATCGCCTTGTCGCGGCTGCCGCGGGTGTGTCGCTGGCCGCGACGACGTATCATTATGCAACCAAGCGCGACATGATTGCCGACGCGTCACAGCGCCTGCTGGATGGATTTGTGCGGTCGTTCGAGCGGGCCGCGCAGCGTCAGCGGGCCAGCGAGAAGGCCGTCGATCTGGGGGAGTTCGTCACGAACCTTCTCGCGAACGCCGCGGGACGCCATCGTACCGCCGCGCTCGCCTGGTGCGAGATCATTCTGGAAGCGGCGCGCAGCTCCGAGGGGCATGCGATCGCGGGCGCATGGTTTGCCCGGCTGATCGACGCGTGGCGGGATCTGGCGCGTGCGATCTATGGCGAACTCGGCGACGATGCGGTGATTTCGGGTATCGATACGGCGATCGGCCTGTTGTTCATCACCTTGCCGCTGAAGCTCTCGGCGGAACAGTTGGCCGCGGTATTCTCGGCTGGTGCCGACCCGGTGACGCAATGGGCGCCGGCTGCCCCAGCCCCGGAAGAGCCAGGTGTTCCGGCACGGCGCACGCCCAAGGCACGCGAAACGCGCGCACATATCCTGCAAGGCGCGATCGACGTGCTCATATCGCAGGGAGCCGGTGCCGTCACGTACAAGGCGGTGGCGGCCGAGAGCGGACTCACCATCGCGGCGCCGGCCTATCATTTCGGGTCGATCGATGCCTTGCTCAAGGCTGCCGAGGCTGAGCTGTTTGCGCGCTCCAAGGGCCGCTACCGCGACATGGTGGCATCCGCGGCGGTGGCGGGGCAGCCGCTCGACATTCTCGCCGATCTGACCGCGACCGTGTTCGTTCGCGAAGTCACGCAACATGGCCGCGCCGCGATCGCGATCTATTCGATCGGCCTGGAATCCTCGCGGCGGCTCGATCTGCGTCCGGCGGTGTGGGAAGTGATCACCGACCAGGCGGTCGCATGGCAGCGCCGGCTGGAGGCGGTGTTTCCCGCGATCGGCTCGTTCGATGCGATGCGGATGCAGGCCGTCTTCATCGGCAAGCAGGTGCGCGTGCTGGCGACGGGCTCCCGGCTTGACCAGCTCGCGCTGGCCCGCAGCGCGTTTCGAAACGAGATCTCGGCCGCGGGGCGGAGTTCGAATTAAACGGTACATTATTTTAAAAATATTGACGCGGACCTGGCCCGGCCGTATTGAGTCCAATGTGCACAAGCCGTCTCGAAGAAGCGGCGCACAGCTGGAGACTATCGAGGCCGAGCCTTCATGGCGCTCCAGTCCAGACCAAAGGTGACCGCAAAGCGGCGCAAGGGGAGGATGGAATGAGGGGCGAATTTTTCGCATCGAGGAGCATTGGGTTCCGGCCGCTGCGCCGTGGGGTCTCGGTCCTGGCCATGGCGGGAGGATTGTACTGGGCCAGCGCCGCGCAGGCGCAGGCTCTGTCCGGTCAGCCGGACCCGCAGGCGCAGGGCGCCTCTGCCGATTCCGCTGCCGAGCAGGATGCCGGCGAGGGCAGGGACATCGTCGTGACCGGTACGCTGCTGCGCGGCGTGGCGCCGGTCGGCACCAATGTCGTCAGCGTCAATCGGGCCGATGTGCTGGCCACGGGTGCCGCATCGGCGAATGATCTGCTGGCGTCGGTGCCGCAGGTCGGCAATTTCGGTACGGTACCGGTCGGCACGGGCAGCTACGCATTGCCGATCATCCGCCCCAATATCCGCAATCTGGGCGCCTCGGGCGGTTCGACCACGCTGGTCCTGATGGACGGCCACCGGCTGGTCGGCGCGGGTGTGCTGCAGACTTCGGTCGATCCGTCGGTCATTCCGCCCGACGCGATCGACCGGGTCGAGATCATTCCCGATGGCGGCTCGTCGATCTACGGATCGGATGCGATCGGGGGCGTGATCAACTTCATCACGCGCAAGCGCTACGACGGCTTCGGCGCCAATGCGCGCTACGGGATTGCCGACCAGTATCGCGCGTTCGACGGCAGCGTGATCGCGGGCAAGGACTGGGGATCGGGATCGGTCTTCCTGTCCTATGCCTATGCGTGGCACGACAATATCCTGGGCATCGACCGGGGCTATGTGACGGCCGACAATCGCGTCGGCGGTGGTAATGACAATCGCGGAACCGCCTGTTCTCCGGCGAACCTCATCATCGGCGGGATTCCCTATGCGCTGCCTGGCCGGATCCCCGGCTCGCTGAACCGCTGCGACCAGACCGATTATGCCGATATCGTCCCGCGCGAGACACGGCACAGCGTGTTCGGCGGTTTCACCCAGGAAGTGAGCGATCGCTTCAGTTTCGCAGTGACCGGCTATTGGTCGCAGCGCGACACGATCACGCGATCGGCGCAATCGAGCCAGAGCGAGACGATCACCGCGCTCAATCCCTATTTTACGCGGGTGGGGGCGGAGGTCTCGCAGACCGTGGCGCTATCCTTCGCTCCGGTATTCGGGCCGAGCAATGTCAGCCCGGCGAAGTTCACTTCCTGGGGCATCACGCCCACCGCGGAATTCGAGCTGGGCGGTGGCTGGCAAATTCGCGCGCTGGGCAATTATGGCCGCAGCACGAACGAGACGACCGAGGATACGATCAATTCGGCTGCGGTCACCGCGGCTTTTGGCGGGACCAGTACCGCGACGGCGCTCAATCCCTACAATCTGTCGGCAACGGCACCGGCCGTGCTCGCCAGGATCAACGACTTCGTCAATTACGGCCAGGCCGATCAGAAGCTCGCCGAGGGGCGCCTGGTGGTCGACGGTCCGCTGTTCGCGGTCGGCGGAGGCGATGTCCGCCTCGCTGCGGGTGCGGAATATCATTACGAGGATATCCGCTCCTTCACCGGCAGTGGCCCGGCTGCGGCGATTACCGGCGGCCGCGCCTTCGCCAAGCGCAACGTCAAATCGCTGTTCGGCGAAGTGCTGATCCCGATCTTCGGCGAAGGCAATCGGACCGGGGGCCTGTACGCGCTCGAGCTGTCCGGTTCGCTGCGCTATGACGATTACAGCGATGTCGGTGGCACCACCAATCCCAAGATCGGCATCACCTGGCGCCCGATCCGGTCGCTCACGCTTCGCGGTAATTATGGCACGTCGTTCCACGCGCCCAGCCTTGCCGATCTCGGTAATTCGGTGGATTCGCGGGTGCAGGTCATCCCGTTCAGCCCGTATCGCGCCGCGAGCAGCTCGCCGTTCGACATATTGCGGCCCACCATCGCGATTGCCGGGGGCAATGCCAATCTGAAGCCGGAGACGGCGGACACCTGGTCGCTTGGCTTCGATTTCAAGCCGGATGCGGCGCCGGGTCTCCTGCTGAGCGCGACCTATTTCAACGTCCGCTTTGAAGATGCGATCGCGGTACCGCCGTTCACGTCGCCGGTGCTGTTCTCGGATCCCAATTATTCGAGCTTCTACATCCTCAATCCCACGCTGGCCCAGGCGCAGGCCGCGGCGGGCAGCCTGCGCGTGGATGGCGTGCCCAGCCTGGCCGCGCTCTATGCCGTCAGCGCGCCCTATGTGCTGTTCCTCGCGACCCGCGCAAATCTTGGAGCGGTCCATACCGACGGGATCGATTTCAACCTGGCCTATGCCCGCGAAACCGGCTTCGGTGCCCTCAGCGCCAGCTTCGCCGGCACCTATACGCTGGGGCGCAAGACCCAGACGATCAAGGGCGGCGCGTTCAGCGATGACCTGAAGAACGGCACCGGCCGGCTGGCGTTCGTCGCCAGTCTGGGCGGGCGCTATGGTGATCTGAGCGGGCGGGTGTCGCTCAACCATCGCAGCGGCTTTCCGCTCGCCGGCGTGCTGCCGCAAACCCGCGTCTCGTCCTTCGATACGGTCGATGTCTTCCTGTCCTACGATCTGAGCGATCTGCTCAAGGGCGCGGCGCTGACGCTGAATGTCGACAACGTCCTCGACCAGGATCCGCCCTTCCTCAACAATGCGCCCGGCTACACCAATGGCGGCACATTGGGTCGGCTGGTCTCGTTCGGCATCCGCACGAAATTCTAGGGGAAGGGATTTTGTTGTCGGCAGTGGTTCCCGCGAGAAAGGCGCAAGGCGGATCCCGTGCGATCCGCCTTGCGCTGCTGCTGGCGGGATTGGTGGTCCTGTGGCTGGGGTCGGCGGGATATGCTGCGTCGGACCTGGCACCTGGCGGCCTGAAGGTCGAATATGCCGAAGCGCCGCTCGGGCTCGATGAAGCTGCGCCGCGCTTTGCCTGGCGCTCGCCGGTCGCACGGCAGACCGCCTATCGTATCCGTGTCGCGACAAGCCCAAAGGCGCTCGAATCCGGCCGCAATGTCTGGGACAGCGGCAGGGTCGCATCGGATGCCAATGTCCAGATTGCCTATGCCGGGCCCGCGCTGGCGGCGCGGCAACGCTATTGGTGGCAGGTGCAGGTCTGGGACGGCGAGGGGCGTCCTGGCGGGTGGAGCACGCCCGGCTGGTGGGAAATGGGTCTCCTGTCGCCCTCGGACTGGAGCGCCAGCTGGATTTCGGGGCCGGAGCCGCGCGACCATGACTGGAGTGACGTCGCCCTCGATGTCGACCTAACGCTCACCGGCACGTCATTGGATCTGCTGTTTCGCGCGCTGCCCCATGGCAAGACCTATGGCGACGCCTATGTGTGGACGCTGAGCGACGACAAGGACGGTCCGGCGCTGATCGCCGGCAAGCGCCTCTATCCGGGGGGCTCCAGTTCGGCGGTGAGCCGCGTGGTGCTCAAGCGCGTGCCGCTCGCCGTGCCTCTGAAGAACCGGCGCCACCGGCTGACGATCCGCGCGACGGGAAACCGGACCGTCACGGTTCTCGACGGCATGGTCGTCGATACGCTGGAGGACGACGCGCATGGGCACGGAACGATCGGCTTCGCCGCGAAGGAGGCAAATGCCGCGATAGTACACGCGGTTTCGGTCAGCGGCGTGGGAAGCCCGGCGGTTCGCACCAGCTTCGCCCGCAACGACAACATGTTCACCGGCGGCACGGTCTCGGCTGCGGGGCTGGTGGTGGCGAGCGGCGTCAAGAATATCGACCTGGTGCTGCCGATGGAGGCGCCGGCGCCGCTGGTCCGCCGCGGCTTCCGGGTGGCGGGCAAGCCGATCGCGCAGGCCCGGCTGTATTTCGCTGCAGGCGGCATGCCGCGTATCGTGCTGAACGGCACGCCAGTGGGGTCTCCGCTGGGGGCAGGCTATACCGCCTATGATCGCCGCGTGCTGGTCTACACCCATGATGTGACCGCGCTGCTCCGTCCCGGCCCGAACGTCATCGGCGCCGAGCTCGGGCGCGGCTGGTATGGCGTTTCCGATCCCAATGAATGGTATTTCCACGTCGCCCCCTGGCACGCCGAGCCGGCGCTGAGGGCGCAGCTCGAAATCCTGTACACGGACGGCACGCGCGAGACCGTCGCGACGAACGGAGACTGGCGAACCACGTCCGGCCCGACGCTGGGCGATTCGATCTATCGCGGCGAGCGCTATGACGCCCGCCTGTTGCCCGCAGGGTGGGACAGGCCGGCGTTCAAGGCGGATGGATGGTCACCCGCGCGCGTGGTTGCGGGGCCTGCCGGCACGCTGATTGCGGCGAATTCGGAGGCGGTGGCGCCCGTCGAAACGATCTCCCCGGTATCGGTCAAGCAGGCGGCTCCGGGTATCTGGGTCTATGATTTCGGCCGCATCATCGCGGGCTGGCCGGTTCTGGAGGTTCGTGGAGCGCGCGGCGATACCGTGTCGCTGGTCGGCAGCGAGCAGCTCGGGCCGGATGGCCTCGCGATCCCCGCATCCGGGCTGATCGACGCCCAGTTGCAGACCGATCGCTACACGCTGGCTGGCCGCGGCCGCGAGCAATGGGAGCCGAGCTTCGGCTATCGGGGCTTCCGCTATATCCAGGTCGATGGGCTCGCGCGCGCCCCGAGATTGACCGCGAGGCTGGTGCATTCGGCAGTCGCGCGCACGGGCAGCTTCACCAGTGCCAACCCGCTGCTCGACAGGATCGATGCGGCGGGGATCGCGACCATCCTCAACAATCTGCACGGTTTCCAGACCGACACGCCAAGCTTCGAAAAGAATGGCTGGACCGGAGATGCCCAGGCATCGGCCGGCGCGGCGGCACGCAGCCTCGATGTGGCGCGGGTCTGGACGAAATGGCTCGGCGATTTCCGTGACGCCCAGTCCCCGGCGGGGGAGATTCCCGAGATTGTCCCCGCGACGCCCTATTACGGCTATGACAAGACGCCGGGCTGGAGCCTGATCTGGGGGCCGACCACGCCGTGGGACGTGGCGGCGATGATCCTGCCCTGGGAACTCTACACCACCTATGGCGACACGCGCATATTGGCGCGGAGCCACGACATGCAGCGTAGGCTGGTCGATTATACCGCGACCTTCATCAAGGCGCCCGAATATCGTCGCGCATCCGGGCTCAGCGAATGGGTGCCGCCCGGCAGCATGGATTTCCTCAACGCGCGCGGCGGCGGCGTCGATGCGGTGACCACCGCCTATTTCTTCCATGAGGCCGATCTGCTTGCCAGATCGTCGCAGGTCATCGGCGAGGCGGCGGACGCGGCACGCTATCGCGCGCTCGCCGACGCCATTCGCACGGCATATAATGCGCGCTACTGGGACGATGCGAACGGATGGTATCGTACGGTCGATGCCAAGGGCGTGGCGGGCCCGCCGCTGCAGATCCAGAATGTGCTGGCGCTCGCGTTCGGCATGGCCCCCGACGGCCGCGCACAGGGCGTGGCCGATATGATCGCCCGCGATGTCGAGAAGCAGGGGTTGCGCACCGGCGTGTTCGGCACGCGCTATCTGCTCGAGATATTGAGCGACTATGGCCATGCCGATCTGGCGTACACGGTCGCGACGCGCACCGATGAGCCGAGCTGGGGCTGGTGGATCGTCAACGGCCATTCGACGATGTTCGAATCCTGGGGCCTGGCCAGCCGGTCTCGCGATCATCACTATTTCGCGTCGATCAGCGACTGGATGCGCCAGCGGCTGGCGGGGCTGCGGCCCGGCGCGCCCGGGTACAAGATCGTGCTGGTCAAGCCGGAGATCCCGGCCGGGCTGGCAAGTGCCGAAGCGGCAATGGAAACGATCCACGGCCGCGCGGCTTCGCGCTGGCGGGTCGATGGCACGGGCCTGACGTTGCGCGCGCAGGTGCCGGCCAACACGCAAGGCGAAATCTGGGTTCCGACGCGCTTCGGCGCAGTGGCTGCCCCCATCGGCGCGAGCCTGGTTCGGCGCGAAAGCGGCTATGCGGTCTATCGCACCGGCTCCGGCAGTTTCGAATTTCATGCGGGAGGTTCACGATGATCCGTACCCTGATCGCCTTGTCGCTTCTGGGCACGGCGGTTCCCGCAACGGCGCAGGAGATCCGCACCGAATCCGGGCCGGTACGCGGCGCGACCGATGGCCGGGTCGTCGCGTTCAAGGGCATTCCCTATGCGGCGGCGCCGACAGGAGCGCTGCGCTGGCACAGGCCGGAGGCACCCGCTCCCTGGCGCCTTGTGCGCGATGCCACGAAGTTCGGCGCGGACTGCCTGCAGAACGCGACGCCTGGCGTGGCCGGCAGCACCATGCCGGCGAGCGAGGATTGCCTGTTCCTCAACGTCTGGACGCCCAAGGCCGTCCAGGGCGCGAAGCTGCCGGTAATGGTCTGGATCCATGGCGGTGGCTTCGTCAGCGGTTCGAGCGCTGCCCCGGAGACCGATGGCGCCCGGCTGGCGGGCAGGGGCGTGGTGCTGGTCAGTTTCAACTACCGGCTCGGCCGCTTCGGCTTCTTCGCGCACCCCGCGCTGACGATCGAGGCCGGAGGCAAGGCGACCGGCAATTGGGGGCTGATGGACCAGATCGCCGCGCTCAAATGGGTTCAGCGAAACATCGCGGCGTTCGGCGGGGATCCTTCGAACGTGACGATCTTCGGCGAGTCGTCGGGCGGGGAGTCGGTCGCGCGGCTGATGGCTTCGCCGGCGGCCAAGGGCCTGTTCGCCAAGGCGATCACGGCGTCGGGCGGCGGGCGCGATAGCTGGCCGAGCCTGGCGCAGGCCGAGGCGCGGGGGACCGCCTTCGCCAAGGGCGCCGACCTCGCCGCGCTCCGCGCCTTGCCCGCCGCGACGGTTCTTGGGGGCATCACCATGATGAACAAGGAAGAGCAGAGCTATTCCGGGCCGATCACGGATGGCGAGATCGTGCCCGGCAATGCTGATCGCATTTTCGCAAAAGGCCAGCAGGCACCTGTCCCCTATCTCCTCGGCAGCAACGACGACGAGCTGAGCTTCGTGCCCGCCGCGTTCCTGCCGATGGTCAATGGGCCGACGCTCGCGACGCTGGGGAGTGGCGCCGATGCGGTCCTGGCGGCCTATGGCTCGCCCGCCTCGGCGACGCGCCATGTCGCCGGTGACGTGATCTTCGCGGAGCCCGCTCTGGCAATGGCCGAGCGCCATGCGCGTTCCGGCGCGCCGACCTGGCTCTGGCGCTTCGGCTATGTCGCGCAGGCGAAGCGGAAGGCCGATGCCGGGGCCGGCCACGCGACCGATGTGATCTTCCAGTTCGACAATCTCGCAAAGGGCGACTTCGCGGCAACGCCGGCGGATCAGGCGGCGGCCGATCTGCTGGCAACATACTGGACCAATTTCGTCCGGACCGGGGACCCCAATGGCAAAGGCGTGCCGGCCTGGAGCAGGTTCGGTCCGGCTGCACCGGCAGCACTAGCAATCGGCATGGCTGGCGCAGGGATGCAGCCCGCGACCACGCCGGCGCTTACGGCGATCTCGGCTGCACGAGATGCCGCACAATGAAGGATATCTGCATGCGTGCCGTTCTCGCCATCACGGCGATGTTCTCGCTGGCATCGTCCGGCTGCGCAGTTGCGCAGGTCAACGATGCGATCCCGTTATCGCAGGGCGCCGCACCGGTAACTGCCGGGACCCGTCCCGAAGTTACCGAGAACCGGCTGCCATTCGGGACGATCACGCGCAACGTGTCCCAGGCGTCGCTCATCCCCTATCCGGCCGATCCGGCGATCGCGAACGGGACCGCGGTGATCGTTGCGCCGGGCGGTGGCTTCCACATGCTGTCGATCGACAATGAGGGCGTCGCGGTGGCGAAGTGGCTCAATTCGATGGGCGTGACGGCATTCGTCCTGCGCTATCGGTTGCTCCAGACGGGTGACGATTTCACTTCGGTTTTCATCCGGCGTCTTACCCATTTCCCGGAGCTGGAGGCTGCCGTCGAACCGCTGCGCCCGGCGGCGACGGCCGATGGCGAGCAGGCGGTGCGCTATGTCCGCGCCAACGCCGCGCGCTTCGGCGTGAAGCCGAACCGCGTCGGGATGATGGGCTTCTCGGCCGGCGGCGCAGTCACGGTCTGGACGATGATCGCGGGCCATGCCGACAGCCGCCCTGATTTCGCCGCGACCATCTATCCCGGCCTGCTGCCCGATCCGATCGCCGTGCCCCGGAAGGCGCCGCCGCTGTTCGTGCTGGTCGCCGATGACGACAAGCTGTCGCGCGGCGACAGCGGACGGCTGGATGCGGCGTGGCGGTCCGCCGGCGCGAAGTCGGAGTTCGTGACCTATCCCAGTGGCGGGCACGGCTTCGGCATGGCGAACAAGGGCAAGCCGACGGATGGCTGGACCGTCCGCATGCGGGACTGGATGCAAGCCCAGGGGGTGCTGACCAAATGAACGATCTCCTGCGTGTCGTGCCGGGCGCGGCGCTTCTTCTGCTCGCGAGCGGTTGTGCGGTTGAGGAGCGGAAGGCGCCGTCGGCGATCACCGCGCGGCAGGTCGACAGCTGCGCCGCCCTGACCGGGCTGCCATTGCCCAACGGGCGCATCGATGCCGCGGTGCCGGTCGCCCAGGGTGCGATGGTATCGACCGGCGGAGAAATGCCCGCGCTTCCCGCGATGTCGGCGTTCTGCCGGGTTCAGGCGGTGCTCACCCCGGTTGCCGGCTCGTCGATAAAGGTCGAGATGTGGCTGCCCGAGCGGAGCGGGTGGAACGGCAAGATGCTCGGCGCCGGCAATGGTGGGTTCGGCAACAACATCGCGATCCCGGCCTTGCTGATGCGCGGCGCGGTGGCCAAGGGCTATGCTTCGGTCGGCAGCGACATGGGGCATACCGCAACCAGTGACGTGAAGGCGGAATGGGCGCTGGGCGCGCCGGAGAAGATCAAGGATTTCGGCTGGCGGGCCAACCATCTCGCCGCCGATGCCGCCAAGCGCGTGATCGCTGCCTATTATCCCGCGCCGCTCGCCGCGAGCTATTTCCATGGCTGTTCCGACGGGGGTCGCGAAGCGCTGATGGAAGCGCAGCGCTTTCCCGACGACTATGACGCGATCATCGCCGGCGCCCCCGCGATCCCCTGGACGCGCATGACAAGCGCGTTCGCGGCGAACCATCTGGCGGCATTCGGCAAGCCGGAGTCGAGCATCCCCAATGCGAAGCTCAAGCTGCTGCAGGCTGCGTCGCTGGCCCAGTGCGACAAGGCGGATGGGGTGGCGGACGGCGTGATCGACGATCCACGCTCCTGCAAGTTCGATCCCGTGGTTCTGCAGTGCAAGGCAGGCGATGCCGCCGATTGCCTGACCGCGCCGCAGGTCGAGACTGCGCGGGCGCTCTATCGCGGGCCGGTCGGCACGGACGGCAAGCCCTTCTACCATGGCTTCCAGCCGGGTGCCGAAGCCGTGGCCGGCACCTGGGATCTGTGGCTGACCGGACCGGGCGCGCAGCATGGCAAGTTCGCAACCGAATTCATGCGCTACATGGTCCATTCGGATCCGAACTGGCAGATCGCGAACTTCAATCTGGCCCGCGACTATCCCTTGGCAAAGCGCCTGCAGCGCAGCAATCTCGATGCCGACAACCCCGATCTGCGCGGCTTTTTTGCGCGGGGCGGCAAGCTCCTGATGTATCATGGCTGGCAGGATGCGGCGATCCCGCCCGAGAACAGCATCGCCTATTTCGAGCGGGTTCAGCGCGCCAATCCCGTACAGGCACGGGCTTCGACACGGTTGTTCATGGTGCCGGGCATGTCGCATTGCCTGGCCGGTCCGGGCCCCAACGTGTTCGATGCGCTGGGCACGCTGGATGGCTGGCGGCAGGGCGGCCCGGCGCCCGAGCGGATCGTCGCGACCAAGTTCGACAACGACCTGCTCGGCTATCTCGGCTTCCCCGCGAAGCCGGTGCGCACCCGGCCCCTGTGCGCCTTTCCCAAGGTAGCGCGCTGGAACGGCAGCGGATCGACGGACGATGCCGCGAACTTCAGCTGCGTGGCACCGGGGCGCTAGCATGACGGCAATCACCGTCAGCCATGTTCGGGGCGCCGGGGCTCCGCCCTTGCTCGAGACGACGATCGGCGAGGCGCTGGCGCGCGCCGCCGCTCTATGGGGCGAGCGCGAGGCGCTGGTTTCGGTAGCGCAAGGCATCCGCTGGACCTTTGCCGAGCTGCTGGAGCGTGCGGACCTGCTCGCGGGAGGGCTGCTGGCATTGGGGCTGGTGCCGGGCGACCGGATCGGCATCTGGTCGCCCAATTGCGCCGAATGGACGTTGACCCAATTCGCGGCGGCGCGTGCCGGGCTTATCCTGGTGACGATCAATCCGGCGTACCGGCTGTCCGAAGTCGAATTCACGATCAACCATGTCGCGCTCCGGGCGATCGTGGTGGCCGAGCGTTTCAAGACCAGCGCCTATCTCGACATGATCGGGGAACTGGCGCCGGACGGGTTCCCGTCCGCGCGGCTGCCGTCCTTGCGTCACGCGATCCAGATCGATGGATCGCCGCGTGCGGGCTGGCTGCAGTTCGGCGCGCTGGCAAGCTCCCAACCCGACCTGCTCGATCGGATCGGCGCGGAACTGCGCGCGGACGACGCGATCAACATCCAGTTCACCAGCGGCACCACCGGCTTGCCCAAGGGCGCGACGCTCTCGCATCGCAACATTCTGAATAACGGCTATTTCGTCGGTATCGGCATGGGGCTGTCACCCGGCGACCGGATCTGCATTCCGGTGCCGCTCTATCATTGCTTCGGCATGGTGCTCGGCAATCTCGCCTGCCTCACCCATGGCGCGGCAATGGTCTATCCGTCGCCGGCCTTCGATCCGGGCGCAGTGCTGAGCGCCGCCGCGGCGGAACGGTGCACGGCGCTTTATGGGGTGCCGACGATGTTCATCGCCATGCTGGCGCACCCCGAATTCGATCGCTTCGATCTGTCGACCTTGCGCACCGGCTGCATGGCGGGCGCAATCTGCCCCGAGCCGCTGATGCGGGAGGTGATCGGGCGGCTGAACATGCGCGACGTCACCATCGGCTATGGTATGACCGAGACCAGCCCGGTCAGCTTCCAGACCGGACTGAGCGACCCGCTCGAACGGCGCGTCGGAACGATCGGCCGGGTGCTGCCGCATCTCGAATGCAAGGTGATCGACGGCGAGGGCGCCACGGTGCCCGTCGGCCAGCCGGGGGAGCTGTGCACGCGCGGCTATTCGGTGATGCTCGGCTATTGGAATGATCCGCAGCGCACGGCCGAGGCGATCGACGGCGAGGGCTGGATGCACAGCGGCGATCTCGCGACGATCGATGCCGAGGGATATGGCAATATCGTCGGCCGGCTGAAGGACATGGTGATCCGCGGCGGCGAGAATGTCTATCCGCGAGAGATCGAGGATTATCTCTATCGCCATCCCGCGATCGAGGACGTCGCGGTCGTCGGCGTGCCCGATGCGAAGATGGGCGAGGAGCTATGCGCCTGGATCCGGGTGCGCCAGGGCGAGATGCTCGATGGCGAGGCGGTCCGTGACTTCTGTCGCGGCCAGATCGCCCATTACAAGGTCCCGCGCTACGTCCGCATCGTCGATGCATTTCCGACGACGGTGACCGGCAAAATCCAGAAATTCATGATCCGGGAGGCGATGATCGCCGAGCTCGGGCTGCAGACGATCGGGGCCGATTTCGTGGCCGATGCCGATAAGGAGAGACTGTGATGTTCGTGCGTTTGTTGATTGCGTCGGCCGCCTTGCCGCTTGCCCTGCCTGTCATGGCGTTTGCGCAGACGGCGCCCGCGCAGACGGCACCGGCCGCCGTCCAGCCGGCAGCCGCGGCGAAATTCTCGCTCGATACGCCGATCCAGGACCTTTACGCCGACAAGGATGCCAAGGCGGTGATGGACAAGCACCTGCCGGGCCTGACCACGCTGCCGCAATATGAAATGATCAAGGCGATCAGCCTGCGTCAGCTCCAGCCCTATTCGGACGGCAAGCTCACCGACGCGATGCTCGCCGGCGTCGAGGCAGATCTGGCGAAGATCAAGTGAGGGAGCCGGGCCGGTGGATGGTGGCCACGTGCCTGACCCTGATTGCAAGCGCCTGGCCGGCATCCCCGGCCCTGGCCCAGCACCGGGGGGCGCCGGTGTATCGTGATGCGAAGGCGCCGCTGGAGGATCGCGTAGCCGACCTGCTGGCGAAACTGACGCTCGACGAGAAGATCATGCTGCTTGCCGGCGAAGGATCGATGACGACGCATCCGGTGCCGCGTCTTGGCATTCCCTCGGTTCGGATGGCCGATGGCCCCACCGGCGTGCGCTCCCCCGAAGGGCGTCCGGCAACCGTCTTTCCGGTGGGGGTGGCGCTGGCCGCGACCTGGAATCCGGCGCTCGCCGAGCGGGTTGGCGCGGCGATCGGGCAGGAAGCGCGCGCGCACGGCGCGGACGTGCTGCTCGCGCCGACGGTCAACATCGTCCGGACCCCGCGATGGGGGCGCAATTTCGAAACCTATTCCGAAGACCCCTGGCTCACGGCCCGCATGGCCGTGGGCTATGTCCGCGGGGTCCAGGGCGAAGGCATCGGCGTATCGGTGAAGCATTTCGCGGCCAACAATCAGGAGACCGGCCGCTTCTTCGTCAATTCGATCGTCGACGAGCGCACCTTGCGCGAAATCTATCTGCCCGCGTTCGAAGCCGTGGTGAAGGAAGCGCACCCCTGGTCGGTCATGGCCGCGTACAACAAGATCAATGGCGTCTATGCGGCCGAGAATCCCTGGCTGTTGAAGACCGTCCTGAAGGGGGAGTGGGGTTTCGATGGCTTCGTCGTGTCGGATTGGGGGGCGACGCATTCCACGGCTCCGGCAGTGAAGGGCGGCCTCGATCTCGAAATGCCCGGTCCACCGACGCATTTCGGAGACAAGCTGAAGACGGCGGTCGCAGCTGGCGAGGTTACCCCGTCGGAGATCGATGAAAATGCCCGGCGTATCGTTCGCCTGCTGATCCGGAGCGGCGCGATCGATCGCGCCGCGGCGCGCCCCCCGGATGCGAAGCCGATCCGGCCTCCCGCGATTGCCCGCGAAGCGGCCGCGGAAGCGATCGTGCTGCTCAAGAATG
>JAEXLC010000082.1 GCA_023445495.1 Pseudomonadota bacterium | reverse complement strand
AACCCACCCCTGGCCCCTCCCTTGCAGGGAGGGGAAATGGGAATGCGGCCTGCCCCAAAAAATCACCCGCCATCCCGGGAGGGATGACGGGCCGAGGTGGGGTGTAGGGTAAGCGCCGCTCAGCGCTTCTTCTTCGCCGGCGCCGCCCTGGGCGGCTGCACCGCGAGATAGACCGTGCTCCACAGCTGCGCGGCGTTGGACTCGTCGACATCGGCCTTGCCCGCGCCGAACGGCACGACCTTGTAGCGGCCATTCTCGAACGCCCAGGACCAGAGCTCGGAGCTCTGCGTCGCGCGGGTCGCCTGGATCGCGCGCCACAGCCTGGCCTGCGCGTCCTTCAGCACCGCGCGGGTGGCGGCGGGCAGGTCGGTGCGGGCAAGCTGGCGCTCGAGACCGGCGGCGAACAGCGCCTGCTGCCACGACCAGACCACCGCGCCGTGATAGGCGGCGGGGGTGAAGCGGTCCTGCACCTCGGTGCTGGCCAGCGCCGGATTGGCGACGAGCAAGCCGATATCGGTCATCAGCCCGGCCGGGAAGGGCCGCGCCAGCGCGCCGACATAGGTCTGGAGATCGGCCGGCGAGGGGTGGCCGAACAGCAGCTCGAAGCCTTCGTCCGAATTGAGGATCGGCACCGGCTTGCCATGATCGTCGAGCGCGATCGCGTGGTAGCGCAGCGCCTGGCCCTTGAGCGCGGTGAGCGCCGGGGCGGCGGGGACGCCGACGCGCGCGGCATAGTCGCGGACCTGGGTCGCGGCCTCGGCGGCGGGCGTCTCCACCGCGAACAGGCCGGGCGCCTTGCTGCGCCAGACCGCCGCCATGGCATGGGCGCGTTCGAGCGCGGCGCGGTCCTCCGCGCTCAGGAAACGGTCGAGCAGCCCGGCGCGCAGCAGCTTGTCGGCCGATTCCAGCGCGGCGGGCACCAGAATCGCGTTGACGTCATAGGGGTAGCGGCCGCGGCCGAGCCCTTCCTCGCTGTCGCGCCACTCGCCGGTGAGGCGTCCGGCCTTGATCGCGAGCAGCCGGTTCCAGCTCGGATCCTCGGCGAAGGGCGCGGCGTGCTCCAGCACGAAGCGCAGGTTGCGGACGAGCAGCGCGCCGGCGGGCTGGGCGGTGCCGGGATGCGCGACGCTGGGCACCGCGCGCGCCAGGAAGGCGCCGGCGGCGGCGCGGTTGGCCGGGTCGAGCAGGTACGCGCCGGCCACCGGAGCCAGCATGTAATCGTCGTCGATCATCGCATAGTCGAGCGTCGGCGTGTCGCCGCCCGGTGCCCCGTGCTGCTTGTGATCGACCAGCGCGAACTCGGAGAGGCCTTCCTCATGCGCGACATCGCCCTTGTCGTCGAGGCGGGCGAGCACCGAGCCGATCCCGGCCTCGACCGCCGCGCCCTTGAGCGCCGGCATCAGCAGGCGCACCGACATCAGCGTGTCGCGGCCGAAATAGGTGTCGAAGCGCCACGAGCCGGCGAGGAACTTCTCGCGGTAGCTCAGGAAGGCGAGGGCGTTGCGCGCGGCCGGGTCGGCGGCGGCATGCGTGTTGAGCAGCTCGGCCTTGCTCAGGCCGGTGAGCGGCGTATCGCCGGTCGCGGCGACGATGCGCAGGCGGATGCGGCCATCGGCGCCGGCGACGATCTCGCCCTTGTCGATCCGGCCCGAGAGGACCTGGATCTCAAGGCTGTAGCCCGGCGCGCCGTCGATGCGGTCGCGGGCATAGAGGATGCGGTTGCCTTCGACGCGCATCGGCGCGGCGACGTCGGCGGGGAAGCGGCTGACCGACTGATAGTCGCGCAGGAAGCGGACATTGGACAGCACCGCCTGCTTCGGCGCGAGGCGCGGCGCGTCGATCGTCGCGATGCTCTCGATGCCGTGGAGCGGGCGACCCTTGGCGTCGGCGAAGGTCACCGGACGCGGGGGCTGGTCGAGCCGCCAGGTTGCCGGGCGAGCAAGCGGCTGGAACCACAGGCCGACGCCGCTGTTGCCGGCGGGGAAGGCGACGAGGATGCGCGGGTCGCTGCCGTTGCGCAGCAGCAGGTGCGCGGCAACCTTGCCGTCGCGCACGAACGCGTTGAGATTCTGGCCCTCGGTCAGGCTGTACGCCAGCTCGGGCGCCTTCGCGGCGCGCTGCTGCGCCATCGCCGCCGTGCTCGTGCCTGCGAGCAGCAGCCCGCCCACCAGCATCAACCGCATCGAACCTCGCATCCTCTTACTCCTTGTCGTTGGCGAACATCTATTCTCCCTCTCCCCATCGGGGAGAGGGAAGGGGCCCGCCGCGAAGCGGTGGGAAGGGAGAGGGGCAGTCGTAACCAGCTCCCTCTGCCCCTCTCCCTTCTGCGGACTTCGTCGACTCCCTCCCTCTCCCCGATGGGGAGAGGGAATGATTGATACAGAAAGGCGCGGCCAACCTTTCAGCTGCCGCGCCCTCCCTTTTGCGACCCTTGCGGGGCTTATCAGAACTTGAACGTGATCGTGCCGCCATAGGTGGCGCCGACGATGCCGCGGGCATAGAAATAGCCGTCGGTGATCGCCTGCGTCTGGCCCTGGCGGGGATTACCCTCGGTCAGGCCGATGACGTTGAAGATGTTGTCCGCGTTCACGCTCAGCTGCAGCTGCTTGCTGAGGTTGAACGAGGCACCCACGCTGGTCACGCCGTAGCTCGGCAGCGCCACGCCGTTGCCGGCGTCGGCGTAGATCTTGCCGATATACTTGTAGCGGCCATAGATCTCACCGAGACCGTTGGGCAGCTTGTAGCTCGGCGTGATCGTGAACAGGCGCGCCGGGGTACGCTCGGGACGATTGCCCTCGAAGCCCGCCTGGTTGGCACCGTTGATCGCCAGGTTGACCAGCTTCGGCTCCTGGAACACGCCCTGGAAGTCGATGCTGAAGGCATTGACCGGACGGACGTTCAGGTTGAGCTCGACGCCGTTGGTGCGCAGATCGGCGTTGATGTTGCTCTGCAGCGTCGGGTTCACCGGATCGGCGAAGTTGTAGTTCTGGTTGCGGAAGTTGGTGCGGAACGCCGTGGCCGAAGCCGAGATCAGGCGGCCCATCTGGTAGCGGACGCCGGCTTCGTACAGCTCGATGCCGGTGATGGCATCGACGTTGTTCATCTGGAAGCCGTTGGCATAGCGCGCATAGATCGAGAAGTTCGGCGTGATCAGGTAGTTCGCGCCGACGGTGTAGGCCACCGCCTTCTTGTTGGCCTTGCGCACCGCATAGGTGCCGTCCCAGGTCGAGCCGACCGTGGTCAGCACGCCCGCCGTGCCGGGCTGCACCGCCTGGTTCACAGCGGCCTGGTTGCCGTCCCACGCCGTCGCGCTGTCATGCTCCCAACGCACGCCGGCGTCGATGTGCAGGTCGCCGATCGAGAATTCGTCGTTCACATAGAGCGACAGGCTCGAATCCTGGCGGCTGCGGATGCCCGCGCCCCAATCGCCGTACGAGACCAGGCCGTTGTCGGACAGGGTGCCGATCACCTGGTTGTTCGCGTTGAGCGCGACGATGTCATAGACATCGCTGTTGGTGCGCACGTCGTTGACCACGCTTGCCGTCGCCGACTGGTCCTGGTTGCGCTTGGTCTTGTAGTACATCACGCCCGCAGTGAGCGAGTTCTTGAAGCTGCCGCTCTCGAAGTTCCAGCGGCCGCCGACGTTGAAGCCCAAGTCATAGGCGTCGATCGCGTCGTGGTTGAGCGTGGTGCGCTGCAGGAAGCCGTTGCCGTTCAGCGCGTTGAGCAGCGCCGTCTGGTTCGAGCCGATGACCTGGCCGGTGCGCAGGTTCTTGATGCCGAAGCGCGTGGTGGTCGGGAAGGCGGCCTGGCCGAGCGTCAGCAGGTCGTTGATCGGCGAGGAGGCGCCCGGCGTCAGATAGTTCACCGCGCTGGTCAGGCCGGCATTGCCGGTGCCCGAGCCGGGGAACAGGCCGTTGAAGTCGTAGCTATAGTCGAGATAGCGGCCATGGCCGAACAGCGTGAACGAGTCCGAGATCGGCTTCTCGAAGTCGAGGCGGACCTGCCAGGTCTTCGAGACGATGCCGTCATCATAGTTGAACTCGCGATAGCCGCTCGAATGCGCGTTGGTCGAAACCGGCACCGCGATGTTCGAGAAGGCACGGCCGCCGACATTGCCGAACTGGGTGTCGAGGCTCGGCACGCCGCTCGGCTCGCCATTGGTGAAGCGATAGGGCTGGTCGGCGTAATAGGCGTTCTTCATGTCGCCGCCCTTGGCGGACAGGCGAACATAGCCACCGTCGTCGAACTTGTATTCGAGCGCGCCCTTGATGCGCCAGCCGGTATAGTCGTTGGTGTTCTTGCGAACGCCCGGGCTCGACTGGAAATAGCCGCCGACGCTGAAGGCGAGCTTGTCGGTGATCGGCTGCGAATAATAGCCGTCGGCGCGCTTCAGGCCGTAGTTGTAGCCGGTGAAGCGGACCGCGCCCTCGGGGCGCTCATGGTTCACGGCCTTGGAGATGAAGTTGATCGTCGCGCCCGCGCCGTTGACGGTGAGCACGCCCGACGAACCGCCCTTGACCGCTTCGAGGCGATCGATGGTCAGGTCCTGATCGAAGAAGAAGTCGGCGCCGCCGCCGCCGTACAGGATCGGCATGCCGTCTTCCTGCAGCTGGACGAAGCGCTGGCCGCCGCCCTGGAGGCCGCGGACCGAGTAATTGTTCGAAACCGCGCCGGCGGTCGCCTCGACGAAGATGCCCGGGACCATTTCGAGCAGGTCGGCGGTCGAGCGCGGGGCCTTCTGGTCGATCAGCTCGCGATTGGCGAGCGTGATGTCGGCCGAGGAGGTGATCAGCGGGCGGTTCGGCGTGGTCTGGCCGGTGACGACGATCTGGCCTTCATCGGCCGCATCGTCCTGCGCGGCGGGAGCAGCCGCATCGGTGGTGGCCGTCTGGGCCTGGGCGGCGAGCGGCGCGAGCGCGGCACTGGCCAACAGCGCGGCGCGAACGCCAGCGCGAACGGAAAGCAACATATATCCTCCCCAACCAAGTTATTGCCGGACTGTCCGGCGGGTTGATCCCGCTCGATTAGTCGCGACGCAGGCATAATGAAATCGTTTTCTGCAACTGTCACGCGGAATTTGCCAAGCACTGGTGCGCTGGTGCAACAGGTGCCGAAACCAACGGATTTCGGCGGGCTTCGTTGCAATGCTCCGCCACGCGGGAGAGAGATTTTGACACGAAAAAGCGCGACGGGCGCGGGCGCCCTGCGAATCAACCGGCGTGCCTTGCTGGCGGGATCGGCGCAGGTGGCGCTGCTCGGTTTGCTGCCGGTTCGGGCACGCGCGGCATCGGCGCGGATCGACGGGCTGATCGCGCGGATGACGATTGCCGAGAAGGCGGGCCAGCTCAGCTGCTTCAACGACGAGATCCGTCCGGTCGGCGCAGTGTTCAACCCCGTGGTCGATCCGCGCGGGGCCGATGCGATGCTCGCCGATATTGCCGCGGGCCGGGTGGGGATGTTGTTCAACGGCTATGGCGTGGCGGGCGCGCGCAAGGCGCAGGCGGCGGCGCTGAAGAGCCGGCTCGGCATCCCGCTGATCTTCGCCGCCGACGTCATCCATGGCTGTCGCACCATCTTCCCGATCCCGCTGGCCGAGGCGGCGGCGTTCGACCCGGACCTTTCCGAGCGTGCCGCGCGAGCGGTGGCCGAGGAGGCGAGCGCCGGCGGGCTGCACTGGACCTTCGCGCCGGTGGTCGATGTCGCGCGTGACCAGCGCTGGGGTCGGGTGGCCGAGGGGGCGGGCGAGGATGCGCTGCTAAACCGCCAGCTCGCCGCGGCGCGGGTACGCGGTTTCCAGAGCAGCGACCTGCGCCGGGCCGACAGCCTGCTCGCCACGCCCAAGCATTTCGCCGGCTATTCGGCGGTGCGCGGCGGCATGGAATATGCCGCGGTCGACATCAGCCTCGCCGAACTGCGCGAGACCTATCTCCCGCCCTTCGCTGCCGGTTTCGGGGCGGGGGCGCTGGCGACGATCGCGTCGTTCACCGACTTCAATGGCGTGCCCGCCACCGCCAATCGCTGGCTGCTCACCGAGGTGCTGCGCGGCGAGCTGGGTTTCGGCGGGGTCTGCGTCTCCGACTATGACGCCGATCGCGAGCTGATCGCCCACGGCGTGGCGGCGGACGAGGCCGATGCGGCGCGGCTGGCGATCCTGGCCGGTGTCGATGTCTCGATGCAGAGCGGGTTCTACAACCAATATCTCCCGGCGCTGGTCGAGCGCGGCAAGGTGCCGATGGCGCGGGTGGACGAGGCGGTGCGGCGGGTGCTGGCGCTCAAGGAAGCGCTTGGCCTGTTCGACGATCCCTTCCGCTCGCTCGATGCCGTGGCCGAGAAGCAGCGCACCGCCACCCCGGCGATCAAGGCGACGGCTCGCGACGTGGCGACGCGCGCGATCGTGCTGTTGCGGAACGCGGGCGATCTCCTGCCGCTGCCGGTCAAGGGTAAGCGGATCGCGCTGATCGGGCCGTTCGGGGCCGACAAGGCCAATCTCAATGGCCCCTGGTCCTTCGCCGGGGATGCCAGGGACGGGATCGATCTCGCCACCGGCATTCGCGCGATGCTCGCCGATCCCGCCGCGCTGGCGGTGGAAGCGGGGAGTGGGATCCACGCGCCGCTGGCCGGTGGCGTGGATCGTGCGGTGGCGGCGGCAAAGGTGGCGGATGTCGTGCTGCTCGCGATCGGCGAGGCTGGCGACATGTCGGGCGAAGGCAATAGCCGCACCGAAATCACCGTGCCGGCAGCACAGCAAGCGCTCGCCGAGGCGATTGCCGCCACGGGCAAGCCGGTGGTGGTGGTGCTCCGCCATGGCCGGGCGCTGGCGCTCGAAGGCGCGGTGCGCGATGCGCCGGCGATCCTGTGCACCTGGTTCCTGGGCGAGCAGACCGGTCCGGCCGTCGCGGACGTGCTGTTCGGGGTGCGCGAGCCGACCGGCCGCCTGCCGGTGAGCTTCCCGTTCGCCACCGGGCAGCAGCCTTGGTCCTATGATCGCCGCAGCACCGGGCGTCCGGCGCCCGATGCCGACCCGATGGAACCCGGCCGCAGCCATTGGCGCGACGCGCCCGACCGGGCGCTGTTCCCCTTCGGGAGCGGGCAGGGCTACACGCGCTTCGCACTCTCCGAGTTGCAGGCCCCGGCAAGGGTGGCGAAGGGCGAGGCGGTGCAGGTCCGCTTCGCCGTCACCAATGCGGGGCTCCGGCGCGGCGAGGCGTTCGTCCGCGCCGATATCCATGACCGTGTCGCCAGCCGTACCCGGCCGGTGCGCCAGATGAAGGCCTATGCCCGCGTCACCCTCGATCCCGGCGAACGCCGCATCGTGACGCTGACCATCCCCTATGCCGAGCTCGCGCTGGTCGCGGCGGACAACCAGTGGCGGGTCGAGCCCGGCATGTTCGACCTGTGGGTCGGCGCCGGCGGCGAGGAACTCCACAGCCAATTCGAAGCGGTATGACACGGCCGTTGAAATGCATTGCATGATCTGCTTGGCTGCGCCCGACAAAGACACGAGAGAGGATACCGAATGAAGCGCGCAGCCTGGGCGGTTCCCGCCCTGATCACCAGCTACGCCCTGCTCGGGCTGCTGATGAACAGCGTCGGCACGGTGATCCTCCAGTCGATCGCGCATTACGGCGTCACCAAGACGCATGCCGCCACGCTCGAGGCGTGCAAGGACCTGTCGGTGGTCGTCGCGTCCTTCCTGTTCGCGACCAGCCTGCCGCGCTTCGGCTTCCGCCGCGCCCAGATCGGGGTGATGCTCGCGGTGGCGGCCGGGGCGGTGGCGATCAGCTTCGCCAACAGCTTCTGGGCGATGCAGCTGTTCTTCGTGCTCGTCGGCCTGTGCTTCGGCATCGCCAAGGTAGCGACCTACAGCTCGATCGGCCTCGTTCGCCCGGACCCCGCCCGCCATGCCAGCCTGACCTCGCTGATCGAAGGCGTGTTCATGGTCGGTATCCTCGCCGGCATTTGGCTATTCGGCTGGTTCATCGGCCAGGACACCACTGGGCAGGGCTGGCTCGGCGTCTACCGGGTGGTCGCCGTGCTGGCGGTGCTGACCGCGATCCTGTGGTGGTTCGCCGATCTCGACGAGGGCGCGGCGAAGCCGGTGGAGGGCCCGAGCGGCTACCGCGATGCGCTGGCGCTGCTGGCGCTGCCCTCGACCATCGCCTTCCTCACCGCGATCTTCCTCTATGTGCTGATCGAGCAGGGCGTCGGCACCTGGCTGCCGACCTTCAACAACCAGGTGCTGCACCTGCCCGGCGCGATGAGCGTGCAGGCATCGAGCATCTTCATCGCCGCGCTGGCGGTGGGCCGGCTGAGCGCCAGCGGGCTGGTCGCCCGGCTCGGCTGGCTCAAGCTGCTGCTCGGCTGTCTCGGCCTGATCGCGGCGCTGGTGCTGCTCACCCTGCCGACCACCCAGGGCCTGCAGCCGCGCGCGGACATGGGCTGGTTCGACGCGCCGATCGCCGCGTACATCTTCCCGCTGATCGGCGTGTTCATGGCGCCGATCTACCCGATCGTCTCCTCGGTGGTGCTGAGCGCGCTGCCCCGCGAGCGGCATGCGGCGATGGTCGGGCTGATGGTGATCTTCTCGGCGCTGGGCGGCACGATCGGATCGTTCATCACCGGCTTCACCTTCGATCGCTTCTCGGGCCAGACCGCCTTCTATCTGGTGCTGGTGCCGCTGGTGCTGATCGCGCTGGCGCTGGTGCGGCTCGAGCGGCTGACGCGCAAGGCCTGAAAGATGGTTCCCCGGGGAAGGCCGGGCCTGGCAAGCGGCCCGATACAAGGCCTCCGCCGGGGAACTAGGTCCGCCATCCCCGGGGGTATGGGGGAAGGGATGGCGGGAGGGAGCGTTCAGGCCGAATAGGCGGCTAGGTCGAAATCGGCGATCGCCGGGATGATCCAGTCGGCCTCGGGCAGCGCGGCCGGGGTGCCGACGCCGACCGCCTTCATCCCGGCGGCATGGATCGCCTGCACCCCGGCGGGGGCATCCTCGACGCCGAGCATCTCGGCGGGATCGGCGCCCAGCGCCGCGGCGGCGGCAAGGAAGATGTCCGGCGCGGGCTTGCCGGCGGCGAGGCTGGCGGGATCGATGATCGTGTCGAACAGCTCGGCCACCTGCATCCGCGCGATCAGCAGCGGCGCGTTGCGGCTGGCCGAGGCAAGCGCGATGCCCAGGCCGGCGGCGCGGCACTGCTCCAGCGCCGCGCGGGCGCCGGGGAACAGGTCGCCCGGGCCGAAATGCGTGATCTCTTCCAGATACCAGTCGTTCTTCAGGGTCGCGAGGCGGATGCGCTCGGCTTCGTCGTAACCGGGGCGATCGCCGAGGATCAGCGACAGGCTGCCCATCCGGTCGACGCCCTTGAGCGCTTCGTTCGCTTCCTCGTCGAACGGGATGCCAAGCTGGTCGGCCATCCGCTTCCACGCCCGGTAATGCGCGCGCGCGGTGTCGGTCAGCACCCCGTCCAGGTCGAAGGCGACGCCCTTGAGTGTCATGCCAGCGGACCCGTCCAGCTCTCGCCGGGGGCGAGGCGGACCTTGGTGTCGTGATGGCCGATCACGATCTCGGGGCCGGAGACGGCGCGATAGGTGACCTGCTCGCCCGAAACTTCGACGCGCACCAGCGTGCCGCGCCAGTTGAGCCCGAAGCTGTAGCCGGGCCAGGCGGCCGGGCGGGTCGGGCGGAAGGCGAGGTCGGTACCATGGGGGCGGAACCCCGCAAAGCCCCAGACCAGCGCCAGCCACGAGCCCGCCAGCGCCGCCATATGGACGCCGTGGCCGGTATTGCCGTGGCGATCGTCGATATCGACCAGGCTGGTCTCGGCGAAGAAGTCGAGCGCCTGTGCCTCGTGCCCGACTTCGTTCGCGAGGATCGCGAAGGTCGAGGCGGAGAGGGTGGAATCATGCGTGGTGATCGGCTCGTAATGGTCGAACACCCGGCGCTTGCGCTCCGGCGAGACCGTCTCGCCGCCCAGCACCATGGCAAGGACGATATCCGCCTGCTTCGAGACCTGATGCCGGTAGAGCGTCATCGGGTGATAGTGGAGCAGCAGCGGGAATTCGCTCGCGGGCGTGCCGGCCACGTCCCAGCGCGGCTTGTCGAGGAAGCTGGCGTCCTGCGCATCGAGGTTGCGTTCGCTGTCGAACGGCAGGTGCATCGCATCGGCGGCGCGGGAGAACTCCGCCAGTTCCCCGGCGCCCAGCTCCATCTCGGCGGCGAGCCAGCCCCAGGCTTCGGGATCCAGTTCGGAGACGCGGCCGGCGGCCGAGACGGCGAGGCGCAGATGCTTCTGCGCCATCCGGTTGGTGTACCAGTTATCGTCGATCAGCGCGGTATATTCGTCCGGCCCGGTGACGCCGCGCAGGTGGAAGCTGCCGTCCGCCCAGTCGCCCAGCGCCAGCCAGATCCGCGCGGTCTCGACCAGCATGCGCACGCCATGCTCGACCAGGAAAGCTTCATCGCCGGTGGCGTTGACATAGGCGCCGATCGCGAAGGCGATGGCCGAATTGATGTGATACTGCGCCGATCCGCTCGGATAATGCGCCGAGCATTCGCGGCCCTCGATCGTCCGCCAGGCGTAGAGCGCGCCCTTGCGGTGGTCGAGCGCGCGGGCATTGGCGAAGGCGGCGTCGAGCGTACCGGCGCGATAGACCAGCATCGCCCGGGCGATCTCGGGCGCCAGCACCGAGAGCACCGGCAGCATGAACGCTTCGGTGTCCCAGAAATAATGGCCCTCATAGCCTTCGCCGGTCAGGCCCTTGGCGGCGGCGCTCGAACGGCCGTCGCGACCGGCCGAGGCGAAGAGGTGGAACAGGTTGGCGCGCAGCGTCGCGGCAAGGCGCGGCTCGCCGGCGATCGAAAGCTCGGCGGCGGCCCAGAAGCGGTCGAGCAGCGTCGCCTGGGCGGCGGCGGCGGCCACGAAGCCGTCGGCCAGCGCGGTGCCAGCCAGCGCGCCGGCATCGGCGACCAGCGTCTCGGAAGCGTCACGGCCCGCCGCGAAGCCGGTAGCGACCAGCAGCCAGCCATCCTCCTCGCCGATCCGCTGGACCGCGGCCACGCCGATGCCGCTGCCGGGCAGGCGCTCGACGACCTGCTCGTCGCTTGCCTGCTCGGTCTCGAACCCGCGCGAGGCCAGGTTCACGCCGATGCGCGGGTCGTCCGACTGGACGGCGCCGCTGGGGGCGGGGGCGAGGCGGGGGTGGAGGGTGACGATGCCTTCGCCGTCGATCTCGGCCCGGAAGCGGCGGAGCAGCAGCGTGCTGCCGTCGAGCGGCACGATCCGCTCGCTGCGGATGCGTAGCACCCGGCCATCGGGGAAGGACCAGCGCGTCTCGCGGCGGAGCATGCCGGCGCGCAGGTCGAGCGTGCGGCGGGTGGCCGAGCGCAGCGTGCTGAAATCGATTGCTTGGCCATCGAGCCGCACCTCGATGCCCAGCGCCTCGGCGACGGGGACGCGCGAATCGGACGTGGCGGCGAAGCCCTTGAGTTTCTCGTGATAATGGATCGGCGCCTGCTCATAGGCATGGGCGAGGAAGGTCGTCGCCTCGGCGCGCTCCTCGATGGCGCCGCGCACACCCAGCGCGCCGTTGGAGAGAGCGAGAATCGTCGCGGCCCAGCCTTCGCGCGCGGGGTCGTCGCCGATCACATCGAGCGACCAGCCGTCCTCCGCGAAGAGCACACCATCGTCCGCGCCGTTCAATACTCGAGCCAACACCCGCTCCCCAACTCTTATCGAGTGGTGCGATACAGGCTCTTTGATATCGTTTTCAAGGATAAAGGACCGGACGGCAAGCGTGCCCGCCGCTTTCCACCTTCATCGTCATCCCGGCGAAAGCCGGGATCTCAGGCGAGGGCGCAGGGAAGGAGC
>JAEXLC010000012.1 GCA_023445495.1 Pseudomonadota bacterium | reverse complement strand
CGAAAGCCGGGATCTCGTGCGGCTCCTTCCCCGCGCTACGGCATGAGATCCCGGCTTTCGCCGGGATGACGGATACCTAGGCCCCGCACGACTCCCGCACGATCAGGTCGGTCGGCAGGCGTTCGGCGCTGGGATCGGGGGAGGGGTCGAGGATGCGCGAGACCAGCTGGCGGCCGGCCTCGAACGTGTCCTGGCGGATCGTGCTGAGCGCCGGCGTGGAGAGGCGGGCGAGCAGCATGTCGTCATAGCCCATCACCGATACATCGCCGGGCACCGACACCCCGGCGCGGCGCAGCGCGCGGATCGCGCCGAGCGCGATCAGGTCCGACGAAGCGACGATGCCGTCGAAATGGACATGGCGGCGCAGCAGCCGGCTGATCGCGGCATCGGCCGATTCGAGCTCGAAATCGACCGGCACCACCAGTTTGGGATCGGCGGGGATGCCGGCTTCCTTCAGTGCCTCGTCATAGCCGCGCTTGCGCTGCATCGATTCGGGATCGGTGCCGCCGAGGAACAGGATCGCCTTGCGCCCCAGTCGCGCCAGATGCGCGGTCGCGCGCCGGCCGCCGAGCTGGTTGTCCGAGCCGATCGAGCAATAGAGCTGCCCGGCCATCTGCGCGCCCCACACGACGAAATTGGCGCTGGTCTGGGTGAGCTGGTTGAACGCGTCGTGCAGCATCGACTGGCCGAGGAAGATCACGCCGCTCGCCCGGCTGGTCGTGGTGGTGGCGACCAGATCGTCATAATTGGCCGGGGTGGTGTGGCTCACCGTGAAGTCGCAGTCGCGCGCGCGCGCCGCCTCGCCGATGCTGGCGAGCAGCTCGAGGAAGAAGGGGTGCGAGAGCGGCAGCGGCCGGCCGCGCATGAACGGCGTGACGATCACGATCGTCCCCTCGGCCCCCACCGGCGCGGCCGGCATATAGGGGCGGAAGGGATAATCATGGTCGCGCGCCAGCGCCCAGATCTTCTGCTTGGTCCGCGCACTGATCAGCGGATGATCGTTGAGCGCCCGCGAGACGGTCGAGATCGACACGCCGGCCAGCTTCGCCAGATCCTCCAGCGTCGTATTGTTGTTGCTACTGCTGCCCATTGTGCCCAAGCTTGAGGAAAGCCGAATACGGCCAGATTAGAACGGTGAGGGGGGAGCATTGCAAGCTGGCGACGCGAGCGCCGCGCCGCGCATGACGCGGCTCAGCCTGCTGCAGATCTGGAACATGTGCTTCGGCCTGCTCGGCATCCAGATCGTCTGGGGCCTGCAGAACGTCAATACCAGCCGCATCTTCCAGACGCTCGGCGCCGAGCTCGACGACCTTGCCATATTGTGGATCGCGGGGCCGGCGACGGGCCTGCTCGTCCAGCCGATCATCGGCCATCTGAGCGACCGCACCCGCGGCCCGCTCGGCCGGCGGCGGCCCTATATCCTGGCCGGCGCGGTCTGCACCGCGCTCGCGCTGTTCCTGATGCCCAATGCGACCAGCCTGTGGGCGGCGAGCCTGATGCTCTGGGTGCTCACCGCCTCGATCAATATCGCGATGGAGCCGTTCCGCGCGCTGGTGGCGGACCGGGTTCCGGAGGCGCAGCGCACCGCCGGCTTCGCGATGCAGGTGTTCTTCATCGGCATCGGCGCGGTGTTCGCTTCCGCCTTGCCCTGGATGCTGGTCCATTGGGCGGGACTGAGCGGCCAGCCCGAGCCGCATCTGCTGCCGCAATCGGTGCGCAGCGCCTTCTATATCGGCGGGGTCTGCCTGCTCGTCGCGGTGAGCTGGACGATCGTCACTACCCCCGAATGCCCGGCACCGGCGCGCCCGAGCGAGGATGCGGCGCCGCCGGTGACTTTGTCGCCCGAGCGTGCCGCCTCGCTGGTCCGCCACGGCGTCGCCTGGATGCTGGCCGGCGCCGGGATCGCCGGGGCTGCCGCGCTCGCCGGCTGGAAGCGCGAGATCTATGTGATCGCCGGCATCTGCTTCCTGTTCGGGCTGCTCCAGGCAGTGGTGGTGCGGCTGCGGCGCCTGGGCCGCAGCTCGATCGGGATGCTCGAGATCGTCGAGGACATCCGCTCGATGCCGCCGGTGCTCAAGCGGCTGGCGGTGGTCCAGTTCTTCACCTGGTACGGCCTGTTCGCGATGTGGATCTACACCGTGCCCGCGCTGGCGCTGCGCCATTACGGCACCGCCGATCCGGCCTCGCCCGGCTATAACGAGGCGGCCGACTGGGTGGGGGTGCTGTTCGCCGGCTATAACGGCGTCGCAGCGCTCGGCGCGCTGCTGCTGCCCGGCATCGGCGAGCGGCTCGGCCGGCGGCTGACCCATGCGCTGTGCCTGTGCTTCGGCGCCGCCGGGCTGGTCGGCTTCCTGCTGGTCGGCGATCCAATGGCCTTGTGGTTGCCGACGATCGGGGTGGGGCTCGCCTGGGCGGCGATCATGTCGATGCCCTATGCCATGCTCGCCGGCAGCGTGCCGCCGGGCAAGGCCGGCGTCTATATGGGCATCCACAACATGTTCCTGGTGATCCCCCAGCTCGTCGCCTCGACGATGCTCGGGCCGCTGGTCGGCCGCGTCTTCCACGGCCAGGCCGAATATGCGCTGGTCCTTGCCGCTGCCGCGCTGCTGATCGCGGCCTGCTTCGCGCTCACGCTCCCGCGCGGCGCCGATACCGGCTCCCGGCAATAGCCCTTTGCGGGCGCAAGGCGTGGCGCTGCTTTGCATTGCTGCGCGAAGTTGTGCAAAATTTGCATTGATTGCAAGGCAAAATTGCATCGTCCGACTCGTTCGCGGTTGCGGAAATTCATGCGAACAAAGCTGAGAACCAGTATAAAACTGTTATTTAATAACAAGATAGGCGCAGAAATATTCTGCAAAATTTCCCTCTTGCAGCTTTGCTCAATTTACGCAAAGTTACGCAAAGAGCTTCCCGAGCCGGGCAGCTCGCAAGTGGATGGTCCCGCCGGAGAGCGGGGCCGGCACAATGGAGGGTGTCTTGGGGGAAGCACGGCATAGCCGGCTTGCGATCATGCGCGACAGCGCCGGGCCTTGCCCTGCGCGCGTTTCGCGCATCCGCGCCTTGAAGCACCGATTGGGAATCTGAAGCGACGCTGCGGGGCGGGGGCCCTGCGGTGCCGCACGTGCAACAGCGCCGCAAAGGCGCGACGGAGGGAGGAAAGATGAAGCAGATCACTTTGTTGCGGGGCGGCGCCTCGCTGGCGGCCGTGGCTCTGATGGGCCTGGCCGGCATTGCCCAGGCGCAGACCGCCACGGCACCCGAAGCCACGCAGGAAGACGACAGCGGCGCGATCGTCGTCGTCGGCGTCCGCAAGGCGCTGGAAAGCGCGCAGACGATCAAGCGCGATTCCGACACGGTGGTCGATTCGATCACCGCGACCGATATCGGCGCCTTCCCGGACACCTCGGTGGCGGGCGCGCTCCAGCGCGTGCCGGGCATCACCACCTCGCGCCTGCAGGCGGCGGGGGACTCGACTCACCCCTCGGGCGAGCCGACCGCGGTGCTGATCCGCGGCCTCACCTTCGTCCGTACCGAGTTCAACGGGCGCGACAGCTTCTCGGCCGATGCCAATCGCGGGCTCAACTTCAACGACATCTCGCCCGAGCTGATGGCCGGCGTCGATGCCTATAAGAACCAGACGGCGGAGATGATCGAAGGCGGCCTGGCCGGCACGGTCAATCTGCGCACCCGCCTGCCGTTCGACCAGAAGGGGCTGGTCGTCGCCGGCAACGCCAAGGCGAGCTACGGCACCCGCTCGAAGGAGTGGACCGGCGAGTTCTCGGGCCTGATCTCGAACACCTGGGACACCAATATCGGCCGCTTCGGCCTGATGGCCAATTTCGCCCGCAGCCATGTCGTGACGCGCACCGAAAACGTCATCATGGACAAGATCGACACCTATTGCTCGGCCGGCGCGACCAATGCGCAGGGCAATGGCGTGCTGACCAACGGCACCGTGAACTGCTCCGCCAATCCGTTCGGCGGCAGCGGCTGGGCCTATATCCCCGACGGCATCCGCTATTCGCAGGTCGATTACGACCGCACCCGGCGCGGCATCTCGGCGGCGGCGCAGTACGAGAACAATGCGGGCAATTTCCGCATGACCGCCCAGTATAACGACAGCGAGTATCACAATGCCTGGCTCGAGCGGGCCAGCCACGTGATCCTGGACGGCAATTACTTCGGCACCCCGGCGTTCAACCCGCGCGCCACCACGGCGCTCGGCCGCGCGCCGGGCACCTCGGCCTTCGTCTTCGGGCCGGACGGCATGCTCCAGTCGGGCACGCTGACCCAGGCGCATGGCAGCTGGCGCGGCAGCGGGGACAGTACGCAGGACGCGATCAACACCGGCTCGGCCGTGCCGGGCCTGCCCTTCGTCAACTATTGCGGGCTGAACGCGGCCTGCGCCACGCTGCAGGACGGCCTCTATTTCCAGAACGAGGCGCGCAACTTCGATCACCGCGAGCGCACCCAGGACCTGTCGGGCAACATCAGCTGGGACGTGACCGAGAAGCTCCACGTCAACCTCGACGTGCAGCATATCTGGGCGAACACCACCAATGACGACATCCTCGTCGCGGTCGGCTCGATGGCCAATGTGCAGTACAGCACGAACAAGGACGGCACGCCCAATGTGAAGCTGCTGCCGGGCTCGAACGTGAACTACGCCGCCGGCGGCCTCTCCAACCCGCACAATTACTGGATGCCGTTCGTCCAGGCGCACATGGAGGACAATGACGCCAAGGAAACCGCGTTCCGCGGCGACATCGGCTATGACTTCGACGAGGGCGGCTGGCTGGACTCGCTGAAGGTCGGCGCGCGCTATGCCGATCGCGCGCAGACGGTGCGCTACTCGACCTTCAACTGGTCGCCGGTCGCGGCGTCGTGGAACTGCAACGGCCCGGGCTTCAACATCGACAACACCACGGGCGGTGCCTATCCGAGCTGCAATGCCGGCCATCCCGCGTTCAAGGGCTATGGCGCGGGCATGTGGGAGTCGGTCACGCTCGGCAGCGGCTTCTACGACGGCAGCGTCTACGACAATCCGGCGCTGGTCTACATGAATCGCGCCACGCTGATGGACCGCGCGCGGCTGGTGCAGGGCGTCAGCGGCTCGACCACCGGTTCGCCGATGGGCTGGGAGCCGATCTGCGACCGCGCCGATGCCACGGTCGAGGGCTGCTACCTCCCGTCCGAGGTGATGCACGTCAAGGAGAAGACCACCGCGGCCTATGCGATGCTGCGCTTCGGCGGCGACAATGCGAATATCGGCGGGGTGAACATCCGCGGCAATATCGGCCTGCGCTATGTCCGCACCAGCATCGATTCCGACGGCAGCGTCGGCTATCCGACGACCACCACCTTCACCTACTACCAGCCCTGCGGCTCGGCGCTGCCGGCTACCTGGATCGTCAACCCGATGTGCTTCGTCACGCCGGCGGTGGCGGCCTTCGCCAGCGGCGGCGGCTCGGCGAACACCTATGAGGCCAGCTATGACAACTGGCTGCCGAGCTTCAACCTGCGGCTGGGCCTCGACGACAAGAGCTTCATCCGCTTCGGCTATTCGCGGGGCATGTCGCGGCCGGACTTCGGCCTGCTGCGCAACTTCGTAGCGATCCAGGGGCCGACCCTCGACGGTTCGGCGACGTCGCCCTACCTGATCCGCAACAGCGCGGGCACGGTCACCGGCTACAATTTCGTGTTCCGCGCGGAATCGGGTTTCCCGGCGCTCAAGCCGATCACGGCCGACCAGTTCGACCTGACCTTCGAGCATTATTTCGGCCGCAGCAGCTCGTTCACGATCGACGGCTTCTACAAGAAGCTCAATTCGAGCATCGCGTACGGCGAGTTTATCCGCAGCTTCACCAACAACAACTCGACCCAGACCGTGCAGATGCGCGGCCCGCGCAACGGCAGCGATGGCGGCACGCTCAAGGGCTTCGAAGTCGCGTTCCAGACCTTCTTCGACTTCCTGCCGGGCGCGCTGAGCGGGCTTGGCACCCAGCTGAACTACACCTTCGTCGACCAGTCGGGCATCAACAACTCGAACCTGGTGACGGCGGGCGCGCTGGACTCGGGCGGCACCGGCGGCTTCGGCGCGGGCCTTGACACCTCGGGCGGGCGCGGCGTGGTGATGGACTCGCACCAGCTGGCGGGCATCTCCAAGCACACGTTCAACGCGGTGATGCTCTACGAAAAGGGCCCGGTGGCGATGCGTGTCGCCTATAACTGGCGCTCGCGCTTCCTCACCGACAATCTCGACTGCTGCATCGGCCTGCCGGTGTTCCAGAAACAGGCCGGGTTCCTCGACGGCTCGCTGCGCTTCTCGCTGGCGAAATGGGTCGAGCTGTCGGTCGAAGGATCGAACCTGCTCGGCACCACCAGCGTGTTCCAGCAGCAGATCTTCGGCGACACGAGCAAGACGCCCGGCGCCAAGCCCGTTTACCGCGACGCAAACTGGAGCCGGGTCGATCGCCGCTTCCAGTTCGGCGCCCGGTTCAAGTTCTAACTCCCCTCGGCGCCGCCGTTCCTTCATTCGGCGGCGCCATTTCTTTCGGGAGCGAATTGCATGCAGCCCAGCTCGAGCACATCCGCGGCGCCCCTGCGCGTCGTCATTGTCGGCGGCGGGACCGCGGGCTGGATGTGCGCGGCCGGGCTCGCCCGCTTGCTGCCGGACACGGATTATGCGCTGACCCTGATCGAGTCCGACGAGATCGGCACCGTGGGTGTCGGCGAAGCGACGCTGCCGCACATCCGCGAGTTCAACGCGATGCTCGGGCTCGACGAGGCCGAGTTCATGGCTGCCACCCAGGGCAGCTTCAAGCTGGGCATCGAGTTCGTCGGCTGGGACAAGCCCGGCGGCCGCTATGTCCACCCCTTCGGCACATTCGGCGAGCGCTGGGGCGGGCTCGACTTCCAGCACCACTGGCTCCGCGCGAAGGCAGCGGGCGTGCCGGTCGGCGAATGGCCCGACTACAGCTTTGCCGCGGCGATGTGCCGCGAAGGCGTGTTCGACATGCCCGATCCGGATCCGCGCTCGATCCGCTCGACCTTCTCCTATGCCTATCATTTCGACGCCGGGCTCTATGCGCAGTATCTGCGCGGCTGGGCGACGCAGCGCGGGGTGCGGCGGATCGAGGGCAAGATCGTCGAGGTCGGCCGAAACGCCGAAACCGGTCGCGTCGAAAGCGTCTCGCTCGAATCCGGGGCGATGATCGAGGGCGACCTGTTCATCGACTGCTCGGGCTTCCGCTCGCTGCTGCTCGGGCAGAATATGGGGGTGGCGTGGCAGGACTGGAGCCAATGGCTGCCCTGCGACCGCGCGATAGCGGTGCCGTGCACCAGCGTGGCCGGAATCACGCCCTTCACCCGCTCGACAGCCCAGACCGGGGGCTGGACCTGGCGCATCCCGCTCCAGCACCGGATCGGCAATGGCTATGTCTTCGCCAGCGCCTTCTGCGCGGAGGAACAGGCGCGCGAGACGCTGCTGGGCGCGATCGACGGCACGCCGCTTGCCGAGCCGCGCCTGCTGCGCTTCCAGGCCGGGCGGCGGGAACGCGGCTGGGAAGGCAATGTCGTCGCGGTCGGTCTGTCCTCGGGCTTCCTCGAGCCGCTCGAATCGACCAGCATCTTCCTGATCCAGGCGGCGGTGACCGACCTGGCGAAGCTGATGCCCCGGCCGGGCGGCGCGATCGACCCGGTCCTTGCCGCCGAGTTCAACCGGCTGTTCGCGATCCATTACGACCGCACCCGCGACTTTCTGGTGCTCCACTACACCGCCAATGCCCGCCACGGCGAACCGCTCTGGGACCATGTGCGGAACATGGCGCTGCCGGATAGCCTGGCGCACAAGATCGATCTGTTCCGCTCCAGCGGCCGCGCGCCGGACTACAAGCTTGGCCTGTTCTCGCGCGACAGCTGGCTGGCGGTGCTGATGGGGCAGGGGATCCTGCCCGAGGCCTGGGACCGCCAGGCCGATCGCGCGCCGCTCGATCAGGTGGCGGGGCGCCTGGCCGATCTGCGCGCGCGGATCGCCAGCAACGCGGCGGCGCTGCGGGCGCATGCCGATTTCCTTGCCGGCTATTGCCCGGCGGGGGAAGTGGCGGTGGTCGCATGAGCGGGGCCTTCACCGTGGTGGTTGCGGGGCGGGATGCGCCGCTCTGGCTGGCGGCGGCCGCCTTGGCACGGGCGCTGGGCGCTTCGGGCGTGCGGGTGGAGGCGGTGGAGCTGCCGAGCGCGCTGGCGCCGGTGGATGTGTATGCGACTTTCCCGGCGCTGGAGGCGCTGCATGCACAGCTTCGGATCGATGAAGCCGGGTTGCTGCGGGCTACGGGCGGAAGCCTTACGCTCGGGCAGAATTTCGTGGAGCTTGCGCCCAGCCAATTTCCCAGCCTTTACCCCGGCGAAGGCCGGGGTAAGGCAGAGGTCCAGCCCTTCCTCCACGCCTATGGCTCCGCAGGTGCCCGGATCGGCGAGGACGAGTTCTTCCCGCATTGGGTCAAGGCGCGGGCGCATGGCCTCACCGTCTCGCTCGACGATTTCTCGCTCACCGCCGCCGCCGCGCGGCACGGGCGGTTGATGCTGCCGAATGACCAGAGCGCGAGCTATGGCCGCTGCGACTATGGCTATCATCTGCCAGCAATCGCCTATGCCCGGCTGCTGCGCGAGACGGCGATCCGTCACGGCGTCACCGTCCATGCCGCCGACGCGGTAACCCCCGAGCGTCAGGGCGAGACGATCGCCGCGCTCGATCTCGGCGAGCGGCGGCGGCTGGCCGGCGACCTGTTCGTCGATACCGGCGGCGCGCTCGACACGGATTTCCTGAGCTGGCGCGCGCATTTCCCTGCCGACCGCGTGCTGACCGCCGCCGGCCCGGCCTTTGCCAACCTCCCGGTCTATGCCGAGAACCGCGCAGGCCCCGCGGGCTGGACCGCGCTCCATCCCAGCCGTCCGGCGACCTTCGTCACCCATGCCTGGTCGAGCGCGCACGCCAGCGACAAGGAGGCGCTGGCCGCCGCGACTGCCGCTTCCGGCCTGCCGCTCACCGGCGCCGTGATCCGCACGCTCGATCCCAGCCGCCCCGCGCATCCCTGGACCGGCAACCAGGTCACGCTCGGCGCGCGTTTCGATCCGGTCCACGGCTTCGACCTGCTCGGGCTGCAGGTCAGCCTGGTCCAGCTCCTCGCCGACTTCCCGGCCGGCACCAGTTTCGCTGCCGAGCGTGACGCCTATAACCGCGCCACTCCGCAAGCGCTCGACCGGCTGCGTGACTTCCAGTCGGCGCATTATGCGCTCGCCCGCTATGCCGGCCCCTTCTGGGAGGCCGCACGTGAAAGCCAGATCTCGCCCGATCTCGCCCATGCCATCGCCCTGTTCCGCGCCCGCGCCGAGCTGGCGCCGTTCGAGGAAGAAAACCTCCCGCCCGACAGTTGGCGCGCGCTGCTCCTCGGCCACGGGTTCGAGCCCGAAAGCTGGCCCCCGGCGATCGACCGCGTGCCGCCCGAGACGGTGAAGGCGCAGTTCCGCCAGATGCTCGGCTTCGTTCGCGAGCAGGTGCTGCGCCAGCCCATGCAGGATGCCTGGCTGGCCCGGCTCGCCGCTCCCCAATCATGACTTCCCCACAGGAAAGACCCCGGATGACCTCTCGTACCCTCGTGACCCTGCTTGCCCTTGCGCTTCCCGGCACTGCCTATGCGGCGGACCGCGAATGCGCCCAGTCGCCGGGCAAGACGCTCGAAGTCTGTGTCTCGGTCGAAGGCGGGCAGGCGCTCTACGAAGTGAAGCGCGGCGATACGGTGGTGATCGCGCCCTCGGCGCTGGGCCTCAGCTTCGCCGGCGAGCCGCAGGCACGCTACAGCGCGATCACCGATGCCCGGCGCGCGGCCTCGGACAGCAGCTGGGAGCAGCCCTGGGGCGAGCAGCGGCTGGTCCGCGACAATCACAGCGAGCTGGCGGTGACGATCGCGGGCGATACTTCGCTGAACAAGGCGATGCAGGTCACCTTCCGCATCTTCGATGACGGGGTGGGCTTCCGCTATAGCTATGCCGGCATTCCGGCGGGCGAGCAGGTCGGCGTCACCGCCGATCGCACCCAGTTCCGCACCAAGGGGGCGTATCAGGCCTGGTGGTATGAAGGGCTTGGCCAGGAGCGCGACGAATATCTCTACACCCAGACCGACGCGCGCCGGATCACTCTGGCCGAGACGCCGCTGACGCTGAAGGGCGACAACGGCCTGTATCTGTCCTTCCACGAAGCGGCGCTGGTCGATTTCCCGAGCATGCTGCTCCAGGGCAATGGCGCCGGCACGCTCACTGCCTGGCTGATGCCCTGGCCCGATGGCGTCGGCGCGAAGAAGACCGGGCCTTTCTCCACGCCCTGGCGCACGATCCTGATCGGCACCACGCCGGGGGCGTTGGCGGACAGCCGGATCGAATTGAACCTCAACGAGCCGAGCAAGCTTCCGGACATCCAGAAGTGGTTCAAGCCGGGCAAATATGTCGGCGTCTGGTGGGAGATGCATCTCAACCGCACCACTTGGGGCAGCGGTCCGGCCCATGGCGCCAACAACGACAATGTGAAGCGCTATATCGATTTCGCCGCGAAATACGGGTTCGACGGCGTGCTCGTCGAGGGCTGGAACCAGGGCTGGGACGGCGAATGGATCGCCAATGGCGACAAGTTCAGCTTCACCAAATCCTATCCCGATTTCGACCTGCCAATGCTCTCGGCCTATGCCAAGTCGAAGGGCGTCCACCTGATCGGCCATCACGAGACCGCCGGCGCGGTGGTCAATTACGAGAACCAGCTCGAGGACGCGCTCGATCTCTATGCCAAGGTCGGCGTGCCGTCGGTGAAGACCGGCTATGTCCGCCATTCGGGCGACATCCTCGATCGCGAGGGCGGCAAGGAATGGTTCGCCGGCCAGTTCATGGTCCGGCATCACCTCAAGGTGATCGAGGCGGCGGCGAAGCGCCACATCGCGATGGACACGCATGAGCCGGTCAAGGACACGGGCCTGCGCCGCACCTGGCCGAACTGGGTGAGCCGCGAGGGCGCGCGCGGGCAGGAGTTCAACGCCTGGGGCCGCCCGACCAACCCGCCCGAGCATCTGACGATCCTGCCGTTCACCCGCATGCTCGCCGGGCCGATGGACTTCACCCCGGGCATCTTCGACCTGGAGCATGGCAAGACGCTGCTGACCGAGCGCAACCAGTCGACGCTCGCCGCGCAGCTGGCCGAATATGTCGTGCTCTATTCGCCGATCCACATGGCGGCCGACCTGCCCGAGAATTACGAGAAGCATCTCGATGCCTTCCAGTTCATCCTCGACGTGCCGACCGACTGGGAGACGACCAGGACGCTGGCCTCGGAGATCGGCGACTATGTCGTCGTCGCCCGCCAGCCGCGCGGGGGCGGGGACTGGTATCTCGGCGCGATCACCGACGAGACCGCGCGCACGCTGCCGGTGAAGCTCGACTTCCTCGCGCCGGGCAAGCGCTACGAAGCGCAGATCTACCGTGACGCGGCGGACGCGGACTATGTGAAGAAGCCGGTTGCATATGCGATCGAGAAGCGCGTGGTGACCAGCGGGGATACGCTCGATCTCGCGCTTGCACCGGGCGGCGGGCAGGCGATTCGGTTCAAGCTGGTGAAGTAGAGGGCGACGGCTGCCTGGAACCCTGTCGTGGCCCCGGGGCGCGACCGGGGGCGCGGGG
>JAEXLC010000091.1 GCA_023445495.1 Pseudomonadota bacterium | reverse complement strand
GTCCCCCTCCCCCAGCAAGCTGGGGGAGGAATTGGGACGTCAGCCCTCCATCGCCTCCAGTTCCTTGCCCTTGGTCTCGTGGATGAACTTCTGGACCAGGAAGAAGCTGATCACCGCGCAGACGCCGTAGAAGGTGTAGCTGGTCGCCAGGCCGAGATTCTTCGCCATCCACGGGAAGCTCTGCGCGATCAGATAGTTGGCGAACCACTGGGCGAAGCCGCAAACCGCCAGCGCCGAGCCGCGGATCTGGTTCGGGAACATCTCGCCGAGCATCACCCACATCACCGGGCCCCAGCTGACGTTGAAGAAGATCACGTAGAGATTGGCCGAGATCAGTGCGATCCAGCCCTGCTGCTGCGAGAGGACGAGGCCGCCGGCAGCGTCATGTCCGGCAGTGCCGAAGGCATAGACCAGGCCGAACAGCGTGATCGCCATGCCGGCCGAGCCGACCAGCAGCAGCGGCTTGCGGCCGATCTTGTCGACCACGGCGATGGTGACGAAACAGGCGGCGATCGAAACCGCACCGGAGATGATGTTGCGCTCGAGCGCAACCGATTCCGAGACACCGGCGAGCTTCCACAGCGTCTCGCCATAATAGAAGATCACGTTGATGCCGACGAGCTGCTGGAACACCGCGAGCAGCAGGCCGGCCCAGACGATCGGGCGGATGCCGAGGAAGCCACCGTTCGGCGCCAGCACGTCCGCCAGGCGCGGACGGTGGTCGGTCGAGAAGCTCGCCTGTATCTCGGCCAGCTTGAGGCCGCCCTCGGTGGTGCCGAACAGCTTGCTCAGCACGCCGAGCGCTTCCTCGTTGCGGCGCTTCGAGACGAGATAGCGCGGGCTCTCCGGGATGAAGAACAGCGCGACGAGGAACACCGCGGCGGGGATCGCCTGGGCGAGGTACATCCAGCGCCATGCCTCGACGCCGCCAAGCTCGTTGAGCGAGTTGCCCGCCGCCTTGGCGACGAAATAGTTGACCACGAACGCGGCGGTCAGGCCGGTGATGATCATGATCTGCTGCACCGTCGTCATCCGGCCGCGAATGTTCGCGGGGGCGACTTCGGAGATATAGGCCGGCGACAGCACCGAAGCCGCGCCGACCGCCATGCCGCCGCACAGGCGGGCGATCAGGAAGATGGTATGGTCGTGCGAGATGCCCTGGACGAGCGCACCGCCGAGGAACAGCAGCGCGGCAAGGCGCATCACGTTGCGGCGGCCCATCGAATCGGCAAGCGTGCCGGCGAAGAACGCACCGATGAAGCAGCCGATCAGCAGCGAGCCGACGGTGAAGCCGAGCGAGACCTCGTCGAGGTTGAAGGCGTGCTTGAGGCCCTCCTGCGTGCCGTTCACCGCGCCACTGTCATATCCGAATAGCAGGCCGCCGATCGTCGCCACCGCGACGATGGCGCCGATCAGGCCGATATTGGCCTTCTGCGCCGTATCATTCATCAGGTTCGTTCCCCTCCACATGCCCCGCTCGGGCAATTGTTAGCGGTAACGGTGGCTCGATCCGGCGGGAAAAGCAAGGGCGTTCCGCGCGGCCGGGCGACTCCGTCCAGCGTTGTCATGCTGGACCTGTTTGGGCTGGAGGCCAAGCGTTTCCACTCCCCTCCTTGCAAGGGAGGGGCCGGGGGTGGGTTGCGAGCGTAGCGAGCCCAACGACGCAATCGGTGAAAGAAGAAAAGGCCGGGCATCGAGCCCGACCTTTTCTAACCCACCCCTAACCCCTCCCTTGCAGGGAGGGGAATTCTCAGCGCTTCACGGCCTTGCCCGTAGCCGGCTTGCCTGCGCCCGGGGGCGGGCCGCAGGATTCGCGCTGGATCAGCTCGAAATCGAGGACCTGCTCCTCGAGCTTGTCGTTGGTGCCCGCCCGGTGCGCGCGGAGGCGGGCGAGGAGCAGGGTCAGCGCGCTCTCCGCCATGGCGGCGATCGGCTGGCGGACGGTGGTGAGCTCGGGCCACATGGTGGTGGCGAGCGCGGTGTCGTCGAAGCCGACGATGCTGATGTCCTGCGGCACGTGGAGGCCGCGACGGTGCGCGACGCCGACGGCAGCGGCGGCCATGTCGTCGTTCGAGGCGAAGATCGCGGTCGGCGGGTTCTTGCGGTCAAGCAGCCGCTCGGCGGCGACGATGCCCGAGCGGAAGGTGAAATAGCCCTGCTCGACCGGCATCGCCTTGACGTCGAGCCCGGCGGCCTCGATCGCCTCGACAAAGCCGCGATGGCGCTCGGCCGACGAGGTCTGGTTCGGGTTGCCGCGGATGAAGCCGATATTGCGGTGGCCCATGTCGATCAGATGCCTGGTCATCGCGGCGGAGGCGGCGGCATCGTCGATGCGGACATTGAGGCTGCGCTCGGGCGGCAGGCCCATCGCGACCGACACCCAGGGGATGCCGGCGGTCTCTAGCTCGGCGCGGACGGGTGCTGCTTCGGACAGCGGCGGCGGCAGGATCACGCCTTCGACGCTGGTCGCGGCGAACTGGCGGGTCGCCTCGGCCTGCTCGTCGGCGCGCTCGCCTTCACAGGCTTCGAGGACGAGGTGGCAGCCGGCGCGGCGGGCAGCGGCAAGCGCGCCGATCAGGAATTGCGAGAGATAGGCCGCGGACGGGTTCGAATAGAGCAGGCCGATCTGGGTCGCCTCGCCCGCCGCCAGGCTGCGCGCGGCGCTGTTTGGCGAATAGTTCAGCTTGGAGATCGCTTCGAGTACGGCCTGGCGGGTGGTCTCGCGGACATTGGAACCGCCATTGACCACGCGCGAAACCGTCATCGCGGAAACGCCCGCCTCGCGCGCGACGTCCTGTACGGTGACCGTGCCACGGCTTCTACGGCTGGGTCTGCTCATCGTTACGGGGATATGCTGCGGTTTCGGTAAATGCAATCGGTGTGACCAGTTGATTGCGCCGGTTGACCGTTCCGGATTCTCGCTGATAGTGATAGCGCTACCATAACGCAGAAGGCGGCGAGCAAACGCCGCTATCCACAGAGGGAGAGGTTCGTTGCGCAATTTCCGCCGCATCGCCGCGCTTGCCATCGCCGCCACGGCATTGACGCCTGTTGTTGCTCCGGTCGCCCATGCGCAGACCGCAAAGGCCGACAAGCCGCTTTACAAGGATGCCAGCCAGACGGTGGAAGCACGCGTCGACGACCTGCTCGCGCGGATGACGCTGGAGGAGAAGGTCGCGCAGCTCGTCGCGATCTGGCTCAAGAAGGACGCGATCCAGACCCCCTCGGGCGAGTTCGACCCGGCCAAGGCGAGCGTGTCCTTCCCCAATGGCCTGGGCATGATCTCGCGCCCGTCCGACCGCAAGGGCGTGGCCGCGGGCACGACCAATGCCGGCGCCGACGCGACCGCCAACCGCAATGCGGTGGACACCGCGACCTATATCAACGCCGCGCAGAAATGGTCGATGGAGAAGACCCGGCTCGGCATCCCGATGATCATGCACGAGGAAGCGCTGCACGGGCTGGTGGCGCCGGGCGCGACGAGCTTCCCGCAGTCGATCGGCCTTGCCTCGACCTGGAACCCGGGGCTGCTCGAGAAGGTGTTCAGCGTCGCCGCCGCCGAGGCGCGGGCGCGCGGCGCCAACCTGGTGCTGGCGCCGGTGGTGGATGTGGCGCGCGATCCGCGCTGGGGCCGCATCGAGGAGACCTATGGCGAGGATCCGTATCTCGTCTCCGAGATGGGCCTGGCGGCGATCCGCGGCTTCCAGGGCACGACCCTGCCGCTGGCGAAGGACAAGGTGTTCGTCACGCTCAAGCACATGACCGGGCACGGCCAGCCCGAGAGCGGCACCAATATCGGCCCGGCCTCGCTCGGCGAGCGGACGCTGCGCGAGGACTTCTTCCCGCCGTTCGAAAAGGCGGTGACCCAGCTGCCGGTGCGCGCGGTGATGGCGAGCTATAACGAAATCGACGGCATCCCGAGCCATGCCAACAAGTGGCTGCTCAACGACGTGCTGCGCGGCGAATGGGGCTTCAAGGGCGCGGTGGTCAGCGACTATTTCGCGATCCGCGAGCTGGTGACCCGCCACCACATGTACAAGGACGTGAAGGACGCTGGCGCGCGCGCGCTCGACGCGGGGGTCGATGTCGAGACGCCGGACGGCGAGGGCTTCAACTTCCTGATCCAGCTGGTTCGCGAGGGCAAGGTCAGCACAGGCCAGATCGACAATGCGGTGCGCCGCGTGCTCGAGATGAAGTTCGAAGGCGGGCTGTTCGAGAACCCCTATGCCGATGTGAAGCTGGCCGAGAAGCGGACCAACACGCCCGAGGCGATCGCGCTGGCCCGCCAGGCGGCGCGTGAGAGCGTCGTGCTGCTCAAGAATGCGAACGGGCTGCTGCCGCTCGACGCCACCGGCATCAAGCGGATGGCGGTGATCGGCACCCATGCCAGGGACACGCCGATCGGCGGCTATTCGGACACCCCCAACCATGTCGTCTCGCTGCTCGAAGCGATGCAGGCCGAGGGCAAGGGCAAGTTCGCGGTCGACTATTCGGAAGGCGTGCGGCTGACCGAAGGGCGCGTCTGGGCGCAGGACAAGGTGACGCTGACCGACGCGGCGACCAACGACAAGCTGCGCGCCGATGCGGTGGCGGCGGCGAAGAATGCCGATGTCGTGGTGATGGTGCTGGGCGGCAATGAAGCGCTGAGCCGCGAGGCCTGGGCCGACGACCATCTCGGCGACAGCGACAATCTGGAGCTGCCGGGGCCGCAGAACGAGCTGGCCAAGGAAATCATCGCGCTGGGCAAGCCGGTGGTGGTGATCCTGCTCAACGGGCGGCCCTATGCGGTCAACTATCTCGCCGAGAAGGCGCCGGCGCTGATCGAGGGCTGGTATCTGGGCGAGCAGACCGGCAATGCGCTGGCGGACGTGCTGTTCGGCCGGTTCAACCCGGGCGGCAAGCTGCCGGTGTCGATCGCGCGCAATGTCGGCCAGCTGCCCAACTACTACAACAAGAAGCCCTCGGCGCGGCGCGGTTATCTGTTCGGCGACACCAGCCCGCTCTATCCGTTCGGCTATGGGCTTTCCTACTCGACCTTCTCGGTCAGCGCGCCGGTGCTGGGATCGGGCACGATCGGGATCGCCGACAATGTGAAGGTGAGCGTCGACGTGACCAACACCGGCAAGCGCGCCGGCGACGAAGTGGTCCAGCTGTATGTGCGCGACGACGAGGCGAGCGTCACGCGGCCGACGATCGAGCTCAAGCGCTTCCAGCGGGTGACGCTGCAGCCGGGCGAGAAGAAGACGGTGAGCTTCGAGCTGACGCCGGCGGACCTGTCGCTGTGGAACGTGCAGATGAAGCGGGTGGTGGAGCCGGGGACGTTCACGATCTCGGCCGGGCCGAATTCGGTGGATCTGAAGAGCACCGTGCTGACGGTGCGGTGATCCAGTAAAATCCTCCCCGAGCTTGTC
>JAEXLC010000022.1 GCA_023445495.1 Pseudomonadota bacterium | reverse complement strand
TCCTGTGGGACCAGCTCGACAGCGGCCGCTCGGACGCACCGCTCGATCCGAAGAACTGGCGGGTCGAGCGCTTCGTCGACGAGATCGACCGGATCCGCGACGCGCTCGGCATCACCCGCTGGCATGTCGGCGGCGGCAGCTGGGGCGGCACGCTGGCGATCGAATATGGCGCGCGCCGGCGGCCCGATACGGCCAGCCTGATCGTCCAGTCGCCGCTTGTCTCGACCAGGAGCTGGATCGCCGACGCCAATCTGCTCCGCGCGCGGATGCCGGCCGAGGTCCGCACCACGCTCGAGAAGTGCGACACCGCCGCCCCGCCCCCGGAAGCCACCTGCGAAGCCGCGACCTGGGACTTCTACCGCCGCCACGTGATCCGCTCGCAGCGCGCCAATGGCATCGCCGAGTACCGGGCCAAGGCACCGCGCGACGCCGGCGATACGCTGTACAACCGGATGTGGGGCAAGGCCGAGTTCGTCTCGACCGGCACGCTGCGCGACTATGACGGCGAACCGCTGCTGGCAAAGCTCGACGGGCCGAAGACGCTGTTCGTCTGCGGCGAATATGACGAGGCCCGACCCGAGACCGTCGCGAAGTTCGCCGCGCGCGTGCCCGGCGCCACCTTCAGGGAAGTGAAGGGATCGGCCCATTCGATCCTTTCGGACCAGCCTGAGGCCTATCTCGCCCTGCTGCGCGACTGGATGGCGCGTCACGACGCTATTTGATGCCGATTCATGTCCGAATCGCTTGACGCCGCGCCCGCGTGCCGCGAACGCTCGGGCATATGATCATCGCAGTCGACGGACCGGCAGCCTCTGGTAAGGGCACCATCGCGCGCGCCCTCGCGCAGCATTACGGGCTGCCGCATCTCGATACCGGGCTGCTCTATCGCGCCGTCGCCGCCACCGTGCTGCGCGAGGATCTCGATCCGTCCAGGGAAGCCGATGCCGTGTCGGCCTGCAGCTTCGAGGACTATCTGCTCGACGATCCCTGGCTGCGCACCGATGAGGTGGGCAAGGTCGCCTCGGTCGTCTCGGCGCATCCGCTGGTGCGTGCCGCGCTGCTCAACCGCCAGAAGAAATTCGCCCGCCAGCCCGGCGGCGCGGTGCTCGACGGGCGCGACATCGGCACGGTGATCGCCCCGGACGCCGAAGTGAAGCTGTTCGTCAAGGCAACCCCGATGATCCGCGCCCAGCGCCGCCATCTAGAACTGCGCAAGAACGGCGTGCTCACCAGCCTCGACAAGGTGCTCAGCGACATCCGCGCCCGCGACGAGCGCGATTCCAAGCGCAGCGAAGCGCCGATGCTCCAGGCGCCGGATGCCGCCCTGCTCGACACCAGCTTCCTGTCGATCGACGCCGCCGTGCAGCGTGCGATCGCGATCGTCGAGAGCAAGACCAACCCGCCTGCCTGAGGCGGCGCGCTTGTGGTTAACGCCTTTATAACCATGACTGCTCAGTATTGTCCCGGAGGAACCCCGGGGGATTACCATGCAGATGACGGTGCGCGCGTTCGAGATCGAAGGGCTGCTCGACCAGGCGCCTGACGGGATCGAAGTCCTGTCGCTCGATTGCTTCGACACGCTGATCTGGCGCAACACCCATGCGCCGAGCGACGTCTTCGCCGAGATCCCGATGGTCGGCGGGGCGGTCGAGCCGCGCTCCTGGGCCGAGGGCAACGCCCGCCGGCGCGCCCATAATCGCAACGGTGCGAAGGAAATCGGCCTGGCCGACATCTATCGCGAGATGCTCGCCAGCGCCTCGGATGACGAGATCGACGCCGCGGTCTCCCGCGAGCTGGCGCTCGAGGCACGCCATGCCTTCGCCTTCGCCCCCACCGTCGCGCTGATGCGGGAAGCGAAGCGCCGCGGCCTCAAGGTCATCCTGGTCTCCGACATGTACATGACCGAGCCGCAGCTGCGCGCGCATGTCACCGGCGCCGCGGGCGCGGACGTGCTCGCACTGGTCGACCATGTCTTCGTCTCGAGCGCCTTTGGCGAAGGCAAGCGCGACGGGCTGTTCGATCATGTCCTCGATACGCTGGGCGTCGCGCCCGGCAGCATCCTGCACCTGGGCGACAATCGCGCCGCGGACTACGAGTCAGCGATCGAGCATGGCCTCCATGCCGTCCACCTCGCCCAGTTCGATGACGAATCCGCATCGCGCCTGCGCATGGAAGCGGCGACCGCCCGCATCCTCGATCCCGCCTGCGGCATCACCCGCCCGATCGCCCAGGCGCACCGTGCCGCGGTGGCGATGCGCCGCTCGGACGATCCCAGCTATGTGCTGGGCCACGACATCATGGGCCCGGCCATGGCCACCTTCGCGCACTGGCTGAAGGCCGAGATCGCCGCAGCCGGCGAAGCCGCCGGCAAGCCGGTGAAGCCGCTGTTCGTGATGCGCGACGGCTATCTGCTGCACAAGGTGTTCGACGCGCTCTATCCCGAAGTCGGCGCCCGCACGGTCGACCTCAGCCGCTTCGTCGCCCTGCGCGCCAGCATCAAGGACGAAGCCGCGCTGGGCCGGCATCTCGACGAGTGGAGCGCGACGCTGCCGATCCGCTCGCTCGCGCGCCAGCTGATGCTGTTCGAGAACGAATATGCCCGCTTCCTGAAGGCCGGCGATCCGGAGGCGCAGAGCGCCGCTCTGGCCAAATGGGTCCGCGGCAATGCCGATATCCAGCGCAAGATCTTCACCCGCCGCGAAGCGTTCCTGAAGCGACTGGTCGCGCATATGCGCCATGTCGGCATCGAGCCCGGCGACACCGTGATGCTGATCGACACCGGCTATAACGGCACCGTCCAGAACCTGGTGACTCCGATCCTGGCCGAGACGATGGGCGTATCGGTGGTGGGGCGCTATGTGTTCCTGCGCGAGAAGCGCCATTCGGGGCTCGACAAGCGCGGCATGATCGACGTGCGCAACTACGACTATCGCACGCTCCACGCGCTTTCGCTGTCGATCGTCTCGCTCGAGCAGCTGTGCAATGTGTCGCAGGGATCGACGATCGACTTCACCGCGGAGGGCGAAGCGATGCGCGAGAAGCTCGACCGCAAGGCGACGCACAACGCCACCCGCGATGCGGTGCAGGCCGCCTGCATGGATCATGTCCGCGATGCCGCCGCCGCGATCGTCAAGGCGCCCGAGGCCGACGATCTCGACAGCCGCTGCCGCGCCGCCACCGCGATCTTCGCCCGCCTGTCCTTCCTGCCCAATGCCGGCGAAGTCTCGGTCTTCGAGCGCTTCGACTATGACTACAACATGGGCCTGGCCGTCACCGACGTGCTGGTCGATACCGATCGTGGCCGCGACGGGCTGCGCCGCCGGGGGCTGACCTTCTACAACGACGTGCTGCCGCAGTTCCTGTCGGCCGAGCTCCAGTCTCAGGGGCTGCCGGTAAGCCTGGCCAATTTTGCCACCGCCCGCTTCAAGCTCGATCTGCGCTCGACCGATTTCGAGGTCGGGGGCATTCCGGTGCCGGTGATCCTGGCCGGAGCCGCGCAGCAGGGCGTGATGGAGTTCACTGCCTGGCCAACCGCCGAGGGCTATTACCAGCTCCGCGTGCCGGTAGGCGCGCAGCGGCCGGTGATCGCGGTGCAGCTCGGCCAGATCTGCGAATGGGTGCAGGTCGAAGAGTTCGCCTTCATTCCGCTGGCGACGCTGAAGAAGGGCAAGAGCGCCGCGACCATCTCCGCCCAGGCGACCGCGGACGCGATGGAGCAGATCAGCCCCGGCCTGTTCCGCGCCACCCCCACCGGCGTGCTGATCGCGGCACCGCCGGCAGGCACCGAGCCCATGGTGCTGTCGCTGGTCTTCCGCCCGGTCGTCGCCCGCAAGGCCACGGCGGAGCTTCGGGTAGCGGCCTGACCGGCCGCCATCGCCCTAGCGCCGCAATTCGACTTCGCCCGCACCCGGCTCGGTGAAACCGCGCAGGACCTGCAGCATGCCCTCGGTGCCGAACAGCTGGTGGAGCGTGCTCAGCCCCTGGGCGAGGTCGCCACCGAACTGGAACGAGAAGCGGTCGAGCGAACACTCCGCCATATCAACCGGGCCGCCCGAATATTGGAGCCGTACGTTGTAGAAGCGGCAATTGCTGTAGCTATTGCCGTCCAGCGTTACCGTAACCCCTTCAAAATGCTCGTTCTCATATACCATGAAGGTTCCTCGCGGACTGGTCCCAAAGCCCGCACGTCGCATCCCGGCCGAGTCGCCGCAATGCTTGCGGATAAGGGCGGTTTCCGCTAAGGCGCGCGCGTCCGGCGGGCAGTGCCCGCGGAGGAAGGCGCGGAGAGTTCGACTCTCACGCGCCCTTTTCGCTTTCACCGGCGGCTAGACCTTCCTCCGCTTGCTCCTGCGCGACGGATGCCGCGACCGGCGATCGGCCGCCGCGGCCACTCTGGCCCAAAGACCGCCGGATCCAACCGGCTGGCCGGAAAAACATTGTTAGGAACTGAAACCCTTATGGCCACTACGGCAAATCCGAGCCGCGACGATTTCGCGGCCCTCCTCGAACAGACCCTCGGTCAGGCAGACGGCTTCGAAGGCCGCGTCGTGATCGGCACCGTCACCGGCATCGAGAACGACCTCGCGGTCATCGACGTCGGCCTCAAGTCGGAAGGCCGCGTGCCGCTGCGCGAATTCGCCGCGCCGGGCCAGAAGGCCGACCTCAAGGTTGGTGACGAAGTCGAAGTCTATGTCGATCGCGTCGAGAACGCGAACGGCGAAGCGATGCTCAGCCGCGACCGCGCCCGCCGCGAAGCCGCCTGGGACAAGCTGGAAGCAGAGTTCGCCAAGTCGGCTCGCGTCGAAGGCGTCATCTTCGGCCGCGTCAAGGGCGGCTTCACCGTCGACCTCTCGGGCGCGGTGGCCTTCCTCCCCGGCTCGCAGGTCGATATCCGCCCCGTGCGCGACGTCACCCCGCTGATGGACATCCCGCAGCCCTTCCAGATCCTCAAGATGGACCGCAAGCGCGGCAACATCGTCGTGTCGCGCCGCGCCGTGCTCGAAGAGACCCGCGCCGAGCAGCGTTCGGGCCTCATCCAGAGCCTGGCCGAAGGCCAGATCATCGACGGCGTCGTCAAGAACATCACCGATTACGGTGCGTTCGTTGACCTGGGCGGCATCGACGGCCTGCTGCACGTCACCGACCTGAGCTACAAGCGCGTCAACCACCCGTCCGAGATGCTGAACATCGGCGACACGGTGAAGGTGCAGATCATCCGCATCAACCGCGACACCCAGCGTATCTCGCTCGGCATGAAGCAGCTCGAGAGCGATCCGTGGGATGGCGCCGGCGCCAAGTACCCGGTCGGCGCGAAGCTGTCGGGCCGCGTGACCAACATCACCGAGTACGGCGCATTCGTCGAGCTGGAGCCGGGCATCGAAGGCCTGGTCCACGTTTCGGAAATGTCCTGGACCAAGAAGAACGTGCACCCGGGCAAGATCGTCTCGACCTCGCAGGAAGTCGAAGTCGTGGTGCTCGAGGTGGACGCCGAGAAGCGCCGCATCTCGCTCGGCCTCAAGCAGGCCCAGGGCAATCCGTGGGAAGCCTTCGCGGCTGCCCATCCGGTCGGCACCGAAGTCGAGGGCGAAGTCAAGAACGCCACCGAGTTCGGCCTGTTCATCGGCCTGGACAACGACGTCGACGGCATGGTCCACATGTCGGACATCGCCTGGGGCATCTCGGGTGAGGACGCGCTCAACCTGCATCGCAAGGGCGAGGTGGTTAAGGCCATCGTTCTCGCCGTCGAGCCGGACAAGGAGCGCATCTCGCTCGGCATGAAGCAGCTCGAGCGTGGTGGCGTCGCCGCTGCCGGTTCGACCGCCTCGGCCGATCGCCTGAACAAGAACCAGGTCGTCACCGTGACCATCCTCGAAGTCCGCGACGCGGGCCTCGAAGTGCAGGTTGGCGAAGACGGCGCGACCGGCTTCATCAAGCGCACCGATCTCGGCCGCGACCGCGACGAGCAGCGTCCGGAGCGTTTCGCTGTCGGCCAGAAGCTCGACGCGATGGTCACCGGCTTCGATCGTTCCAAGAAGCCGACCTTCTCGGTCAAGGCGATGCAGATCGCCGAAGAGAAGCAGGCTGTGGCGCAGTACGGTTCGTCCGATTCGGGCGCGTCGCTGGGCGACATTCTCGGCGAAGCCCTCAAGGCTCGCAGCGAGAAGAACTAAGACATCGGGACGGGGAGCGGCAAAACCGCTCCCCGTTTTCGATTATTCCCGATTATCATAGGTTAATACGCAATCTTCGCCTTGATGAAGATTGCTGAACAGGGCTAGAGAGTCCGCAAGGGATTGGTGTTCGCGCGGAAAACCGCAAATCCGCGCGCGCAAAGGGAGGGTTGCGGATGATCCGCTCGGAACTGGTTCAGTTGCTGGTGCAGGACAATCCGGGCCTCTCGGTCCGCGAGGTCGAGAAGATCGTGTCCGTCTTTTTCGATGAGATCGTCGGCCGCCTCCAGGAGGATGGCCGGGTCGAGCTTCGCGGCTTCGGCGCCTTTTCCACCCGCGCACGCGATGCGCGCACCGGCCGCAACCCGCGCACGGGCGAGACGGTCGAAGTCGACGCCAAGCGCGTCCCCTATTTCAAGCCTGGCAAGGAAATGCGCATCAAGCTGAACGTCTGACGCAGCGCACCAAATGGTGCACGCGTGCTTGACGAGGCTTTGCGCATGCGCTTCGTGCGCCTGCACGATGCGGACGTGGCGGAACCGGTAGACGCCGGAGACTTAAAATCTTCTGCCCTTCGGGGCGTGCGGGTTCGAGTCCCGCCGTCCGCACCACGCAAGACCTGACTTCAGGCATCCAGCCGCAGGGCATTCCCGATCCTACGGGCTGTCGGGACTGTCATCTTCAGTGGCGATGATCACACCGCCCGCGACGATCGCAACGATGCCGATGATCGCGATGATCGGCGCGCCGGCGATGTCGGACTTTTCCCGGGCGTCGGTCGATGCACGCAGCGACAGTCTGGACGCCGCGGTTCCCGGCGCCGCCAGCGCGGGCGCGGCCGCGAGCGACAATAGGGCTGTAGCAGCTACGGCCCTGGCAAGAATACGCATCACAAACTCCCCTCTCTGAAGGAACGAAGAGCTAAATGCCTGCAAAAGCGTGAAGTTCCGGACGAAGGGGCAGCACAGGCCGAGACGCGCCGATCTCGGGACCGGCCCGGCGGGGGTTGGCAGCTTCGGTGTGGCACCATACACCAAACCACCCCAGCCGGATCTGCTTCCCATGCGTTCAAGCCCTCTCCTCCTGCTCCCCCTGCTCGCGCTTGCCGCGTGCGGTGATGGCGCGGGACAGCGGCGCGACGATACGGCGGTGGTGGTGAGCGCCATCGGCAGCGGCAGCACGCTCGCCGATCCCGATAGCGGTCCTCTGGATCCCGCCCACCGCGTCCTGCTGGGTGCGACCGCGCAGGGACTGGTGCGCTTCGACGCCACCGGCCAGATCGAGCCCGGCCTTGCCGAGCGCTGGATCGTGATCGACGACGGCCGCAGCTACATCTTCCGCCTCCGCGACGATGCGACCTGGCCCGATGGGGAAGTGGTAACCGCCGGCGAAGTCGTCCGCATCCTGCGCCGCGCCATCCAGCCGCGCTCGCGCAACCCGCTCGCCCCCTTCCTCGCCGTGATCGACGAGATCGTCGAGATGACACCGCAGGTGATCGAGGTCCGGCTGAAGCGCCCCCGCCCCGACCTGCTCAAGCTGTTCGCCCAGCCCGAAATGGCGGTGTTCCGCCTCGACACGCTCGATGGCAGCGGACCGTTCCGCGCCACCCAGAACCGCGTCGGCGTGCTGCTCCGCCCGATCCCCGAGACCAGCGATCCCGAAGATGCCGCGGCGCCGCGGCCACAGGAGACGCTGCAGTTCCGCGGCGAGCGTGCTGCCGCCGCCCTCGCCCGCTTTCGGGAAGGGCAATCGGATCTGGTGCTGGGCGGCAGCTTTGTCGACTGGCCCCTGGTCGGTGTGGTCGGCATCGCCAACCCGAATGTGAAGCTCGACAGTGCGCTCGGCCTGTTCGGCCTTGCCGTCGCCTCGCGCGAAGGTTTCTTCGCCGATCAGGCCAACCGCGCGGCGATCGCCATGGCAATCGACCGGCCGGTTCTTACCCGCCAGATCCATCCCGATTGGGCCCCGGTCGAGACGCTGCTGCCCAGCCAGTTGGACTCGGCGAGCGCGCCCGCCCAGCCGGCATGGGCATCGCTCGATCTCGATGCGCGCCGGCAGAATGCCCGCAACACCGTCGCCAACTGGCGCCGGAGCCATTCGGGGCCGGCCACCGTGCGCGTCGCCCTGCCTTCGGGCCCCGGCGCCACGCTGGTCTGGGCGCGGGTCGCCGAAGCGCTCTACGCCATCCGCCTCGCGCCCATCCGCGTCGCGCAGGACGCCCCCGCCGATCTGCGCCTGATCGATGCGGTCGCCCCCTATGACAGCGCCCGCTGGTTCGTCGCCACCGCCTGCGAGATCTGCTCGCCGCAAGCCCAGGCGCTGATCGAGGCGGGCCGCGACGCGCCGGACCTCGATGCCCGCGCCGCCCGCATCGCCGATGCCGATGCCGCGCTTACCGCCGATGTTGCATACATCCCTATCGCCCAGCCCTTCCGATGGTCTATCGTCGCATTGCGGCTGCAGGCCTGGCAGGGGAACGCCCGGGCGTGGCACCCGTTGAACCACCTGCGCAACGAGACGAGGTGAACGTGGCGAAGACGACGCGGATGGCTTCGGGAGCAAAGGCAGCAGCGAGCGCGCTGCCGCTCGGCACGCATGCGGCGGACGTCCGCAAGCGGATCGAGGCGATGGAGCATCTGCTCGAGCGCAGCGTGCCGATCCCGGGCACCAAGGCCAAGGTCGGCCTAGACGCGATCCTGGGCCTCGTCCCTGTCGGCGGCGACGTGATCGCCGCGCTGCTCGGGCTCTACATCGTCTGGGAAGCCCGCAACCTGAAGATGCCCAGGACGACGATGATCCGCATGCTCGGCAATGTCGGGTTCGACTGGGCGATCGGCCTGGTGCCGGTGGTGGGCGACGCAGCCGACTTCCTGTTCAAGTCGAACAGCCGCAACCTCAAGCTGATCAAGCGGCACCTCGACCGGCACCACCCGGGCACCTCGACGATCGACCACCGTTAACGGCGGCCGCTACCGCCCCGCCAGATCTTCAGCACCGCGCCATCCGCAGCGCCACCGCTGTTCGGCTTGCAGCGCTCATAGCGCAGGCCGGTGTCGAGGCAGAGCCACAACTCGTCGAGCCAGTTCTCCTTCGTCACGGTCACCCGGATCGCCTCGGCCGGGATGTTCGGATTGGCGGCAGCGAAACGGGCCTTGAACTGGCCGACGGTCAGGTCGCCGCGCGACAGCCGGTCCATGTCCGGATAGCGCACCAGGTCATAAAGGCGCTTGGCCGTGGCGAAATAGGTAGCGGGCGACATGGTCGTGCAGGTGCCGTGCTTCGCCCATTCATGCTGGATGAGCTGGGCCGAGGGCGTGGTGCACAGCATCTGCTTGATCTGCGCTGGCTGCAGGATGCGCGTGTCGGCGCAATATTGTGGCCAGGCCTTGCCTGTCCCGTCCGGCCACAGGCCGTGCAGGGTGAAGCCGAAACGCGCGCCCCGGCTACAGCGGAAGCGGTTCTCGGGGTTGGCGGCATCGGCGCGGCACAGGCCCGGGTTCCAGGTAAGCGCCAGCGTATAGCTGCCGATCGGCAGGATCCGGCGCGGTTGCTTCGCATCGGGCAGGTCCGGGTGCGGCCGCTCGACGCCGGCGGCAGGACGGCACATCAGCGCCTGGGCCGAAGCGACGCCCGGCAGCAACGCCAGCCCGGTGCCGGCAATCCCGAGAAGCAGCTTGCGCATCCCCAACTTCCTCATCCTTGGGTGAAATCCAGGCCGATATCGGCGGCGGGCGCCGACTGGGTCAGCCGGCCGACGCTGACATAGGTGACGCCGCTTTCGGCAAGCGCCCGGATCGTGTCGAGCCGCACGCCACCCGAAGCCTCGGTCGGCACCCGGCCGGCGACCAGCGCCACCGCTTCGCGCAGCATCTCGGGTCCCATATTGTCGAGCAACAGGTGTGTAGCGCCCGCCTCCAGCGCCGGTTCGATCTGGTCGATCCGATCGACCTCGACGATGATATGCGCGATCCCGGCGGCAGCCGCGCGGCGCGCCGCCTCGCCCACCGAACCGGCGACGGCGACATGATTGTCCTTGATCATCGCCGCATCCCACAGGCCCATGCGGTGATTGGTCGCCCCGCCCATGCGGGTGGCGTATTTCTCGAGCACGCGCAGGCCCGGCAACGTCTTGCGCGTGTCGAGCACCGTCGCACCGGTCCCAGCGATCGCCTCGACATAGGTCCGCGCCATCGTCGCGATGCCCGAGAGGTGCTGCACGGTGTTGAGCGCCGAACGCTCGGCGGTGAGCAGCGCCCGCGCCTTGCCGCGCAGGCGCAGCAGGTCGGTGCCCGCAGCAACCTGCTGGCCGTCCTCGACCAGCCGCTCGATCTCCACCTCCGGATCGAGTGCGCGGAAGAACGCTTCGGCGATCGGCAGCCCGGCGACGGTGATCGCGTCGCGGCTGTCCATCACACCGGTGAACACAGCCTCGGCCGGGATCACGGCGGCGGAGGTGATGTCCCCCTTGTCGCCCAGATCCTCGGCAAGCGTGGCGGCGACGAAGGCGTCGAGATCGAAGCGGTCGAGCGTGAAGGCCATGCGCTGCCCTTAGGAGCCGGGCCGGGCGGCGGCAATGGCGACATGCCCAACTGCCATCATTGACCGAAGCCGATCCGCCGGGTCATCGTCGGCGCATGGCCGATGTCGAACCTGCCCTGTTCCCGGAAATCCGTGGTCTGCGTACCTATTGGGAGCGCAAGGCCCACCATCTCGCCGCACCGCCCGAGGACTGGCTGGCGGACAAGCTGCTGATCGACCTGCTGGGACTGGGGACGGAACAGGCGATCCAGTATCTCGCCGAGACTCCGAGTTTCGATGCGTTTTGCCGCTGGATACGCGCCACCGCCGGCCAGCCCGATCCGATCGAGATCGCGCGCTTCCATGCCGTACTCGACGGCGCTCCTCCCCCGCCGGCGGTCGCCGCACGTCTGGCCGCGATCGATGCGCTGCCCGACACGCTCGACGCGGCCGATCTCGCCCATTGGGAGCGGTACGGCTTTGTCGTGCTGCGCGGCGCGATCACGCCGGAGGAAGCCGAAGCCGCTGCCACCGTGCTGTGGGCGGCGGTGGGCGCCGATCCGAGCGATCCCGCCACCTGGTACTCGGCCCGGGGCCAGGGGATGATGGTCCAGCTGTTCCAGCATCCGGTGCTCGAAGCGGCGCGCCGGTCGCCCAGAGTGTACAAGGCCTTCGCCCAGCTCTGGGGCACCAGCGACCTGTGGCGGCGGGTAGACCGGGTGAGCTTCAACGCACCGCTCCGGGCGCGCCACACCTTCGTCCCGCCGCGCCTCCATTGGGACGTCAGCCTGGTGCCGCCGATCGCCTTTGCCACGCAGGGCATCCTCTATCTCTCGGACACGACGGAGGATCAGGGCGCGTTCGAGCTGGTCCCTGGCTTCCACCATGAACTGCCCGACTGGCTGGCCGGACTGGGGGATGCCGACCCTCGCAGGGTGGACCTGAGCGATCGCGCGGTGCGCATCCCCGGCCGCGCCGGCGACCTGATCGTCTGGCGCCACGACCTGCCGCACGGCGCCAGCCCGAACACCACCAACCGGCCGCGACTGGCGCAATATGTGAACTTCTACTCGGCGAAGATGGGCATCCAGCCGGAGTGGCGTTGAAGCACAATCCCGAATCGCCTCGGACAGTCTCCCGCCGCCGTAGGCAAGATCACTAGAGGATCCCGAACCAACAAGTATCGCAGCGATATGGAATAATCTCCCATGGCTGCCCGCCTATACTTTCGCTACCATTGCGCACACTTCGGGGCGGGGTGAAGCGAGATGGGCAGTCCTGCGGCGCGTATCGGCGACATGCACACCTGCCCGGCGGTAAATCCGGGGCCCGTGCCGCATGTCGGCGGCCCGGTCAGCAAGGGCTCGACCAATGTGATCACCGGCTTCATGCCCCAGGCCCGCGTCACCGACATGGCGGTGTGCGTCGGCCCGCCGGACATGATCGTGAAGGGCTCCGCAACCGTGCTGGTCAACGGCCTGCCGGCGGCAAGGCTGGGCGATTCGACCGCGCATGGCGGCGTGATCGTAGCGGGTTGCCCGACAGTGCTGATCGGCGATGCGGGGGGTGGGCCGGCCGATCTGGGCGCGCCCGAGGGTTTCGCGCCCGCGGCCGACAAGCCGTGCCTCAAACAGGCGGCGGCTGCCGGTGCGCCGTTCGTGCGAACCTAGGATGGCTAACGCTCTGGCCAAGGCGGTCGAAGCACTGCCAGCCTATCGCTATGCGGTTCTGGACGGCGCGCATATCGACGCCCTGCCGGAAGCGCTGCGGCACCACCGCCTGCCCTTCGCACCGCTGTACCTTGAGGCGAGCAAGGAAGACGGCGTGCGGGCCGGCCCCTATCTGGTCGCGCTCGAGGCGCGCGACGCGATCGGTACCGCTATCGCCCTGACGGAGGGCAAGCCGGCCGCCACCTTCTGGTCCTGGCCAAGCAGCTTCGCGGCGCTACGCCGGCACCTGCGCGGCCTGAACCTTGTGGAGATCCCGAACGCACGCCGCGAGTATGCGGACGACCCGGCATATGAGACGGTGCTGTTCCGGCACTGGGATCCGAACGTACTCGCAGTGACACTGCCGGTGCTGCGGGAGGAGCAGCGCGCACGCTTTCTTGGGGACGCGCTAGGGCTTGCCTTCGACGCGGATGAATATGGAGGGGTGAAGCACGTCACGCGGCCTGCAGCCCTGCCTGCCAAGCCTCACGGCATGCTGCGGCTGAATTCAGCGCAGATGGAAGCGATCACCACATATAGACTCGCCGCATCTCGAATTCGGATCGAAGCATATCTGCGGGACGTGGCACCGGACCAAGCTTCCCGAATGCCCCCATCAGCCCTGTCCGACCTCGTGGCGATGTCGCAAAAACAGGCTGCCGATCTTCGGCTGACCAGCGAGCGCGATGTCGGTCTATGGTCCTATCTGCAGTTGATCGCCGGAGGGCGGATTGAACTGGCACCCCAGATACTCATGGCGTTCGATATACCGGGCGCCGGGGCGACGCCGACGGAGTGCCTGGAACGTCTCGTCGATGCCACCATCAGGCTGGCCCGGGGCGCAGCCTGATGGTGGCCGTTCCGGTATACGTTGCTGCACAGTATCTGGTCGGCGCCTTGCTAACTTTGATCGTAGCAAAGGAAGTCAGCCGGAATAGCGCGGCAATCGCCGACGGTCTTGAGAACGCCGCCGCGAAAGCCAAGGAGAAGCTCAAGGAACTGGCACCGGCCGAGCCTTGCAAGGACTGCCCTTGCGCACGAACGGTCGTGATTTCGAAAGCTATGTCACCACAGGCAGCACAACATATCTTGGAGGCCCAAGCCGCCGGTCATCCAAGAACGCTGACATATAGCAAGTTGGGAGCGCTGGCGCGTGGCCGCGCGGCTACCGGGCCCTATCCGACCAAGCCGGGATTTGATCGCGACGAATATCCGCCTAAAACATTTCTGGAAGGCGGCTTGGGGGCTTCCGTGCGCTATATTCCGGTGCGGGACAACCGTAGTGCCGGTGGCCAGATGGCCAGCCAGCTCGCGGGAGCCACCGAAGGCTGCAAGGTCACGATGACGGTTGGGCCCTGATATGAATCTGCAATTCCCCCTGGAAATCGCCTATGGGCAAGTAACGGTTTTTCGCCACGGCCTGAGCCGGCCAGGGCTGCTATGGGATGACGATCACGTCACGCAGGGCTTCGCCTGGGACAAAGACACGGTTTCATTTGGCGTGACAGATCACGACGGAAGCTGTTGGGTCGACGTTGCGCTGACCGACCATATCGAACTCTTCCCGGATGCGATATCCGCGGTATCGGTACCGTTCGAAGCGAAGACGGATCGCATCGATATCGGAACCGTAGGAACAGCGGAAATTTTTACGCTGCCCCCGGGATCCTACTCAATCATCTTCCAGACAAGGCCCGGCAGAAAGATCGAGGATGAGAACTATGCATACCTGTTCTCAATTCGATTTGCACTCGACCGCGATCCTCAATTCCGCATCCTGAGACAGGGTGGAGAAATCCAGACCGATCATGTCCTGCGACAAGATGCCGTCCGCGCTTGAGTGCCGATCTCAGCTCAATCCCCGGTAACCGGCGCCGGCCCCAGATCCCCCTGCCCCACCGTACCGCTCGCCATCTCCAGCATCCGGTCCAGGCTCTTCTTGGCCTGGAGGCGCAGGCCTTCCTCGATCTCGATGCGCGGTTCGAGGTCGCGTAGCGCCAGGTACAGCTTCTCCATGGTGTTGAGCGCCATGTACGGGCAGATATTGCAGTTGCAGTTGCCGTCGGCGCCAGGCGCGCCGATGAAGGTCTTCTCCGGCATCGCCTTCTGCATCTGGTGGATGATGTGCGGCTCGGTGGCAACGATCAGGATGTCGCCGTCCATTGCCTGCGAGAACTCCAGGATACCGCGGGTCGAGCCGACATAATCGGCGTGATCGAGGACATGCGGCGGGCATTCGGGGTGCGCCGCCACCGGAGCGCCCGGATATTGCGCCTTGAGCTTCAGCAGCTCGGTTTCCGAGAACGCCTCGTGGACGATGCACACGCCCGGCCACAGCAGCAGGTCGCGGCCGACCTTGCGCTTCAGATAGCCGCCGAGATTGCGATCCGGGCCGAAGATGATCTTCTGGTCCGCCGGGATCTGGTCGAGGATCTTCTCGGCCGAGCTCGACGTGACGATGATGTCCGAGAGCGCCTTAACCTCGGTCGAGCAGTTGATATAGGTCAGCGCGATATGATCCGGATGCGCCGCGCGGAAGGCGGCGAACTGCTCGGGCGGACAGCTGTCCTCGAGGCTGCACCCGGCATTCATGTCGGGCAGCACCACGATCTTCTCCGGGCTCAGGATCTTCGCGGTCTCGGCCATGAAGCGCACGCCGCAGAACGCGATCACGTCCGCATCGGTCTCGGCTGCCTTGCGGCTGAGATCGAGGCTGTCGCCGACGAAATCCGCCAGGTCCTGCAGCTCGGGCTTCTGGTAATAATGGGCGAGGATCACGGCGTTGCGCTCCTTGCGCAGCCGTTCGATCTCGGCGCGGAGATCGAGCCCGCTCAAGCTGCCGCCAATGCCGTTGCGCGCGTCCATGCTAACCATCTCCCTTGCCCGCGCCGCACATGGCCCGGCACGGGCCCGGGTTCAAGGCCTTAGCGGCTCGGGCGGCCAATGCGCGGCAAAGTCCCGCCCCGCGCCGGGCGTGCCCGCCACCACCGCGCGCGCGACGTTCTCGCCAACGGGAGTGAAGGCGATCGCCTCGGCCACGGTGAAGGTACCGATCATCGCGCCGAGCCCCCAGAGCCAGGCCGGATGCACCCGGCCGCTGCGCTTCCAGTCCATGGCCATGCCGATCAACGGGAAGATCGCCGGAGCGACCAGCGCCGCCACGAACCACGACCAGGGGATCATGAAGGGCACCGGCAGGATGCGCCCGAAGCCCGGCCCGGTGATCGCGGCGAGCGAGCAGAGCATCAGCCGGCGATGCCAGTCCGATCGCCTGCGCAGCGCGAAGCCGGACAGCGCGAGCCCGGCGAAGCAGAGCAGGCCCGCCGGATTGCCGAACAGGAACTCGGGCAGCGCGAAGAAGGGCGGGCCGCCATGGTTGCGCACCGAGTAGAGGGTGATCTCCATCCCCATCACCACCATCAGCGGCACCCACAGCAAGGCGATCCAGCCGAAGCTGCGATGCAGGCGGACATTCCCGCTGGCGATGAAGAAGCTCTGGATGAGGAAGATCGCGATCCAGCCCATGAAAACCAGCGCGTGGAGATGGTAGATCAGCGGCAGGCCGAAGCTCGACCGGCCGAGCACGAGGTTGAGCGAGAAGCCGCCGAGGATCACCGCGATCATCGCCAGCGACAGGATCAGGAAGAAGCGGTCGCGCCCCGCGCGCGGCAACGGTTCGGCAAGTGTCGCCATGTCAGTCCCCCAAGCACCGAAATCTGCGATGCGATGAAGGTACAGGCTTTGCGCCGAATTGGGAACCGGTGGCCCCGTCCCGAAGCGATCACCATTTGTTGTTGATCACATCCTCGGGCCGGCGCGACACATCCCATTGCTCGCGCGGACGGTTCAGCTCGTCGGGAAAGAGCACTTCGACGCTGGCGTCGACCCCGGCGGCCTTGAGCGGCATGGTGAAGCTCCGCTCGATCGCCCGGCGGGTCGCATCGCGGGCCATGCGCATATAGGGCCCCGAGCGTGCCTGGTTGAGCAGTTCCTGCTGCCCCGCCTTGCGGTTCGCCTCGTCGAGCTTGCCGCCGACATTGGTGACCGACAGCAGGATGCCGCCATTGTCATACTCGCGGATATTGTTGAGTTCCACCGCGGGCTCGGTCGCCTCGACCGGAGGCAGCTTCACCGTCAGCTTCTTGTTCGCCGCGTCCCAGGTGACATCGTCCTGGCCGAGCTTCGACAGATCGACTTCGTAGCGAACGCTGCCCGGCATGATCATCGTTTTCTGCGCGGTAAGGCCGAGCTGGCTCTGCTTCGACGTGACCACCGCAACGAACTTGGCGGCAAAGGCGGACAGCCGGTTCTGCTCGCGCAACCCCTGCAGGCTGGCCTGGGCCACCGTCTCGGGCGTGGGGCCCTGGAACTGGCGCTTGATCGTGTCGCCGATGAACCAGAAGCCGGCGCCAAGCATCAGCGCGATGGCGAGCAGGATCGCCAGCGTCACGCCAACCAGCTTGAGGCAGCCGCCCCCCTGCTTCACGCTGCCGTCTTCCAACTATCGCCCTCCTCGATCACGAGCCCCCGATCGCGCAGGTCGATCAGATGCGCGAGCACCGATCGGCCGGCGGCGCCGTTGAGGCGCGGATCCAGGCCAACATACATGCGCTCGACCATCGCGGGAACCGCGCCGACATCGGCCCTGAGCAGGCGCAGGATCTGGCCTTCGCGCTGCTTGCGGTGACCGATCAGCCCACGCACGAACCGGTGCGGCCGCTCGATCGGCTCGCCATGCGCGGGGAAATAGATGCGGTCCTGCGCGCGGGCCATCAGCACCTCGAGGCTGCGCATATAGGACGCCATGTCGCCGTCCGGCGGCGCCACCACGGTGGTCGACCAGCCCATGACGTGATCGCCGCTGAACAGCGCCCCACTCTCCGCCAGCGCGAAGCAGAGATGGTTGGAAGTATGGCCTGGCGTGGCCACGGCGGTGAGCGTCCAGCCCGCGCCCGTGACGCTCTCGCCATCGGCCAGAACGCGATCCGGAACATAGCCGGTGTCAAAGGCCGCATCGGCGCGCGGGCCGGCATCGCGCAGCGAGAGCGGCGCGCAGCCGATGATCGGCGCGCCGGTCAGCGCCTTGAGCGGGGCCGCCGCGGGGCTGTGGTCGCGGTGGGTGTGCGTGCAGAGGATCGCCACCAGCTTGCGCCCGGCGATCGCGGCGACCAGCGCGGCGATATGCTCGGGCTCGTCCGGGCCCGGATCGATCACCGCAAGCTCGGTCGTGCCGACCAGATAGGTCTGCGTGCCGGTATAGGTGAAGGGAGATGGGTTGGGCGCCAGAACCCGGGTGACCAGCGGATCGAGCGCCATGGCCAGGCCGGTCGGAGCGTCCGTGGGGATGTCCATCCCCGTGAGATGGCCTTTGCGGCGGCGCAGCGCAAGGCTGGCCGCGAAAACGAAACGGGGCCGGCTGCGAAGGAGTGGCAGCCAGCCCCGTCGAAGGGCGTTCGTGAAAGGGGCAACAATCCGAACGCCCTTCCCCTCGCGGGTTACTTGTCGGCGTTGGCGCCGCCCTTCTCAAGCTCGGCAATCGCCTCATCGATGCCCTTCAGCGCCTTGGCGCGCTGCTCGGGGCTGAGGTCGGGCTGGCTCTCGATCGAACGGCGGGCAACCTGCAGGCCGATCGTGGCCGAGCGCAGTCCAACCCGCTTCGCTTCGAACGCCGCCTTTTCGGCATGGACCGTGATCTTCTCGATCCGGTTTGAGCAGACGATCATGATCTTCTTGCCGTCCCGCTCGAAATTCTCGACCACCGGCTTGCCGTCCGGGGTATCCGCGCACTTGCCGTTGCGGACCTCGGGAATACGCGCCTGGAGTTCGGCGATGTCCGGCATGTCCTTCTCGGTCTTGCTGCCATCGGCATGCACCATCACGATCTTGGTGACGCGCTTGCCGTCCTTCTTATCCTTGCCGTCCCCGGTGAGCGTATAGCTGTAGGTGCGGACCTTGACCGGGCCTTCCGGCGCTTCCGGCACTTCCGGGGCCTCGGGTGCGGCGGGAACGGCCTGGGGCGATACCGGCGCGGGCGGTGCTGGCGGGGCGGGCACGTCCTGGCCGAGCTTGATGCCGGTCACCTTCTCCACCTTCACCTTGATGGTCTCGGCGGCCTGGGTGCCCGAGGCGGTGAGGCCGAGCGCGGCGAGGCCCAGCGCCGTGGTGCCGACCAGGCCGGCGGCCAGGCGAGCGGGGGAATTCTTGTGGGTCTTCGAAAGCATGCGGAGCCTCCCTTTGACTTCGTTGATTGTGTGCAAGTGACATGCCGCCGAGACCGCACCCCCATGCGCGGACTTGACGATCGCACGGCCATAAGCATGGCGCAGTGCCTGGGCGCGGCCGGCGAGCACCAGGGCATCGCAGGCCATTTCCTGGTCGGCGCGGAAGGCACGGAAGGCCCGCCAGGCGACCGGATTGAACCAGTGGAGCGCGAGGACGATGAGCGCGACCCAGTTGGCGATCAGATCGCCACGAACATGGTGGCCAAGCTCATGGGCGAGCGCGAGGTCGCGCTCCTGCTCGTCGTAACGCTCGGTGAAATCACAGGGGAAGGCGACATATTTGTGCCAGACCCCGAAGGCGAGCGGCCCATGGACCGCGTCGGTCTCGATCACGCGGACCTTGCCCTGCGCCACGGTGCGGTCGACCCGCGCGGCCTTGAGCAGCCGGGCGCAGTGCCGGCGATGCGCGATCAGATGATAGGCGAGGAACGCCAGCGCGCCGATCACCCAGAGGCCGATCGCCAGGATGAGCAGGCTGGGGCCGCCCGCAACCGTGGTCGGCGCGACCAGCGCCGCGGACGCGGGATGGCTGCCGGTGCCGAGCTCGACGATCGTCACCGCGCCCTGGTCGATACCCGCAGGCAATGCCTCGGGCTTTATCACCCCGGCAACGACACCCGGGCCTTCGCTCGCCCTGCGGATGAAGGGCGCGATCAGGCTGGTGAGCTGCCAGTCGCCCGGCAGCGGCGGCATCAGCAGCCGGAGCACCGGCATTGCCCACAGCGCATAGGCCATTTGCGGGCCGAAGGCGCGGCGCACGGGGCCGCGGATGGCAAGCACCAGCAGCATCAGCAGCGTGCTCGCGACGAAGGTCTCCACGATCCAGCCGGTCATTGCTTGAGATCCTTCAGCAGCGCCTCGATCTCGGCGATATCCTGGTCGGTAAGCTCATCGCGCTCGGCGAGATGGGCGACCAGCGGGGTCAGCTTGCCGCCGAACAGACGGTCCATCAGCTTGCGCGATTCCCCGGCGACATAGTCGCCCCGGACGACCAGCGGCCGATAGAGATAGCGACGCCCCTCTTCCTGGTGCGCGATGATGTTCTTGGCGAGCAGCCGGCCGAGCAGCGTCTTGACCGTGTTGGCGCTCCAGCCGCGCTCGGTGGGAACGCGCTCCGCGACTTCCTGGGCGGTGAGAGGCGACTCCTCCCAGAGCACTTCCATCACGGCATGCTCCGCATCGCTGATCCGTTCCGTCATCCCGTCCCTCTTTCGCTGACTACGCCTGTAATCGTCACGATTACGCTTGTAGTCAAGCGGGTGAACGCTGGCTGAACGGAAACTTTCAGCGCCCGCCCCGGATAGACCGCGAAAGGCGGCAAAACTGTCGGAATCGCTTACAAGTGCAGTGTCTGGTTAACCGCTGCTAACCAGTGAAACCCACGCAAATCCGCCATTCAGGCAAACTGGCACACAGGCTGCAAAGTATAAGGCACCCCAAGCGTTCAACGCTTCATTTCAGGGTGGGTCGACCGCTACTTTCCCCGGTCTCGCGTCGACCCACCCGACCCGGGTTCCCCAAAAAGCGAATCGAGCGGATGACGTCACGACGTCATTTCATGGCGGCGTGCAGCCATGACGTCGTGCACGGCAAACAGGCTATTCGCCTCTCTTATTTGCTCGTTTATGCAGGTGTCCTGAAGGGGGCACGCATGACCGACTCGCGCAGCACCGACATCTCGCCCGTGAGGGACCAGCCAAAAGAAGGTCGGCTCTCCCGGCTTGCCCGCTCGGCAAGGACCGGCGCGATGCAGCTGGCGGGTACGGTGCGCACCGAGGCCGGTGAAGCGATCGAGGCGGCGGGCGTTTCGGTCACGCGGCTGCACCGGCGAGTGATCCTCGTGATCGCGGCGCTGATCCTGTTGCTGCTGGCCGGCGCGGTGTTCCGTGCCCTCGGCATGGCCTGGATGAACTATGCGCTGATCGCGCTGGTCGGCCTGGGTGCCGCCTTCGCGTTTCTCCAGCCGGCCCATCTCGCGGGAGTGCTGCTGGTCGGCGGCGGCGTCGCGGCGCTGCGCGGCATGGGCGACGCCGGGTCGGCGGTGCTCGGCTATGCGCGGCTGCTCGGGCGCATCCTGCTCGCCCTGCTCGTGCCGCTGCTGCTGTTCGCGCTGGCGCCGGGGGACCGTTCGCTCGGCGCGTCCCTGCCCTTCCTGGTGCTCGCTCCTTTCGTGCTGCTGGCGAGCTGGATGTTCGGCAGGCTCTCGCCCAAGGTCGAGCAGGCGCTGTTCGTCGTGCTGCCGCTCGGCGCGCTGCTGATCGCGCTGGGCAACATGCTGGTGCCCGAGCGGACGCTGGCGGCACTGGGCGTCCCCGCCTGGCTGCGCGCGGCCCGGCCGCAGGACGAGGAACTGGCGCGGATCGAGCGGATCAGGCTGGAGAGGGAGAATAGCCGCCGCGCCGCCGCGCTGCAGAGGATCCGCAGGAAGCTCGAAGCGAACCAACCGCTCGATGCGGCGGACGAAGCGGTGATCCTCGCCGCCCAGAAGGACCGGGTGACGCTCACCGGCTGGTTCGGCGATCGCTACAATGACCTGGCGAAGCAGGTGAAGGGGCTGGCCACCGCCCCGGTCCGCAAGGCGGACGCACCAGCGTTGCCGCCGCCAGGGCGGATCGAAGCGCCGCGCAGGGGCTGGTCGGCCAGCATCGCGGTGCCGAACGGCCTCAGGCTGTGCCATGAAGGCGCGCTGCGGGCGCAATGCCATCCCGCGGGAAAGCCGGATGGCCTGTGGTATGAGGGCGGTCAGCGCTGCCTCGACACCAGGGTCGATGCGATGCGCTTCCGGGGCGCGCGCGGCGCCGCGACGGTCAGCTATCGCTTCGTCGCGGCGGGCACGTCCTGCGCAGCCAGATAGATCAGGCGGCGGCGTTGTCGGCGAGAAGCTGGGCGAGTTCGCCGCTCTCGTACATTTCCATCATGATGTCCGAGCCGCCGACGAACTCACCGTTGATGTAGAGCTGCGGGATGGTCGGCCAGTCGGAGAATTCCTTGATGCCCTGGCGGATGCCCTGATCCTGCAGCACATCAACGCTCTCGAACTCGGCGCCGAGATGGTTGAGGATCGCGATCGCGCGGCTGGAGAATCCGCATTGCGGGAAGAGCGGGCTGCCCTTCATGAACAGCAGCACCTTGTTGCTGTCGACCAGCTGCTGGATGCGGGCCTGGGTATCGTCGGTCACTTGGTCTTACTCCTCGACAGGCGCTTCGGTGGTGAGCTGGAGCGCGTGGAGCACGCCGCCCATCCGCCCGCCGAGCGCCGCGTAAACGGCCTGGTGCTGGCGCACCCGGGGCATTCCCTTGAACATCGGCGCGACAACCCGCGCCGCATAATGATCGCCGTCCCCGGCGAGATCGGTGATCTCGACCCGGGCATCGGGGATGCCGGCCTTGATGAGATCCTCGATCTCGCTGGCCGCCATCGGCATCAGATCTCGCCCATCAGCTGGCGACGCGCCTCGACGGTCTGCTCGTCGAGCGCACGGCGCACGGTGGCGTCATCGGCTTCGATGCCGGCGGCGAGCAGGTCGCCCAGCACCTTGCGGATCACGTCCTCGTCGCCGGCTTCCTCGAAATCGGCCTGGACGACGGCCTTGGCATAGGCGTCGGTCTCTTCCGGGGTGAGCTTCATCTGCGCGGCCGCCCACTGGCCGACCAGCTTGTTGCGGCGGGCGGTGACGCGAAAGGCCATGTCCTCGTCGCGGGCGAACTTCGCCTCGAATGCCTTTTCGCGATCGTCGAACGTGGTCATTGCAGTCCCCTATATGGCGTTTGGTGCCGAGATAGGTTGGGGGAACCGCCGTGGCAAGCGATGGTCCCCGCACAGGCGCAACAACCAGCCGTCACCCTGAACTTGTTTCAGGGTCCAACGCGCCTCAAACGGCATCGCCGGTGGAAAGTTGGATGCTGAAACAAGTTCAGCATGACGGCGGAAATTAGCCTCCGACCGTCACCACGACCTTCCCGATCACCTGCCGCGCCGCCATCTTGGCGATCGCCTTGCCGCCATCCGCCAGCGCGAACGTTTCGGTGACCTTGGGCGCGATCTTGCCCTCGGCCCATAGGCGGAAGAGGTGCTCGACATGCGCCTGGTTGCCCTTGGGGTCGCGCGCCGCGAAGGCGCCCCAGAACACGCCGCACACATCGCAGCTCTTGAGCAGGGTCAGGTTGAGCGGCAATTTCGGGATGCCCGCCGGGAAGCCGACCACGAGGTAGCGCCCTTCCCAGCCGATCGCGCGCAGGGCCGGCTCGGCATAGTCGCCGCCGACCGGATCATAGACCACATCGGCGCCCTGCGGCCCGAGCGCCGCCTTGAACTGCTCGGCCAGCGCTTTCGACTGGTCCTTGTCGAACGGCGCCCGGCCATAGACCAGCGCCTCGTCCGCGCCCGCCGCCTTGGCCGCCGCTGCCTTCTCCTCCGAGGAGACCGCCGCGATCACCCGCGCACCGAACGCCTTGCCGAGCTCGACTGCCGCCAGACCGACCCCGCCGGCCGCCCCCAGCACCAGCAGGTTGTGCCCCTCGCGCAGATGCCCGCGATCGAGCAGCGCGTGGATCGTCGTCGCATAGGTAAGCAGCAGCGCCGCGCCTTCCTCGAAGCTGCGCCCTTCCGGCAGGCGGAACAGGCGGAACGCCTCGATCGCGATCTTCTCGACCAGCCCGCCATGGCCGGTCACCGCGATCACCCGGTCGCCCACCGCCCAATCGGTCACGCCTTCGCCGACACTCTCGATCACCCCTGCGATCTCGCCGCCCGGCGCGAACGGCCTGGGCGGCTTGAACTGGTATTTGTCCTCGATGATCAGGAAGTCGGGATAGTTGATCGCGCAGGCCTTCACCGCGACCACCACCTGCCCCTTGCCGGCGACAGGATCGGCGACTTCCTCAAGGATTAGAGTGTCAGGTCCGCCCGGCGCCTTGGTGAGCAATGCCTTCATGTCCGCCTCCTACAGCGATCCACGGGCGCTCTTCGGCCACCGCGGATTCGAACTTCGAAATCGCGGTATCCTTTGCCAGCGTCATGCCGATCTCGTCCAGCCCTTCCATCAGGCACTGGCGGCGGAACGCATCCAGTTCGAAGGCGAAGCGGTCCTGGAACGGGGTGGTGACGGTCATCGTCTCGAGATCGACGGTGATCTCGTCGGTCTTTGCAACCTCGACCAGCCGGTCGACCGCTTCCTGCGGCAGCACCACCGGCACGATGCCGTTCTTGAAGGCGTTGCCCGAGAAGATGTCCGAGAAGCTCGGCGCGATCACTGCCTTGATGCCGAGATCGGCAAGCGCCCAGGCAGCATGCTCGCGGCTGGAGCCGCAACCGAAATTGTCGCCGGCGACGAGCACCGGCGAACCGGCATAGCGCTCGTCATCGAACACATTGCCCGGCTGCGCGCGCACGCTTTCGAACGCGCCCTTGCCCAGCCCCTCACGCGTGGTGGTCTTCAGCCAGTGCGCGGGAATGATGATGTCGGTGTCGATATTCTTGGCGCCCCACGGATAGGCGCGCCCCTCGACCTTGCGAACGGCTTCCACGTTATTCTGCCTCCCGGTTCAGCGGGCGGCTGCGGTCTCCGCCTTCGCTTCGGCAATCCTGCCGGTGGTCGCATAGGCTGCTGCCAGCCCGCTCAGCACCGTTGCTGCGATCAATGCGACAAGCGCACGCTTCATACTTCATCCCCTTACGCATCCCCCGACATCAGCTCCCTGACATCGGTGAGGCGCCCGCGTATCGCTGCCGCCGCCGCCATTGCGGGTGAAAGCAGGTGTGTCCGCGCCCCAGGACCTTGTCTTCCTACGAAATTTCGATTCGAGGTGGAAGCACAACGTTCCCCGGCGGGAACCTTGTCCGGGTTCATGGCGAGACACATCGAGCAGCCGGGCTCGCGCCACTCGAAGCCGGCCTCGGTGAAGATGCGGTCCAGCCCCTCGGCCTCGGCCTGGCGCTTGACCAGCCCGGAGCCCGGCACGATCAGCGCCTGGCGGATCCGATCCGCGACATGATGCCCCTTCACCACCGCCGCGGCGGCGCGCAGATCCTCGATCCGGCTATTGGTGCACGAGCCGATGAAGACATGCTCGATCGCCACGTCCTCCATCCGCATGCCGGGCGTCAGGCCCATATAGTCGAGCGACTTCTGCGCGGCGATGCGCTTGGCCGGATCCTCGAAGCTCTCGGGATCAGGCACCGCGCCGGTGATCGCCACCACATCCTCGGGGCTGGTGCCCCAGGTGAGCGAAGGCGCGATGTCGCTGGCCTGCAGGATCACGCTCTTGTCGTAAACGGCGCCGGCATCGGTCGGCAGCGTCTTCCAATAGGCGACAGCCTTGTCCCAGGCCTCGCCGGTCGGCGCCAGCGGGCGACCCTTGATATAGTCGAACGTCGCCTGGTCCGGCGCGATCAGGCCCGAGCGGGCGCCGCCCTCGATCGACATGTTCGAGACGGTCAGCCGCCCCTCGATCGACATGGCGCGGATCACCTCGCCGGTGAACTCGATGACATAGCCGGTGCCGCCCGCGGCGCCGATCTTGCCGATGATCGCCAGCACGACGTCCTTCGGGCTCACCCCGAAGCCGAGCGTGCCATCGACGCGAATCTCCAGCGTCTTGGACTGCTTCAGCAGCAGCGTCTGGGTCGCAAGGACATGCTCGACCTCGCTGGTGCCGATCCCGAAGGCGAGCGCACCCAATGCGCCATGCGCCGAGGTGTGGCTGTCGCCGCAAACCAGCGTGGTGCCCGGCAAGGTGAAGCCCTGCTCGGGGCCGACGACATGGACGATGCCCTGCCGCGCATCGAGGGCGTCGATATAGGGCACGCCGAACTCGGCGACATTCGCCCGCAGCGCCGAGAGCTGACCAGCGCTCGCCGCATCGGCGATCGGCAGCTCATGGCCGGCGGCATCGACGCGGGCGGTGGTCGGCAGGTTGTGATCGGGGACCGCAAGCGTAAGGTCCGGACGGCGCACCGGCCGCCCCGCCGCGCGCAAGCCGGCAAAGGCCTGGGGGCTGGTCACCTCATGGACGAGGTGGCGGTCGATATAGATCAGGCAGGTTCCATCATCCCGGCGCTCGACCACATGGTCGGCCCAGATCTTCTCGTACAAAGTGCGCGGTTGAACGGTCATGCGGGCGCTTTAGTCGATTCTTGCGCACAGGCAAGCGTTCGTGCAATTTTCCATCGCATAGTTGAACTATTCTCCAGCCCGGCAACAACGAAGAGCCATCGGACCGGAAATAGGAATTGCCGACCGGCATCGCCACTGTGGCCCAGATTCTGCAGCACTCCGTTTCGGCATAGCTCGTCACCCCGGCCTTGTGCCGGGG
>JAEXLC010000007.1 GCA_023445495.1 Pseudomonadota bacterium | reverse complement strand
ACCTGATCGTGCTTGACGAGCTCGGTTATCTGCCGTTCGCCCGCTCGGGAGGGCAGTTGCTGTTCCACCTCATCAGCAAGCTTTATGAGCGCACCAGCGTCATCATCACCACGAACCTCGCCTTCGGTGAATGGCCGACCGTGTTCGGCGATCCCAAGATGACCACGGCGCTGCTCGACCGCGTCACCCACCACTGCGATATCGTCGAGACGGGCAACGACAGCTGGCGCTTCAAAAACCGCAGCTGACAGCCACCTTCGGCGCCTTCAAAAATCTATCTTGCGCTGCGCGCGCCTCCGGTCGGGCTACGCCCGCCCTCCGCCGCACGCAGCGCAAGGCCATCTTCAACAAACCAACATCATATCCGAAAAGGGGTCCCTCTTCGACGCCGATCGGGGGTCCCTTTTGAACGCCGTTTGACACCCCGCATCGACCTTGGCATGCAGATGCTCGGCTAATGAGCAAAGAGAAGCGGCAAGGGTGCGCCGTTCAGAAGATCGCGCGTCACGCCTCCGAGGATCATTTCGCGCAGTCGCGAATGACCATAAGCGCCGAGCGCCAGGAGCTGGGCGCCCTGCCCGCGCGCGGCTCGAACCAGCGCCTCCGCGTCCGAGCCCTCGTCCACCGCCACCGCGTGGACAGTGGCGGCGAACCCGTGACGCGCCAGATGATGGGCGATGTCTGCGCCTGGGTCGGATCCGTGCCCTTTGTCCGAAGGCTTGCCATCGAGGACGCGCACCTCAACCTTTGCGTTTGGCGCGGCGAACAGCATGGCTTCGCGCAGGGCGTGGGTCGCCTCGCGTGACGCGTTCCACCCGATCGCGAACCGGCCGATCGGACGCGGCTTGTGCTCGCGCGGAAGGACGAGAACCGGGCGGCCGGATTCGAACAAGACGCTTTCGATGACCTGGCGCCGGATCAGCGGATAGCCGTATGCGTCCTGCGGACCAAACAGCACCAGGTCGGCGTAGCGCGCGTGAACGCTGGCGCTCGTGTAGATGCCTTCAGGCAGGTCCGAGACCGTCCTGATCTCGATTCCCGCGCGGGACGCCCATCCGGCGATCCGCTGCTGCTTTGCATCTACCGCTCCCAGAAAGTCCCGCAGCACGATGAAGGGCGGGCCGTACATATTACCATATTCGGGAGAGGGGATAACCGAAAGCACCAGGAGCGTGAGCCGGGCCTGGTGCAACTCGGCGAAGCTCAGCGCATCCTGCACGAACTGCTCGTCGCAGTCGCTCGTATCGACGACGGCGAGAAGATCCCTGATTGCCATGCTCTTCTCCTCTCCTGTGTCCCGCATGCCGGCTACGCCGCGCAGGGTTTTCCATGCCGAGCCGTCCCGACCCGCCCAGCCTTTAAGGCGTGATGATCACCTTCAGCGCCTGTGTCTCTGCCGCCTTGGAAAAGGTGTCGTAGGCGTCGAGAATCTGCGCGAGCGCGAACCTGTGCGTGATCATCTTTTCAGGCGAAACCCGCTGCGCCGTGACCGTCTTCAACAGCATCGGCGTGCTGACGGTGTCGACCAGCCGCGTCGTGATCGTGATGTTGCGCGACCAGAGCTCTTCGAGATGAAGGTCCGCCTTGGCGCCGTGCACCCCGACATTCGCCACCACGCCGCCGGGCGCCACCAGCCGCGTGCACAGTTCGAATGTCGCCGGTATGCCGACAGCCTCGATCACGGTATCGGCGCCCCTGCCGCCGGTCAGTTCCATGACGCGTTCAACCGCCGCTTGCGTGCCGCTGTTGATCGTCTCGGTTGCGCCGAACGACTTGGCGACATCGAGGCGATTATCGTCAAGATCGATCATAATGACTTGCGCCGGCGAATAGAATTGCGCGGTGAGCAAAGTGGCAAGGCCGATCGGCCCTGCTCCGACGATCGCGACACTGCTGCCCGGCTCGACCTTGCCGTTGAGCACGCCGCACTCGAAGCCCGTCGGAAAGATGTCGCTGAGCATCACCAGCGCCTCTTCATCGACCCCGACCGGTATCGGATGAAGGCTGTTGTCGGCATGCGGGATCCGGACGAACTCGGCCTGCGTTCCGTCTATCGCGTTGCCGAGGATCCAACCGCCGTCCAGACAATGCGAGTACATGCCGCGCCGGCAATAATCGCATCGGGCGCAAGACGTGATGCAGGAAATCAGAACGTGATCACCTGGCGCGACGCGCGTCACGCCATCGCCGATCGCCTCCACGATTCCAACGCCTTCGTGCCCGAGAATACGGCCAGGCTGACATGTCGGCACGTCGCCTTTCAGTATATGGAGATCGGTGCCGCAAATGGTCGTGTGGGTGACGCGCACGATGGCGTCGGTCGAGGCCGCCAGTTCCGGCCTGGGGCGCTCCTCCAGGCTCTTTTGCCCCGGGCCATAATAGACGAGCGCTTTCATCGATGTCCTCCGCTGCTGATTGCCCCGCCGCGTGCTTCCCTGGAGCAGGGAACATCCTCGAACCCGTGCCGTTCCCTGAACCGACGATGCCGACACCGCGTCATCGGATCATTCCGTAATGTTACGATGGTGACGCAGGGGATCGCCGCTGCCACCCTAAGACCTTCTAATGAGGCGCTTCCAGTTGGCGACCAGGCAAAACGAGCCAGTATGACGCGGATTGTCATCATCGACGGTCATCCCGACCCTTCCCCGGAGCGCTTCGTTCATGGGCTCGCCGGAACTTATGCGGACGCCGCGCGCGAGCGCGGACATGAGGTGGAGCGGATCGAAATCGCCAAGCTCGACTTTCCGGTGCTGCGATCGCAAGCGCAATGGCAGGATGGGCCCGTGCCTCAAGATATCGAGCACGCGCAGCAGGCAATCCTGCGCGCGCAGCACCTGGTCATCCTCTATCCGCTCTGGCTCGGCGATATACCCGCCTTGCTGAAAGCGTTTCTGGAGCAGGTCGCCCGGCCAAGCTTTGCGTTTCGCTACAAAGAGAAGGGCCTTCCGGAAAAATTGCTCCGCGGCCGGTCGGCCCGCGTGATCGTCACCATGGGAATGCCTGGATTGTTCTATCGCTTCTTCTATCGCGCGCACAGCCTGAAGAGCCTCGAGCGCAACATCCTCGGTTTCACCGGCATCGCGCCGATCCGCCATTCCGTCATCGGCGGCGTGGAAAGTGCCGAGCGGCGCGAGCGCTGGCTGTCACGCATTCGCGATCTGGGGCTTCGCGCCCTTTGACGAGCTAGTACCTTGCGCCGCGCGCAACGCGCGCCTCTCATCCCGGAAGAGATTGGCCGGGCGGAATCAGGACGGCAGCACCGGCCAACCTTCCGTTTCGCAGGTCATCGAGCGCGGCGGCAGCCTCGTCCAGCGGATAGCAGGTGATCGCTGTTCTGACGGCAGCTTGCGCGGCGACCTCGAAAAAGGTCTCGCCGTCGTCGCGCGTGAGGTTGGCGATCGACTGGATCGACCGCTCGCCCCAGAGATCCGCGTAAGGAAATTGTGGGATGTCGCTCATGTGAATGCCCGCGCAAATGACGCGGCCGCCCTTGCGGACGGCACGAAGCGCGGCGGGAACGAGCGCCCCCACCGGCGCGAAGATGATCGCCGCGTCGAGCTGTGCCGGCGGAGGCGCTTCGGACGACCCGGCCCAGACGCAGCCAAGCGACCGCGCGAATTCCTGTCCTGCCGTGTCGCCAGGCCGGGTGAATGCGTAGACGTCGCGCTTCTGCCAGGCCGCAATCTGGGCGATGATATGCGCCGCAGCGCCGAAGCCGTAGAGGCCGATCCGCTTCCCCTCGCCCGCCGCCCGCAGAGCGCGCCAGCCGATGAGGCCCGCGCAGAGCAGCGGCGCAGCCTCGGTATCGGCAAACATCGCGGGAATGGGAAAGCAGTAGCGGGCATCGGCCACTGTGTGGGTGGCATATCCACCATCGCGCGTGCAGCCGGTAAAGGCTGGTTCATCACAAAGATTTTCAGCTCCCGAGCGGCAGTAGGCGCACACGCCGCAGCTATGTGCCAGCCAAGGAACGCCGACTCTGTCGCCAATCTCGAACGAGGAAACCCCGGCGCCAAGCGCCTCCACCGTCCCGACGATCTCGTGCCCGGGCACGATGGGCCAGCAAGCCATGACCTCGCCATCGACGATATGCAGGTCCGTGCGGCAAACGCCGCAGGCGGCAACCCTGATCCGTATTTCCCCCTCTCCCGGCTGAGGGAGCGGCCGTGTCACGGCTCTGAGCGGGGCGCCGACACCGTCAAGCTGCATCGCCGTCATCGCTCCAGCCGCGGCGAAGGCATCCTGCGTCAACGCGTCACGCCTCGGTGAGCTTCTTGGTGACGATCACCAGGGTCGAATCATCGTCATAGGGCTTCACGGTAAAGCCGAAATCGCGCTCGACCCCGATGGCCGGCTCGTTTTGCCGGCTCTCGACGGCTTCGAGCGTCTCGACACCCGTAGACCTGGCGTAGTCAGCGGCGTGATTGAGCATGGTCCAGCCAATGCCCTTCTGCTTGTAATCGCCCCTTACGACGATCGCCACTTCCGCGCGTTTACCCGTGGGATCCTTCGCAATCATGGCGGTCGCGACAAGCATATTGTCGTCAGTGAACGCCAGAAAGTCCTCGGTTTGCTTGTGATCGACGTTGGTCATCATTGCGATCTGATCATCCGAGACCTCGTTTGTCCCGGAGAGAAAACGAAATCGCAGATCGTCGGTAGTGACCTTCGAGAAAAACGCCTTGAGCAGAGCGCCATCGTCGCTGCTGACGGGCCGGACCCGCAGCGAAAGACCAGACCGGGTCTCAAGCACGTTCGCTTGGGCATTGGCTTCCATGGACTGTTACTCCTCGCGTGAAGGCACTGGGGGTCGCTCGCCCGGCCCTATTGTCCAAGCGAACGCCAAAGCGAGCAACCGGTTTCCTTGCTTGCTCATGCCTTCGGACGCGCAATCAACCCGCTTCGCCAACGGTCATCGCCGCGAGGCGTTCCTGGTGCGGACCTGGCGCACGATGCCGTTGTAGGCGGCATGAAGTCCCTGGCTGCGACCGATGTCGTGATCGGAGCCAGCCGCGTCCCAGAAGGCGACGAGCCAATCGTCCGGGCAGCGTCCCCTGAGCACCCAGAGGGCGAGCGCTACCCCGCGGGTCTGGACCCTGCCTTTGGCGGCCGTCGCTTCGCGCAGGACGTCGAGCGCGCGGTCGATGGTTCCGATGGCCCGCGCATCGTTCATCAGTGGAAATCATGGCTGCGAATGCGAAGGATCTCCTCCGGCTCTTGGGGACTGCCGAACGGCGGCGAGGCCAGCGTGCGGCCACGCGGAAAAGCGGGATCGCGCGGATCGGGGCCGCCGCCGTGCGCGGCGCCGTCGCCGCGGCCCGGCGTGACGCTGAACTTAGTGCGACCGATCGAGCGGAGCATATCGTCATGATCGGTGATGCGGTCGCAGATGACGTGGATGATCTCACCTTCCTTTTGCACCCGGCCGCGCATCGCGATCATCGACGCCGACATGACCTGGCGGCGGTAGACCTCGAACTTGTTCGGCCAGAGGATGCCATTGGCAATGCCGGTCTCGTCCTCGATCGTGATGAAAAGGACCCCCTTGGCCGAGCCGGGCCGCTGGCGAACGAGGACCACGCCGGCCACCTCGATGTTACGACCATCGCGGATCGTGGCGAGGTCGGCGCAGCGCACCACACGCATGGCGTCCAGTTGGGCGCGCAGAAAGCTTATGGGGTGGCCCCGAAGCGAAAGCTGCAGCGATCGATAGTCCTCGACGACCTCGCGGCCTTCCGAAAGCGGCGTCAGCGCGACGCTTGGCTCGCGGCCTTCAGGCGAGAAGGCTGCCTCGCGCGCATCGGCGGCGGCGAACAGCGGCAACGGCGCTTCGCCAAGGCCCTTCACCTTCCAGAGCCCCTGCCGGCGGTCCTCGGCGATGCAGTGGAACGCATCGGCCTCGGCGAGGCGTTCAATCGCCGCGCGCGGCACGTCGGCCCGCCGCCACACATCCTCGACGCTCGCATAGGGCACGTCGCCACGCGCGACCACGATCTGTGCGCCGTGGATGTTGGCAAGGCCACGAACCTGCCTGAAGCCCAGCCGGACTGCCATGAACCGGCCGCCGGTAGCCTCCAGCGTGCAGTCCCAATGGCTGTCGTTGATCGAGACGGGGCGGACCTCGACGCCATGCTTGCGCGCGTCGTCGACGATCTGAGCCGGCGCATAGAATCCCATTGGCTGGGCGTTGAGGAGGGCCGCGCAGAAGACGTCGGGATGATGATGCTTCATCCAGCAGCTTGCATAGGCGATCTTGGCGAAGCTCGCCGCATGGCTTTCGGGAAAGCCATAGCTGCCGAAGCCTTCGATCTGCTTGAAAGTGCGCTCGGCGAAGTCCTTGGGATAGCCGCGCTCGATCATTCCATTGACCAGTTTGTCGTAGAAGTGGCTGACCCCGCCCGTAAGCTTGAACGTCGCCATGGCGCGGCGCAGCTGATCAGCCTCGACCGGGGTGAAGCCCGCCCCGACGATCGCGACCTTCATCGCCTGCTCCTGGAACAGCGGAACACCGAGCGTCTTCTCCAGCACGGCCCGGAGCTCGGGCTTGGGATATTCCGGCCGCTCCTTGCCTTCACGGCGGCGCAGATAAGGATGGACCATGTCGCCCTGGATCGGACCAGGCCGCACGATCGCGACCTCGATCACGAGATCATAGAACTCCTTGGGCTTCATGCGGGGCAGCATCGCCATCTGCGCGCGGCTCTCGATCTGGAAGACGCCGAGCGTGTCCGCGCGCTGGATCATCTCGTAGACGGAGGGATCGTCGTCCTGCAGGTCGGCCATCGTCACCTTGATGCCCTTGTCGTGCTCCAGCAGGTTGAAAGCGCGGTTCATGCAGCCGAGCATGCCGAGACCGAGGACGTCGACCTTCATGAACTTGAGCGCGTCGATATCGTCTTTATCCCATTCGATGATCTGCCGGTCCTCCATCCGGGCAGGTTCGATGGGCACGAGATCATCGAGCCGATTTTGCGTCAGCACGAAGCCGCCCGGGTGCTGAGAGAGATGCCGCGGCGTGCCGATCAGCTGGCGCGCGAGCCGCAGGGTCAGCTTGAGCCGGTGGTCCCGAGCGTTGAGGTTGAGGCTCTCTACAGCCTCATCGCTGATCCCGTCCATCGACCAGCCCCAGACAAGCCCGGTCAGCATTTTCGTCAGGTCGCGCGGCAGGCCCAGAGCCTTGCCAACTTCGGCGACGGCGCCGCGCGTGCGATAGCGGGTGACGACCGCCGTCAGCGCAGAACGCTCGCGCCCATAGGTCTGGTAAATCCACTGGATGATTTCTTCCCGCCGCTCGTGCTCGAAGTCTACGTCGATGTCGGGCGGCTCCTTGCGCTCACCCGAGACGAACCGCTCGAAGAGCAGCTCGTGCTGGATGGGATCGATGGAGGTGATGCCGAGCAGGTAGCAGACGCAGCTGTTCGCCGCCGAGCCGCGGCCCTGGCAAAGGATCCCGCGCCGGCGGCTTTCGGCGACGATCGCATTGACCGTCAGAAAATAGGGCGCATAGCCGAGCTGGTCGATGAGCCTTAGCTCATGGTCGATCTGCTCGCGATAGCGCGCAGGCACGCCTGCCGGAAACTTCGCCGCTGCCGCCTGTTCGGTCAGCTCGGCGAGCGCTTCCTGAGCGGTACGCCCGGCGATGACCTCCTCATAGGGGTATTGATACTGGATCTCGCCGAGATCGAAGGCGCAGGCCCTCGCGATGTCGGCGCTCGCCTGGATAGCGTCCGGGAACGCCCTGAACCGCCTTTCCATCTCGGCTGGAGACTTGAGATGCCGGTCCATGAAGCGCTCACGCCTGAACCCAAGCGCTTCGACTGTGGTCTTCTCGCGGATCGCCGTCACAACGTCCTGCAGCGGCCGCGCCTCGGGCGCATGGTAGAGGACATCACCGGTCGCTACTGCACGGACGCCTTGGCGCGCTGCGAGGGCGGCCAGCTGGTGCAGCCGAATCGCATCGTCCGGCCGGCGCCGGAACGACAGCGCGCAATAAGCGCGCTCGCCAAACGCCGCCGCGAGGTCTTCGAGCCGCGTGCTCGTGATCGCATCGGCCATGTCGGGCAGGAGGATGCCGACGAGACCTTCGGCATGACGGCCTATGTCCCGCCAGCCGAGCAGACATCGACCTTTGCCTCCACGCGTCTTGCCTAGCGACAGAAGCCGGGTGAGCCGGCTCCAGCCTGCGCGGTCGACAGGATAGAGCAGCAACTCATGACCCTCGTCGGCGCGGACACGCGCACCGGCCATCATCCGCACGCCGGTCGCCTTCTGCGCGTCCCAGCCGCGCACGACACCGGCCACGCTTCCCCAGTCTGCGAGCCCCAGTGCCTCGTGGCCTTGGCAAGCTGCGGCGGAAAACAGCTCTTCCGGCGAGCTGGCGCCGCGCAGAAACGAAAAGTGGCTCACCACCTGGAGTTCGACATAGGTTGTCATCAGCCGAACATCCCGTGGATGTACCAGCTGAAATCACCCGTTTCGGGCTCCACACCGTCGCCGCGGCGGAACAGCCAGAAGCGCTCGCCGCCCTCAACCTCGACGCGGAAATAGTCTCGGACCGCCCAGAGTTCGCGGTCGCTTCGCCACCATTCCCCGTGAACGCGCTCTGGCCCTTCGCCGGCAACGACGCGGTAGGACTTGCCTCGCCAGGTGAACCGCTTGGGCGGATGATCGGGAAGCAGGGCCACGACATGGGTCAGGTGCTCGGGCCGAAGGACGCGCACCGGACGCTTCCATTTGGGCCAGACGCCGGGCTCTGTCAGGGGACCGACCTTGCGAACTGCGCGCTCGGGCACGTCGCTTTCGTTGGGCGCGACCCGGAACACAGCCCCTTCGCCGGCGCGGCCGACCAGCTGATCGATGGCCGGCGCGAGATCGGCGGCAGAGGATTCCGCGGCGACGAGCGCGCCCGCAACGCTCGCGCCGAGCGGCTCGCTGTGCGGGACCGCGAGGTGCATCGCCTCTATGCCGAGACCGGGCTCGATGGAATCGAGCTTCAGCGCGAACATGCGCTTGAGGTGCCTCGCGTCCCGCGTCGCCCGCGAGGCGCCAATGGCGATACGCTGGGTCTCGCCATCGACCCGATCGGCCACAAGCACGCCGCTGCGCAGGCCAAGTCCCCGCTTCTGGAGAACGACGATCAGATCATAAACCAGGTCGCCGATGACCTGGGTTATGCCTTCCGGTGTGCCGATCGGCTCCAACAGATGGCGCGATACCTGTGGGGCTTCGAAAGGTACGACCCCGATGATCGGCTCGGCGGCGTGGCCCAGAGCCTGGTCGAGCCGCTCGACCGCCGCGAGGCCCAACCTTCGCGCCAGCGGTCCGCGCGGAATGCGGACAAGGTCCGCAACGCGCTCAAGCCCGAAGCGGGCGGCTGCCTTCAGCGCGAGGGGTTCGAGCCTGAGAGCGGCTATGGGCAGGTCGGCCAATGCCGCGGCCTCTGCGCCCGGCTCGAGGACGAGCACCTCTCGCCCGCCATAGCGCGCCAGCGCGTGCGCCACCCCGGGCGTCCCGGCAATGGCGATCCGCCCCGTAAACCCGAGACGGGCGAGAAAGCGCAGCAATCGGCGGGCGAAGCGCTCCTCGCCGCCGAACAGATGGGTCGCGCCGGTCAGATCGAGCCAGAGCCCGTCAGGCCCCGACACACTCGCGGTCGGCGTCCAATGTGCGACCGCGTGGAGCGCCAGGCGGTCGAGCCAGGCACGGTCCGCCTCGGGCTCGGCATCGCGAACATCGAGGTCGACGACGAGCGCTCGTGCGTGTGCTGCGACCATTCCTGGGCTGAGCCCGAGTGACTGCGCGCTCGGACAGACCGAACGGATAAGGTCGCGCTGCCCGACGCGCTCGACGAGAACGGTGGGCCGCTCCCAGCCCTGCTGCGGCAATGCTATGGGCGCAGGCGCCGTCGCCGCGCCGCGCGCACCTTCGTCGGGCGCCATCCCCTTGAAGGGGTGCTCGACCGGCTCGGAGCGGCGGCCGAGCATACGCATCGGCGGCCGCTGGTGAGCGGGCAGCTGCGCCATCTGCCCGACCACCTGCGCTTTGGTCAGCCCGCCGTCCTGTGCCCAGCGCGCACCGGGCCGCCAGCCGCCGCCGCGCGGCACCGAGCAGGCACCGGGGTCGTCGTCGATGGGCGAAGGTAGCGGCGCTGCAAAAGCGCGGGGTTCAAGCGGCCTGTCTGGCCGCTCCGACCGCCGCAACCGCTCTATCGCGAGATGGGGAAGGTAGAGCGAGGCGACCCGTTTCATCGCATGCCTCGAGCAGTAGGGAAAAAGGAATGCCGTTCTTCTGGTGAACGAGTTCGACCGACCAGCAGGCGCGTCCGACACCGGGTGCCGGCAGGGGAACCGACGGCGCGCAGCCGATGCGCCATCTTGTTCGCGCGAGCGAAGGCCGGTCGAGCGGATCCCGGCGGGCCCTGACCCAGCGCCTGAGCAGCAACATCGGTGTCCGGCCGTCGGCGGCCGCAAGCTGGAGACGCCGCGTGGCGGTCTGATCGGCGACTTTCACCTCGGCGACAACGGTGGCGAAACTGCCTTCTCGAAGCGCGTCTTCAGCAAGAGCGAGCGTCATCGTCTCGTCTTTGCCCTGAAGGTGAAGGAGCTTTGCCGCCGGGAGCCCGGCCTGTTCTAGACCCGGCGCGTAAAGATCGAAGCGGGTGAGAGCCCAGGCGACATTTGCCCCGGGCGCGGCGGCGAACCGCGCGGCCAACCCGGCCGCGAACAGGGATGCCGCAGCGTCGTCTCCAAGCGTGGATGACGCGGCTGTGATCTCGTGCAGACCCGCACCCTCGATTCCGCCCCCGGCCAGCTTGCCATCGAGCTCATCGATCCCGAATGGCAGAACAGGCGCTGCCGTCGCGGACACGCTGGCGACCGATGCGCGCAGAGCCGTGATCGCGCGCGCACGATCGGGTGGGGTCAAGGCAGGTTCGTTGTGCATCTGGAAGGAATCGACTCATATGTTCCCTCTATGTTCCAACGAGTCGACTGCCGCCGTCAAGCGCTTCATCGATGTCCCTGTACATGGGAGCACCAGGGCCGCGTCGAAGACCCTCTCTTTGGAAGGTCGCAGCGCCCGAGCCGCCCGGCAACTGCGACAGTGCTTCATCGACCTCTGCTCTGCGCAGGTGTCAAAGCCCCGGCATCGTCGCTCCCTGGCTGTCCGCTCTTGCTAACCTATCGCGCGGCAGGCTGCTATGATGAGCGGCGGGAAAAACAGGGGGCGGCGCGAGTTTGCCCGGTGGCAAGACAGCAGGATGGATATTCGTGCGATTGCAGCGAATTGAACACCGATATCGCGTTTCAACCTCGAGGGCGTTTGGTGGAGGAACCCCGCATGAATGATGACGAACACGTCGAGAACCGCACATTCGACGAGATTCGCATCGGCGATGCGGCGAGCCTGACGCGCGTACTTACCGCGCAGGAGGCCTCAATGCTCGCGTGCGCGCCCGGTGACGGCACCGACCCGCTCGCCCATGGCGCCTGGGCGTGCGGCTTGATCTCCGGCCTCATCGCCAGCGAGCTGCCCGGGCCAGGCGCGGTCTATCTCAGCCAGTCCTTCCAGTTCACCGGCGCGTTGGCGATCGGCGATGCGATTACGGCCCGAATCGTGATCGCCGAAAAGCGCGAATCGACAGGCTCGATCATCCTTGAGTGCCAGTGCCGCAATTCAGCGGACGGGACGGTCCTTACTGGCAGCGTCGAAGTCCTCGCGCCTCGCGAAAGGATCCGTCGTGCCCGTCCTCTATCCCCTCAGGGCGTCATCGCGACCCATGATCGCTACCGGCAACTGATCGAGCGAACGCAAAGCCAGGCGCCTGTAACCACAGCTGTCGCGCACCCGTCCAGCCCGCAAGCGATTTCAGCCGCCCTCGAGGCAGCGGAAGCGGGGCTGATCGTGCCGATCCTGGTCGGACCCGAGAAGAAATTGCGAGCAGCCGCCGAGGAAGCAGGATGCGACATGTCCGCTTTCCGGCTGGTTGCCGCCGACCACAGCCATGACGCCGCCGCGAAGGCCGTCGAGCTCATCCGCTGCGGCGAGGCCGGGCTGTTGATGAAAGGCTCGCTGCACACCGATGAGCTCATGTCGGCTATCGTCAATCCGGCGACGGGCCTCAGGACCGAGCGGCGCATCAGCCACGCCTACGTGATGGACGTTCCCGGCCATCCCGCGCCGCTCATCATCACCGATGCAGCGGTCAACATCCTGCCTTCCCTCCAGGAAAAGGCCGATATCATTCGCAACGCGATCGATCTCGCTCACGTCATCGGATTGGCCGAACCTCGGGTCGCGATCCTGTCGGCGGTCGAGACGGTCAACCCCGACCTGCCCTCGACACTCGATGCCGCGGCGTTGTGCAAAATGGCCGATCGCGGCCAGATCACCGGCGGCATACTCGATGGCCCCCTCGCTTTCGACAATGCCATCAGCGCAGCCGCCGCAAGCGAGAAGGGGATTGTCTCGGCCGTCGCGGGGAAGGCTGAAATCCTCGTGGTTCCCAACATCGAGGCGGGCAACATGCTCGCCAAGCAGCTGACCTTCCTCGGCAACGCCGATGCCGCCGGCGTCGTCCTCGGCGCGCGGGTTCCTATCGTGCTGACCAGCCGAGCAGACTCGCTGCGCACCCGTCTTGCTTCATGCGCCATCGCGGTGCTGCTTGCCCGCCCCGCCCCCAACGCGGCG
>JAEXLC010000330.1 GCA_023445495.1 Pseudomonadota bacterium | reverse complement strand
GTTCGGGATCGGGCAGCGCCTTCAGCTCGGCGTCGATCCGCGCCCGGTCGCGCTCCGAGCGCTCGACCCGCGTCCGCGCCGCCGCCAGCGCCGCTTCGGCGACCCGCGCCTCGGCCGCTTCGCTCGCCTGCGCCGCCAGCGCCTGGGCGAGCGCCACTTCGGCATCGCGCGCCGCGCGCTCGGCGTCCGCCAGCGCGGCATCGAGGTTCGGCATCCGCGCCGTCGCCTCGGCGATCCGCCGGTCGAGCGCCTTCACTTCCTCGTCGAGCCGGGCCAGCGCCTCGGCGGCATCGCGGGCGAGCGCGCCTTCGCGCCCGCGATCCTCCTCGAGCCGGCGCACCGATTCCTGCACCTCGGCGATCCGCCGCTCGACCGCGGCCTTGTCCGAGCGCAGCGTCGCGAGCCCGTGCATCGCCTCGGTCGCCCGGTCGCGGACCGTCAGCGCCTCGGCACGCAGCGTGGCGAGCTTCTCGGCCGCCTCGATCTGCACCGCCACTGCCGAATCATGCGCCTTGGTCCGCTCGGCGACCAAGGCCTCGGCCGCGCTCGCTTCCTTCTTCGCCGCATCCGCCGCGCTCGCCGCGTCGCGCCAGCGGGCGAAGATCATCCGCGCCTCGGCGACGCGGATCCGGTCGGAAAGCTCGCGGTAGCGCTCGGCCTGGCGTGCCTGGCGCTTGAGCTGCGCCGCGCGATTCTCCTGGTCGCTGATCACTTCGTCGAGCCGGGTCAGGTTCGCCTCGGTCGCGCGCAGGCGCTGCTCGGCATCCTTGCGGCGGACATGCAGGCCGGAAATGCCCGCGGCCTCTTCCAGCATCGCCCGGCGCTCGCCTGGCTTGGCCATGATGATCGCGCTGATCCGCCCCTGGCTGACCAGGGCGGGGGAGTGCGCGCCCGTCGCCGCATCGGCGAACATCAGCGCGACGTCCTTGGCGCGCACGTCGCGCCCGTTGATCCGATAGGCCGAGCCGGCGCCGCGCTCGATCCGGCGGACGACCTCCAGCTCGTCGTCGCTGCCGACCTGGTCGGCCTGGATGGTAACCTCGGCGAAATCGCGCGAGGGGCGGGTGGCGGTGCCGGCGAAGATCACGTCTTCCATGCCGGCGCCGCGCATCGATTTGGCGCTGGTCTCGCCCATCACCCAGCGCAATGCTTCGAGCAGGTTGGACTTGCCGCAGCCATTGGGGCCGACGATCCCCGTCAGCCCCGGCTCGATCCGCAGATCGGCCGGGTCGACGAAGCTCTTGAAGCCCGTCAGCCGCAGCCGCTTGATCTGCACTTCGTCCCCCGCGCCCCGGTCTTAGCGCGCGCCGGCCTGCTTGAGCAGCGGCTCAAGCTGTTCCCAGCTGCCGGCCTCGACCTTCTTGCCGTTGATGAAGAAGCTCGGGGTGCCGTTCACGCCATAGACGGTCGCGCCGTCGGCATTGACCTTGGCGATCTCGTCGATCTTCTTCTGGTCGCCCAGGCACTGGCGCGCCTTGGCTTCGGGCACGCCGTACTGCTTCATGAAGTCGATCATGCCGAGCTGCTCGGCAAAGGCGACCGCGGCCTGGGGCGGCGGCATCTGCTGGAGCTGCTGGATCAGCTGCGGCTGGGCCTTCACCAGCTGCTCGGTGCGGCTCAGGAACGTGTCCTGGTTCTCGAAGAACTTGTCGAGCACCGGGAAGAAGCTCTCATCGGGCACGCACTGGTTGAGCAAAGCCGCGGCGAGATCGGGCGCGCCGTGGATCAGGAAGTCGCGGAATTCCCAGCTGACCTTGCCGGTGGAGATATAGTTCTTGCGCAGCGGCTCGGGCGCGGTGCGGCCGAACAGCCCGCAATAGGGGCAGTTGCGCGAGCCATATTCGACGAGCTTGATCGGCGCGTCGGGATTGCCCTGGCGATAGCCGCCATCGGTGGTCTTCACGATCACGTCGGTCCAGGCCTTGCCCGCCGGCGCGGTAACCGCCTTCACCGGGGCCGAGGCGGTGACGTTGCCCTCGCCGCCGCCACCGCAGGCCGCGAGCAGGCCGGCCAGCGCCAGCACCGGGATCAGGGCAAATTTGATACGCATAGCTCTGCTTTCTCCAGGATATTCGGTTCGGTCAGGCGCCGTTCGCCCAAAGCTCGGGCAGCAGCCTTTCCCAGGTAAAGGCGCGCACCTTGCGGCCATTGATGATGAAACTGGGGGTGCTGTCCACCTGATGGACGTTGACGGCATCCGCATTGGTCTTGGCGATGCGCCCGATCAGCTTCGGATCGGCCAGGCACTGACGGGTCCTCGCCTCGGGCAGGCCCTGCGTCTTCATGAAGGCGATCAGCCCGATCGATTCGGCGAACTTGGTCGCCATCTGGCCGGGCGGCAGCTTCTGCCACGCCTCGACCTGCTGGGGCTGGCCGTCGACCAGCTTGTGCAGCCGTTCGTCGAACAGCTTCTGGTTGGCGTAGAGCGCGTCGAGCACCGGGAAGAAGCGCGCGGTCGGCACGCACTGGTTGACCAGCGCCATCGCCAGGTCGGGCGCGCCGTGGATCAGGTAATCGCGATATTCATAGCTCACCTTGCCGGTGGCGATGAAGTCGCGGCGCAGCGGCTCGACGCCCTCGGCGGCGAAGCGCCCGCAGGTCGGGCAGCCGCGCGAGCCATATTCGACCAGCTTCACCGGCGCGTTCGGATTGCCCTGGCGAAAGCCGCCCTCCGGGGTGATCGCAACCGTCGCGGTCCAGTTCGGCGCGCCAGCCGGCTTGGCGGCCGGGCGGGCGGCGGGCTTGGCCGCCGGCTTGCGCGCCTGCTGCGCCGAAGCGCCACCGGCCAGGGCGAGCGCAACCGCGCCGGCAAGCATCATGGGAATACGCATCAGTCGATCCGGCCGATCTTGGGCTTCTCGTCGCTCGCGGCGACGCCGGCGGCCAGCGCCTCGAGCACGGCCTTGAGTTCAGGGTCGACGATCCCGCGCAGGCTCTCGCCCATCGCTTCGCTCAGCGGCTTGAGGCTGGGCGGCGGCGCGGCTTTTGCGGGGGCTTTGACCTGCCCGTGGCGGATCGCGATCTTCGCCACCGCCGGATAGCCGAAAAAGCGGTTCACCCGGTCCATGATCTCGGGCGCGACATGCTGCATCGTCGGCGCGAACGCGCCCGAGACGATCAGGCTCAGCACGCCCTGCTCGCGCTTGCCCTGGGGGAATTTGATCGATTCGGGAATCGAGACGCGGGCATAGCGCTCGCCGACGATCTCGCCCCAGCGGCTTACGATCGAATGCTGGATGAAGCCGAACTTGCGGAAGCTGGCCGCGCCGACATCGGGCAGCAGCTCGGAGACCGATCGGGCACGCAGCGCGCGCTGCGGCTCGGGCTTGGGCTGGCGGGTCGTGGCACGCGGAGGCTTCGTCATTTCCGCCAACCCATGCCATAGGGCCCTGTGCCCGACAACGCCCCCCGTACAATCGTCCCCCTCGCAATCGCCCCTGCGCTGCTCCATTGGTACGACCGTAACGCCCGCGACCTGCCCTGGCGCGCGCGGCCCGGCAGCAATGCGCCCGATCCCTATCGCGTCTGGCTGTCCGAGGTGATGCTCCAGCAGACTCAGGTCGCCAGCGTCATCCCCTATTTCGACAAGTTCACGACTCGCTGGCCGACGGTGGAAGCGCTCGCCGCGTCGGAGGATGCCGACCTGATGGCCGCCTGGGCGGGGCTCGGCTATTATGCCCGCGCCCGCAACCTGCTCGCCTGCGCCCGCGAAGTCGCGCACCGAGGTGACTTCCCGGACACCGAGCAGGGCCTGCGCGAACTCCCCGGCGTCGGCGGCTATACCGCCGCGGCAATTGCCGCGATTGCGTTCGGCCGGCGCGCGGTGGTGGTCGATGCCAATGTCGAGCGCGTCGTCTCGCGCCTGTTCGCGCTCGAGGAAGCGCTGCCCGGCGCGAAGGCCCGGATCTACGCGCTCACCGACACGATCACCCCCGATCTGCGCTCGGGCGATTTCGCCCAGGCGATGATGGACCTGGGCAGCGGCATCTGCACCGCGCGGTCGCCCAGATGTCTGCTCTGCCCGCTGCGGGAACAGTGCGCGGGCTTCGCCGGCGGCACGCCCGAGCGCTTCCCGATCAAGGCGGCAAAGGCTCCCAAGCCCCAGCGCCACGGCACGATGTTCTGGCTCGAACAGGGTGGCCGGGTGCTGCTCGTCCGCCGTCCGGACAAGGGGCTGCTGGGCGGCATGCGCGCGCTGCCCACCGGACCCTGGACCGATTCGCCGTCCGGCCTGGCGGACGCGCCGATCGCCGCCGACTGGCAGCTGCTCGATGCAGGCGTCAGCCACGGCTTCACCCATTTCAACCTCGACGTGGCTCTTGCGGCTGCAACAATCGCAGCGCATGCAGGCGCCGCCGTGGAAGGCGAGTGGTGGCCGGTCGCCGATCTCGAATCGGCCGGCCTGCCGACAGTCTTCGCCAAGGCGGCACGGACATTCAGGAGACTTCTATGCGCGGAGTGATCGGTTTCGGCTTCGGGATGGCGGCACTGGCCGCGCCCGCCTTCGCGCAGACGGCGCCCACCCCGCCCGCGCCGGCCAAGGTCGCTGCTGAGACCGCGCTTGCCCAGCGCTATGTCGCCGAAGGCAAGGTGCCCGGCATCGTCATCGTCACCGGCCGCGGCCCGGGCGAAGCCACGGTGGTCACCAATGGCCGCGTCGCCAATGAAGCCACCGCGCACAAGGCCGATATCGACAGCCTGTGGCGCGTCTATTCGATGACCAAGCCGATCACCGGCATCGCCGCGATGATCCTGGTCCAGGAAGGCAAGCTCAAGCTCGACCAGCCGATCAGCGATTTCATCCCGGCGTTCAAGGACATGAAGGTGCTGGTCGATCCGTCGAAGGATCTGACCACCCGCCCGGCGACGAAGCCGATCACCGTGCGCAACCTGCTCACCCACACCGCCGGCCTCGGCTACAACATCATCACCAAGGGGCCGCTGCTCGACGAGTATAACAAGCTCGGCATCAACCCGGCCCAGGTGAATGTGCCGATGGAAGCGCAGATGGCGCCGGCCCGCCCCGACACGCTGGAAGAGTTCGCCAACCGCACCGCCTCGCTGCCGCTGATCGCCGAGCCCGGCGCCAAGTGGAGCTATTCGATCGGCCTCGATATCCTCGGCCGAGTGATCGAAGTCGCCGGCGGCATGCCGTTCGATCAGTTCGTCAACACGCGCATCTTCAAGCCGCTCAGGATGAACCAGAGCTACTGGACCGTCCCGGCGGACAAGGTCGGCAATTTCGCCAGCAACTATGTGTTCATGGGCAGCCAGCGGATCGATGCCGATCCGGCGGCCAGCTCGATCTATCTCAAGAAGCCCGAATTCCCCTATGGCGGCGCCGGGCTGGTGATGTCGGCGCGCGACTATGATCGCTTCCTCCACATGCTGCTGAACGGCGGCGAGCTGGACGGCGCGCGCATCCTCAAGCCCGAGACGGTGGCGCTCGCCATGTCGGACCTGCTGCCGGCGGGCACCGACACCGCGCTGCTCAACGACATGACCAGCGATACCGGCGCCCGGCTCGGCTTCGGCGCGGGCGGCTCGGTCTATCTCGCTGATGCGCCGGGCGGCCCGGGCAAGGGCACCTTCGGCTGGGGTGGTGCCGCGGGCACGATCGCCTGGGTCGATCCGGCCCACAAGCTGCGCGCCGTTGCGATGATCAACCTGTTCGGCGATACCGAGCTCAAGCGCGCGGTCTCCAAGGCTGTGTACGCCGATCTCGCCAAGTGATCCGAACCAAGTGACGCTCACGCCCGGTTTCACCGGCGGCACGCTCGATCGTGCCGACCGGGTTCGCCACGATCCCGAATTGCTGGCGACGGCACTCGCCGACCCCCGCGCGCGCCTGCTGGTGCTCGACGGGCTCGATCCGGTGCTCGATGAGGATGGCCATCTCACCTGGACCAATCTTGGCGAAGCGCAGGGCGAGCTGCTCTTCCTCGGCTATGAGGAGGGCGCGCCGCGCTTCGTCTCGACCTTGCCCGAGGGCATGCCGGTGCCGATGGGCCGCTCGCCGGCGCTGTTCGCGATGCTCGATCGCTTCGCGCCGGCCGATGCCGCCAATTACGCGTCGGCGCGCGGGCTCGTCTTCTGGCATGGCCGCAACCGGTTCTGCGGAAATTGCGGCGCGCACACTTCGGTGTCGCATGCGGGATGGGGGCGGAGCTGCCCCAATTGCGGGGCCGAGCATTTCCCCCGGGTCGAGCCGGTGGTCATCATGCTCGCCGAGCGCGGCGACATGGCGCTGCTCGGCCGCCAGCCGAGCTGGCCGCCCGGCCGCTACTCGGCGCTGGCCGGCTTCCTCGAAGTCGGCGAATCGATCGATGAGGCAGTACGCCGCGAGACCTGCGAGGAATCGGGCATCCGCATCGGCGCGGTCCGCTATGTCGCCAGCCAGCCCTGGCCGTTCCCGGCCTCGTTGATGGTCGCCTGTATCGGCGAAGCGCTGAACGACGACATCACGCTCGACGTCCACGAACTGGAACATGCGGACTGGTTCAGTCGCGAAGATGTGCGCAGGGCGCTGGCCCGCGATCCCGACGCCCCGTTCGTCGCACCGCCGCCCTATGCCATTGCACACACCCTGCTCACGGCCTGGGTCGAGGGGAGCTAGCGTCCAGTTCCCCCTCTAATTCCCCTCCCTTTCTGATTCCCCTCCCTGCAAGGGAGGGGTTAGGGGTGGGTTAGAAAAGGCCGGGCTCGATGCCCGGTCTTTTCTTTATCTCCACCGGTTAGCCGGGCTCCCCCGGCCTTCGCCGGGGTCGCAACCCACCCCCGACCCCTCCCTTGCAGGGAGGGGAGTAAGGAAGCACATTCGGCTGAATACCGACCTGGAGGTTGGGCACTTACGAAGCCAAAGCCTCCCCCAGCGCCACCCCATCCTCATCCGCCAGCGCAGCCTCACGCAACCGCCGGATTCCCGCCGCATCCAGCCCGCCGGCCCGATAGCGATCGACGATCCGCCGATAGTTCCCCAGACCCCGCTCGAACGTCTCGCCATAGCCCTTGATCAGCCGCTGGCACCGCACCAGCTCGACCGCGACATCGGCGTCGCTGGTGCGCACCAAAGTCAGCCATTCCTCGATCCGCGCCTGCTCGATCAGGTAGCGCAGGGTGTCTCGCCGCCAGCGCCGCCATCCGGCCAGCAGCGACAGCATCAGGAACCAGCGCAGGCTGGTCGTCTCGACATGTCTTCCCTTCGCAAACAAGGGCTTGAGACGCCGCGACCAGCCTTCGCTGGCGAGAATGCGTCGGCCGATGCCGGCCGGCAGCGTCTCGCAAACCTCCTCCAGCCGCGGGTGCATATATTCGGTCAGCCGGACGATCTGGTCGTCCTTCGCCTTCACCTCGCCGCGCACCCGGGCGAAGCGGCTGGCCCGCACCTTCAGGTCGGCCACCCGGATCGTATCCTCATACGACATCCACAGCGCCAGATGCCGCGCCGCCTCGGTAAGCAGCCCCGGATTACCGCCCAGGCTGTCGAGCCGGTCGAGATAGAGCCCGGCATAGGCGGCGTCCTGATAGTCCATCAGCCGCCGCACGCCCTCCAGCGCAAAGAATTGCGCCGCATGCGGCAAGTCCGCCTCGATCCGCGCGGCCAGTGCACGTCCGGTCTCGGTGGTCGGCACAACTGCCTGAAACTCTTCGGCCTTTGCCGCAACACCATCCCGAGCGGCATCGACCCCAGCGGCAAAGCCCCGCAAATTCGCCTCCACCGCCTTGCCCCCGGCGCGGATCGCGTCCTCGAAGGCCGAGCGCGGGAAGGGCAGGGCGCCGCTGCCGGCCAGTGCGCCGAACAGCACCGAGCTGATCACGCTGCCGGTCCGCTCAGCCACCGCTTCCATGTCGAACCCGATAAACCGCTTCGATCGCTCTCCCGCGGCCGCCAGAATCCGCTCTGTGCTCGCCCGGCCATCGCCCATCGCCGACTTCTCGGAGATCGCATAGACACGGTGCGTGGAGCCGATCAGCTCGGTCCGCCTGGTCACGAACCCGCGCAGGATCGCGCGCCCGGCTTCCATCAGCTCGGACGCGACGACGACATCGACATCGCCCGGCACCGGCGTCAGCGCCAGCACCGGCGCTGTCGCACCGGCCGGAATCATCTCGATATAATAGATGGTTGCGCCGGTCCGCTGCGCCACGCCGGGCACCGAAGTCCCCTGCGCGACAAAGCCGTTTCGCTCGCCGAGCTGGACGATCCAGTCGGCCAGCACGCCGCCGCCCTGGCCGCCAAGGCCCAGCACCGCGATCGTGATCCGCTTGCGATCGGGCATCAGAACGCCCTCGCGGCGATGGCGCGGGCGCCGCGCTTCTGCAGGGCTGCGATCACCCAGCCGCGCAGGCGCTGGCGGAGGCGGTCGCGGCGGTCGGGATTGGCGATGACATGGGCCTTGTAGAAGGAGGGGCAGAGCACCGCGGCATGGCTCACCTCGCCGCACACGCCGCAGCCGACACAGCTGTTCTCGACATGCGCGACGGGATCCTGCCGCAGCGGATCGGGATTGGGCTTGATCGTCAGCGACGGGCAGCCCGAGAGCCGGATGCAGCTGTGGTCGCCGGTGCAGGTATCGGGATCGACGCCGAAGCGCTCGCGTACCACCCGCTGTCCGGCCTTCATCGCCTTGGCCAGTTGCGGCTTCACCCGGCGCTGGCGGTTGAGCTGGCACTCGGACTGGGCGACCAGCACCTTGGGGCCTTTCTCCTTGCTGGTCAGCGCCTCGCGGATCGCATCGCGCATGCCGGCGACATCATAGGTCCGCGTCATCGTCCGCGCCCAGCCGATGCCGACCCCGCGCACTGCCTTCTCGATCGGGTTGTTGGTCTTGCGGTTGGGCGGCTTGGCGCGCGAGGAGAGGATATCCTGGCCCCCGGTCGCGGCCGAATAGCCATTGTCGACGATGATCGTCAGATTGTCGTCCTGGTTGAAGACTGCGTTGCCGATCCCCGAGGTCAGGCCGTTATGCCAGAAGCCGCCATCGCCCATGATCGCGATCGCCCGTTTGTCGCGCGGCTTGAACGCCGAGGCGCCGGCGGTGCCCAGGCCGTATCCCATCGTCGTGTTGCCGATATGGAAGGGCGGCAGGATCGAGAACAGGTGGCAGCCGATATCGGCGGAGACGTGGAAGGCGCCCATCTCCTTCTGCACCAGCTTCATCGCCGAGAAGATTGGGCGCTCCGGGCAGCCCGTGCAGAACCCCGCTGGCCGCTGCGGCACCGCGCTGGGCGGCAGGGCAGGGGCGGGTTTCTCCACCTCGGCCGGCGCGCGCTCGGGAGCGTGCTCCCGCAGGAACTTCGCCACCCCGTCGCGGATCACCGCGCCACCATATTCGCCCGCGCGTGGCAGCACGTCCTTGCCGACGATCCTTGTATCGAGTCCGGCGCGGCGGACCAACGTGTTCAGCTCATGCTCGATGAATTCGGGCTGGCCTTCCTCGACCACCAGCACCGCGCGCTTGCCTGCACAGAAGTCGCGGACCTCGTCGGGGATCAGCGGATAGGTGACGTTGAGCACATAGACCGGGATCGCAGCGTTGCCGTACGCATCCGACAGGTCGAGCAGTTCGAGCGCGCGGTTGAGCGAGTTGAACAACCCGCCCTGCACGATGATGCCGATTTCATCGCTTTCGGGACCGAAATGCTCGTTAAGCTTGCGCTCCTGCACGAAGCGGATCGCGGCAGGCCAGCGCTGCTCGATCTTCTCGACCTCATGCAGGAAATTGGCCGGCGGCAGCACGATCCGGTCGGTATCGCGCACCGGCGCCTCGGCTGCTTCCGCGACGGTGAGTTTCGGACGTTGGTTTTCCTTGGCGACGAAGCTGCCGGTCACATGGCAGGCGCGCACCCGCAGCTCGAGCATCACCGGCGTGTTCGAGGCCTCGGACAGCTCGAAGCCCTTCTCGACCATGTCGACGATCACCGGCAGGCTCGGCCTTGGATCGAGCAGCCACATCTGCGACTTCATCGCAAAGGCATGGGTACGCTCCTGCATGATCGAGGATCCTTCGCCATAATCCTCGCCCAGGATCACCAGCGCCCCACCGGTCACCCCGCCCGAAGCGACGTTGGACAGCGCGTCGGAGGCGACATTGGTGCCGACCACCGATTTCCACGCCACTGCGCCGCGCAGCGGATAGTTGACCGAAGCGGCCAGCATCGCCGCCGCCGTTGCCTCGCTCGCCGAGCTTTCGAAATGGACGCCGAGCTCTCCCATCAGCTCGTTCGCATCGGCGAACACGTCCATCAGATGGCTGATCGGCGATCCCTGATAGCCGCCGACATAGGCCACCCCGGCCTGGAGCAGCGCCTTGGTGACGGCGAGTATGCCTTCGCCGTGAAAGGTCTCGCCGTCTCCCAGCCGCAGTTGCTCGACTTCCGCCTTGAACGAACGCTCGGCCATCCGCTCAGCCCGCGACCAGCGCCAGCACGCGCAGCGGGCTGCCCGATCCGCCCTTGATCTTGAGCGGGGTGGCAAGGATCACCGCGCCGGTCGGCGGCAGCAGGTCGAGATTTTCCAGGCATTGCAGCCCGTAGCGCCCTGCCGCGTGGAACAGCGTATGCGCCGGATAGGCCGGGCTGAGCAGATGCGCCTGGCCTGCATCGGTGCCGATCGTTTCGACGCCCAGACCATGCGCGTCACGCGCCTCGATCAGGAACTGCACCGCTTCGGCCGAGGGCCCGGGCGTATGCGCGCCGTCCTCGCGCCTATTGGTGTACGCATCGACATCGCGCTTCGACCAGTCGGTGCGCAGCAGGATCCAGCTGCGCGGGGGGATCAGGCCATGCTCGGCTTCCCAGGCCTCGATATCGGCGACGGTGAGGAGATAGTCCGGGTTCTCCGCCGACTTTGCCGAGATGTCGATCACCACGGCGGTGGCGATGAAGTCGGCCGGCGGCACCGTATCGACGGCGTTGTTGGGCAGGTCCTTGCCGGTGATCCAGTGGATCGGCGCATCGAAATGCGTGCCGGTATGCTCGCTGACGGTGAAGTTGTTCCAGTACCAGGCGACGCCGCGCTCGTCATAGCGCGAGATCTCCTCCTGGCTGAACCCTGCGCACTGGCCGAACTCGGGCGGCAGGACGAGCGTGGGCGTGTCGGGCGACAGCGTCTGGGTCAGGTCGATCGTGCGGATCTCCCCCGATGCGATGCCCGCCGCGAAGATCTCGAGCGTCTGGCTGGTCATGGTCTGTCCTCCCTGTGGTGGGCGTGCGCGGTCATGCCGGCACGGTTGCGTGCGCGCCGGTCATCCCGGCACGATGTCGAAGGCGATGGTGGTGCGGTGGCCGGTGTCCTCGAACGGCACCGTCCCGTGGTAGAAATAGGAGGGGAACAGCACGAGCAGCCCGGGCTCGGGCCGGATCATGCGGGTGATCCGCTCGCGCTCCCCAAGCCGCAGCCCGGTCTCGCCGAACTTCAGCCAGCCCTGCCGTTCGTGGCTCACCGCGTCGGGCAGGGCGACATAATAGCAGGCGCTGATCCAGCCCTCGGGATGGATATGGTTCTCATGGAACCCCGAACTGCGCAGCCGCACCGACCAGGAGCCGGAAAAGGCGAAGCGGCCGGTGTTGCGGCTCAGGAAGGGATGATCGGCATCGCGCGGCAGGCCGGCGATCCATTCGGCTACCTGCGCCTCGATCATGCCGCGCACCTGCGCGATCATCGGGTCGGGCAGGGCGAACAGGTCGTCGCTGGTCTGGGTGCCGCCGCGCAGTGTCTGGTCGAGCGGGTGCTGCCGGTCGCGGTGAAGGGCGGAGAGCGCGGCATCGAGCCGGGCGTTGAAGCCGGCATCGGGCGGGGCGAGCAGGCTGGTCGACACCAGCCGCTCCGCATCGTTGAGCCACGCCTCGCGCGGATCGCCGGTGAACCGCCAGCCCAGCCCCTGCAGCGCCAGCCCCTGCTGGTCGAAGCGATCGGCGGCGAGCAATGGCTCCAGCCGGTCCAGCGCTTCGCCCGGCCGGTCAAGGATGATGCAGGCCCGCGCCGCCTCGCGCATCGCCGGTGCGAAATCGCCCGCCGCGTCAAACCGCGCCAGCGCCGCCTCGCTTTCCCCGAGCGACCAGCGCGCCCGGCCAAGCTGATGCTGCAATTCCGGTCCACCGGCTCCTGCATGCGGCGCCAGCAGCGCAGCGGCGCCAGCGGCATCCCCCGCCAGCAACAGCCGATCGGCAAGGTCGCAAAGCAGCCCCTCGTCGCCTGGATATAGTGCTAATGCTAGTCGATAGCTTTCCAGCCACGCATCGCTACGCCCTTGCCGCCACAGCAATCCGTTGAGCGAGGCGTGCGCCGCACGGTCGGTCGGGCGCAGCGTGATCGCGCGTTCATAGGCAGTGATCGCCGCGTCGATCCGTCCGAGATCCTGCAGGCAGTGGCCGAGCGCATAGGCGATCTCCGGGCTGGCCGGGTCGCCCTCCATCGCGCGGGCAAGCAGCGCCAGCGCTTCCTCGCGCCAGCCGGCCAGCCGCAGCGCGACGCCCAGATTGTGCAGCGTCGGCACATGATCCGGCCGCAGCGCCAGCGCGGTGCGGAAGGCGGTGATCGCATGGTCGAGCTCGCCCGCCGCGCGTCGTGCCTGGCCCAGCGTCGCCCAGGCACGGGCGTTGCGCGGATCGCGGCGCAGCAGCGGGGCGAGCGTATCGCAGGCGCCCGTCGCATCCTCCGCGCCAAGCTGCGCGATCGCGAGGTTCACCCGCGCGTCATCATAGCCGGGCGTCAGCCGCAGCGCCTCGCGATAGGCGATGGCCGCCCCGGCGGTATCGCCCAGGTCGAGCAGGCAATTGCCGAGATTGTTATGGACATGTGGCTGGCCAGGGGCACCGGCGAGCGAGCGGCGGAACAGCGCGGCGGCATCGCCGTTGCGCCCCGCCTGCCGCGCGATCATCCCGAGCAGCTGGAGCGCATCGGGGTTCTCCGGCGCAAGATCGAGCACGCGCAGCAGGATCGTCTCGGCCGGACCCGGCTGTCCGCCGCGCGCCAGCGCCATCGCGTGCTGCAGCGCTTCGCCCAGCGCGCCCGCGCCAAGGCCGTGCTGCCCTGTCGGCGATGCCGGGCCTCCTTCCAGCCTTGTCTGCTTCATCCGCGCGATTCCCCGCCACGGCCGCTCCCAAGCGGGGCCGCTGCGGAGCAAGCTTGCAAATGACCCTTGCCTCGTCAAGAGAATCACGCTTTAAATCATGTGTAATTGGGAATAATAGGGGTCGCGCCATGGTTGAGACGGGGACGCTGCGGGTCACGCGCAAGCACTTGTTGCAGGGAGCGGCGTTCTCCGCCGCCTTCCTGATCGGGGCGCTCGCCCCGCATGTTGCCCATGCCCAGCAGCGCCCGATCCCCGAGACGACGGACGATGTGCGCCGCGTGCCGATCCCGCCGATCGATCGCAGCAAGGAACCGGTGGTCGTGCTCACCGGCGGCACGCTGCTTGACGGGCGGGGCGGGGCGCCGATCGCCAATGCCGTGGTGGTGCTGCAGGGCGACCGGATCGTCGCCGCTGGCCCGGCCGGCACCCCGGTGCCCGCCAATGCGGCGCGGACGATCGACGCGAAGGGCCTGTGGATCCTGCCCGGCCTGATCGACCTGCATATCCACTTCACCCAGCAGCGCGGCACCGACATGGGTCGCTATTCGGACAGCACCGCGGCCGCCGCGATCCGCGGCACGATCCTGGCCGACCAGATGGTCACCGCCGGCATCACCGCGGCACGCGACGTCGGCACGATGGATGACGTCGCGCTGCGCATCAAGGAAGCGGTCGATCGCGGCATGATCCGCGGCCCGCGCGTGCTATGGAGCGGCAAGCTGATCGCCAGCACCGGTGGACATGGCGACGAAGTCACCTCCACCGCCACCGGACGCGAGAAGCCCAATCTCGGCGGCGATCCCCACGGTGTCGATGGCCCCTGGGAGTGGCGCAAGGCAGTGCGCGAGCAGGTCCGCCGCCTTTCCGACTGGATCAAGATCAGCGCCCCCGCCGACCGGGAAGAGCTCGCCGCGGCGATCGAGGAGGCGCATTCGCTCGGCGTTCCCGTCGCGATCGACAGCTATGGCCAGTATACCGACTGGGCGATCGAGGCGGGCGTCGACACGCTCGAGCATCCGCTGTTGCTCAGCGACAAGGCCGTGCCGCTGATGAAGAAGCACGGCACCGCCTTCGTCCCCACGATCGGCGCCTTCGACAATCTGCTGGAGGGCGGGTACCCGACCGCTGGCATCCCCAGCGGTGGCTTCTACTACACCCATTCGCGCCGCTTCGTGATCAACCAGCAGGATCACCTAAAGCGGGTGAACGAAGCGTATCGCGCCGGCGTGCCGATCGGCGTGGGCACCGATATCCCGTTCGAAAATGAATGGCGCTACCCGGACGCCTATTTCCGCGAGCTCGACTATCTCCACCAGGCGGGCATGACCAATGCCGATGTCCTGGCCTCGGCCACCAGCGTCGGCGCGAAGATCCTGCGCATGGGCGACAAGCTCGGCACGATCGAGCCCGGCAAGATCGCCGACATCCTGATCGTCGGCGCCAACCCGCTCGATTCGCTGAAGAACCTGCGCGATGTCCGCTATGTCATCGCCGACGGCAAGCTGGTGGTGGAGGGTAAGGTCCGATAACCTCGGCTACCGCATCTACCCCGTCATCCCGGCCTTGAGCCGGGATCCCGCTTC
>JAEXLC010000315.1 GCA_023445495.1 Pseudomonadota bacterium | reverse complement strand
ACCCCCAACCCCTCCCTTGCAGGGAGGGGAGAAAGTGGCCGGCACCGAATTTTCGATTTCCCTAAATTTTTTTGAAAAGCGTTGCGGGATCGCCACAGGGGCTCCGTCTCAACCATGCCCCCGAGGCAGGAATGCTTGGTCGTCCCCCGGCATCGCATTCGCTGTCTCGAACCCCCGGGAGGGCGCGCCATTGCGTATCTGTGCCCCGGCGCGCCCCTCCCGGGGCCCTATTCAAGGGCCCAGAAAAGGGATCGCATGAAGCTCTTCCTCGACGGCGAGATTGCGCGGTACGCGCGCATCGCACCCGGCGCCGATCTCGAACTTGCCGTGGTCATTCCCACCTTCAACGAGCGGGCCAATGTCCCGCTGCTGATCGACAAGCTCGATGCCGCGCTGAAGGGGCGGAGCTGGGAAGCGATCTTCGTCGACGACAACAGCCCCGACGGCACGGCGGAGGCCGCGCGCGCGCTTGGCCGCAAGGACGTGCGGGTGCGGGTGATCCAGCGGATCGGCCGGCGCGGGCTTTCCTCGGCCTGTATTGAGGGCATGTGCGCCACCGCCGCGCCCATCGTCGCGGTGATCGATGGCGACCTGCAGCATGACGAGACGCTGCTGCCCAAGATGCTCGACGCGTTCCGGCGCGACCATAACCTGGACGTGGCGATCGGCTCGCGCTTCGTCGCGGGCGGCGGCACCGGCGAATGGGACGAGGACCGGGTGGCCAAGTCGGCCCTTGCCACGAGACTGTCCCGCAAGGTGCTCAAGGCCGATCTCTCCGACCCGATGAGCGGCTTCTTCATGATCCGCGCCGAGGTGATCCGCGACCTGGTGCCCCGGCTCTCGGCGATCGGCTTCAAGATCCTGCTCGACATCATGACCGCGTCGCCGCGGCCGCTGAAGTTCGTCGAGCTGCCCTATGTGTTCCGCACGCGGGCGCTGGGCGAGTCGAAGCTCGATCATGTCGTCGCGATGGAATATCTGATCGCGCTCTACGACCGGATGTTCGGCAAGGTCGTGCCGGTGCGGTTCGCGATGTTCTCGGGCATCGGCGCGCTGGGCGCGGCGGTGCATTTCGCGGTGCTGTCGGCGCTGTTCTGCGGGCTGGGCTGGTCGTTCGTCGGCGCGACGCTGTTCGCGGTGCTGGGCGCGATGACCTTCAACTTCTTCCTCAACAACGCGCTGACCTATCGCGAGCAGCGGCTGAAGGGCGCGGCGAAGCTGCTGCGCGGCTGGGCGAGCTTCTGCGTGGTGTGCGGCGCGGGCGCGGCGGCGAATGTCGGCGTCGCGGCGTTCCTCCACAACGTCCAGCATGGCGACTGGCGCCTGTCGGCGCTGGCCGGGATCGGCGTGGCGGCGGTGTGGAACTTCGCGCTGTCGTCGCGCTTCGTCTGGGGGCGGTACTGACCTTGTTCCCCTCCCTTCCAGGGAGGGGAGTGACGTTTACGCCACCAGCCGCAGGCGCCGCTTCCGCGCCGCGCTGCGCGAACTGCCGCCGATCAGCGTCTGCAGGTCGATCATCCCGCGGGCGAGGCCCAGGCCGGGAGGCGCCGCGATATAGCGGGCGGTCCAGACCGGCGAGAACTTGTCCTTGTAGGCGCGCAGTCCCTCGAAGCCGTAGAACGCGTCGCCGTGGCGATAGAGCAGGGCGCCGATCCGCGCCCACATCGGGGCGAGGCGGCGCGATTCGATGCCCGACAGCGGCGCCATGCCGAGGTTGAACCAGCGATAGCCCTGGTCGCGGCCCCATTGCATCAGCTGGACGAACAGGAAGTCCATCGTGCCATAGGGCATCGCGTCGAGATGGCGCATGAGATCGACCGACAGCTCCTCGCGGTTCTCGGTCGCCCAGACATTGGCGAAGGCGACGATGCGACCGTGCTGGCGGACCAGCGCGCAATCGAAGCGGGCGATATAGGCGGGATCGAAGCGGCCGACCGAGAAGGCCTTCTCGCCATGGCCCTTGTCGGCGAGCCAGGCGTCGGAGACGGCGCGCAGCTCGGGCATGATGCCGGGCACGTCGGCGGCGGGGACGATCTCGAAGACCGCGCCTTCGCGCGCGGCGCGGCGATCGGAATGGCGGAGCGACTTCTTGTCGGGTCCCTCCGTCGAGAAGCCGGGGAGCGGGACACGGGCTTCCTCGCCATATTTCACCAGCTGGAGGCCGAGATCGATTGCGATCGGCAGCGCGTCGGTCGAGATCTGGTAGAGGAGCAGGCGGCCCTGGGCGGCATCGGCCATCTCGCGGATCTGCCAGAGCAGGTCGCCCCATTCCTCCTTCGGGCCGACGGGATCGCCCATCACGATCCAGCTCTGGCCCTGGACCTGGTACATCAGCAGCGTCTCGCCGCTTGCCGAGCGCAGGAAGCGCTTGTCGCCGGCATAGGCGAGCAGCGCGTCGGTGCGGTTGGCATGGACGAGGGCGAGGCGAGGCAGCTCGGTGTCCGGGGCATGTTCCTCGCGCCGGGGCTGGGCATAGCCGAACCACTGGGTGACCGCGACGCAGGTCAGCGCGACAGCGGTGGCGAAGCTGGCGCGCAGGAAGCGCGAGGCATCGCCCCGCCACGCGAATTCCCACCAGAGATTGTCCTGATAAGGCACGTGCTTGAACGCGAAGAAACCGATCCAGGTGGCAAGGCCGACCGCGACCGCGACCGACAGGAGCGCGCGCGTGGAGAGCGCGCTGGTCAGCGCGGTCTTGCGGTAGAAGGCGGTACGCGAGAGCTGAAGCAGGCCGGCGATGATCAGCAGGATCACCGCTTCCTCATAGTCTACGCCCTTGGTCAGCGAGAACAGCGCGCCGGCAAGGAGGAGCGTGCGGCAGAGCAGGAAGGCAGCGTCGAGCCGGCGGTAGAGCGCGGGGGCGATCAGCAGCAGCGCGGTGCCGGCGAGGCTGGCGGCGATGTGCGACGCCTCGACAAAGGGCAGGGGCACGAAGGCGTGGAGGTCGCGCAGGCGGGCCGGGATCGCGGGGAGCGAACCCGAGACGAGCAGCACGACGCCTCCGACGAAGACGAGCGCGGCGAGGAAAGTGGGGGCGAGGCCATGCATCGCCAGGCCGACCGCGCGGATCGCGGCGAGCGGCTTCCTGAGCTGGCGGCGCTCATGCACCGCGAGCAGGGCGGCGGCGACGAGCAGCGGCAGGACATAGTAGATCAGCCGGTAGAGGATCAGCGCGGCGAGGATGCGCGACGGATCGGCGCCGGGCAGGACGGCGAGCATCACCGCCTCGAACACGCCGACGCCGCCGGGAACATGGGTGACCAGCGCGGCGATGATCGCCAGCGCATAGCCGAGGAAGAAGGCGGGGAAGGCGTGGAGCCCGGCGCCGGGGACGAGGATCAGCAGCGCGGCGCTGGCGAGCGCGAGGTCGATCGCCGAGGTGGCGATCATGCCGAGCGCCTGCATGCGGCTGGGCAGCGGGGCGTGCCAGCGCCCGAGGCGGAGGTAGCGGGGTTTTGCGCGCAGCGTGGCCAGCACGCCCAGGGTGGTCGCGAGGATGGCGATGCCGATCGCGCGCTGGACGCCCGCCGAGATGGTGAAGCCGGCCAGCTCGAGCCCGCCGCCGTGCAGCGCCAGCGCGGCGCCGGCCATGACGACCACGCCCGACCAGAAGGTGAGGCTCGCAGTGGCGATGACCTTGACGACATCGGCGGTGTCGAGCCCGGCGGCGTGGTAGACGCGGTAGCGCGCCGAGCCGCCGGTGAGCAGCGCGAAGCCGAGATTGTGGCTGAGCGTGTAGCTGGTGAAGGAGGCGAGCACGGCGGTGCGATAGGGTAGCGGGCGGCCGATGATGCGCAGCGCGAGCACGTCGTACAGCGTCAGCATCAGATAGCTGCCCGCGGTCAGCGCCAGCGCGCCCGCGACCTGCCAGGCGCCGATCGCGTTGATCGCGTGGCGGACGTCGCGCCAGCGGACCTCGTGGAGCAGCCCGTGCAGCGCCGCGAAGGCGAGCGCGACGATGCCGATAACGGCGCCGATCTGCAGCGCGGTCTTGTGGGCGGGGCGCATCGCGTCGGCCCTCAGCCGCGCTGCCAGACCTGCGACTTGCAGATCCAGCCGCCTAGGACGCACCCGCTGATCTTCAGGCTGTTCGGCCCGAGCTGCTCGATCTTCGAATAGAAGGTCTGGCCCATGTCGGGGACATAGACATGGCCCTGCCACTTGCCGTTGCCGGTGGGATGGTAGTCCTGCAGCAGCTCGGTGCCGATCAGCTTCTGGACGCCGCTGTCCCGGGCATCCTGCTGCGCCTCGGCATTGGCCCAGACCACCCAGCCGCACAATTTGTCGCCGCAGGCGCCGGTCTGCACCTTCACGGTGCCGCGCGGATTGACCCAGGTGCCGACCACGCCGGTGGCGGCGGCAGGGGCCTGGGCGGAGGCCTGCATGGTGCCGAGCACCGTGGCGGCGAGGCCGAGGCCGGCCAGGATCTTGCCGAAGCGCATGTCGAATGTCCCTCTGTTGGTCCGTTGTCGCGGCCCGCTTTAGGTAGGCCCGGCTGTCCGCCGCGTGATCCCAAACCTAAATATTGGTAATGTTGGCGATGCCCGGGCGGAGCGCCTTGAACAGCGCGTCCGGATCATGGTGGAGCATATGCCCGCCCGGCAGCACGATGCGGCGGACATTGGGCTGGGTCAGCTTCGGGCAGAGGCTGTCGGTCTCTTCCACGCCCTGGACGCAGAGCGTCGGCACCCAGGTGAGTTGTCGGCCGGTGGGCAGCGCCATCGCATCGGGCTTGGCCCAGTTGAACAGCTCGTTGGGCGAGGCGCGGAAGAACACGGTGTCGGTGGGCACCACCAGCGCGACGGCCTTCACCTTCGCACGCAGGTCGGCGGGCAGGCCGGTGAGGCCGACATGCATCATGTCCGCGCCGAAGGACTGGCCGATCATGACCAGCCGGTCGGCATGCCCGAAGGCGAGCGCGCGGCGCGCGGCGGCGGTGATCAACGCCTGGACCTCGGCCGGGGTGCGCTGCTGGCGGAAATAGGCGAGCGAGCTGACCCCGACCACTGGCACGCCCTCGGCCGCGAAGCGCTTCGCGATCTCCGGGCCCATGCCGATCTTGAAGCCCATGTCGCCTGAGACCAGCACCACCGCCAGCCCGCGCGCCTGCGGGGGCGTGGGTTTGGTGGGCGCGATGTCGTAGAACACCGGGCCGCCGAAATAGCCGATATAGGTCAGGAAGCCGGTGAATCCGGCGAGCACCAGCGCCAGGGCGACCAGGGTGATCTTCAACTTGCGGCGGCTGCGGCGCATGCGGGAACTCCTTGAAACTGCTTGCCGTGTAGCCTGCCGCAGTTCGCGCAGGCGTGGCCGGATCATGACCAAAGCTTAACGTGACTTGCCGCCCCGCCACGGGCATCCCGATGCTCGAAATGACCACCAACGAAATCCGGGAAGACGCCAGAACCGCCGGCCGCGCGATGCGCGGGACTGACGGGTTCGTGCTGATTCTCGTCCTCTCTTTCGCGCTCAGCGCCATGGTGATCCTGGGCTGGGCCTGGCGATCGGGGATCAACCGCGTCTTCGCGGCGCAGACCGGCGCCAACATGTTCCCAGGCTTCACCGCCGAGACTCCGAGCGGCGCGTCGCACGGGCTGGTCGTCACCAGCCTGCGCTCGGGCAGCGAGGCGGCGCACGACGGGATGGAAGTGGGCGATTCGATCGTCGCGATCGACGGGCGCGGCATCGACACGCTCGACCAGGCCCGGCGCTATCTGCGCGACGACCGTCATCCAGAGGTATATCTCGACTTGGTCCACCAAAAGCAGCTACGCCATCTCAAGCTCTTGCGAAGTGCGAGTGGAGAGAATGGGGCACAAGCTGCTGCTGGTGGAGGATGACGAGGCGACTGCCGCGTACATCGTCAAGGGAATGAGCGAAGAGGGGTTCACGGTCGACCGCGCCGATAACGGACGCGACGGCCTGTTCCTCGCCAGTGACGGCAGCTACGATGCGATCGTGCTCGATCGCATGCTGCCGGGGATGGACGGCATGGCCGTGCTCGGCGCGCTGCGCGCCGCGAAGATCGAGACCCCGGTCATCATCCTTTCCGCGCTCGGCACGCCCGACGACCGGGTCGGCGGGCTCACCTCGGGCGCCGACGACTATCTCGTGAAGCCCTTCGCCTTTGCCGAACTGCTCGCGCGCGTCCGCCTGCTGCTGCGCAAGCGCGGGGCGGCCGAAGGCGCGGTGACCAAGCTTAACTCGGGCGACCTCGAGATGGACCTGCTGTCGCGGCGGGTGAAGCGGGGCACGCGGGTGATCGACCTGCAGCCGCGCGAATTCCGCCTGCTCGAATATTTCCTGCGCCACCCGGACCAGGTGATTACCCGTACCATGCTGCTCGAAGGCGTGTGGGACTATCATTTCGATCCCGGGACCAACGTGATCGACGTCCATATCAGCCGCCTGCGGAAGAAGCTGGACGATGGCGGCGAGCCGATCCTCCACACGATCCGCGGCGCCGGCTATCGGCTCGGCCCGGCGGCCTGAGATGACGCTCCGCCTGGGGCAGCTGGCGCGTTCGGTGACGGCGCGCTTCGTGATCGTCGCCTTCCTCGTCCAGCTCATCGTCACTGGCGGCATCCTGTTGTTTGTCCAGCAGGCGAGCGAGCGCGCGCTGGCGGCCGAGCAGAAGACGCTGGTCGCCGAACTGCGCGACGACCTGGTTTCGGCCTGGCGTGCCGGCGGGGACGAGGGACTGCGCCGGCTGATCGATGCCCGGCTGGAGCAGGCGCATGCCAGCCCGCCGGTGATCCTGCTCGCCACCGCCAGGCAGGACCCGATCCGCGGCAATCTGGGCGACTGGCCGACGGTGATCCCGACGCGGACCGACTGGCAGGCGATCGAGCTCTACCGCACCGGCAGCGACCGGGCGGAGTTGATGGGGGTATCCTCCACCACACTTCCCAACGGCGAATTGCTGCTGGCCGGGCACGTCATCAGCTCCAGCGTGCGCCTGGCGCGGGTGAACGAGGAAGCGATCACCGCGGCGCTGGTGATCGGCGTGATCCTCGCGCTGCTCAGCGCGCTGCTGATCGGCCGAGTGCTGTCCAACCAGATCCAGGGCGTGGTGAGCACCGCGCGCGAGGTAGGCGAGGGGCGGCTCGGCCGCCGCGTACCGGTCGACGGCAGCGGCGACGCGTTCGACGCGCTCGGCCAGTCGGTCAACGCGATGCTCGACCGGATCGAGGCGCTGGTATCGCAGCTGCGGATGATGACCGACGGGCTGGCGCATGACCTGAAATCGCCGGTCACCCGGATCAAGGTGGCGCTCGAACGGGCGATCATCGAGACCGAGGACGAGACCGCGCTGGCGGCGCTGGAGCGCGTCTCGGGCGAAGCCGAGACGCTGCTCGGCATGCTTTCCACCGCGCTGCTCATCAGCCGGGCCGAAGCAGGGATCGGGCGCGACCGCTTCGTCGATACCGACATCGCCGCGCTGCTTGAGGACCTGGCCGAAGTCTATGGCCCGCTGGCCGAGGATCGCGGCTTCGAGATCGCGGTCGAGGCCGAGTCCGGCCTGCACGTGGCGCTGCACCGCGAGCTGGTGGGGCAGGCGCTGGGCAATCTGATCGAGAACGCCACCAAATATGCCGAGGGCGGACACCGGATCACGGTGCGGGCCGCGCGCGAGGGCGGTGGGGTGGCGCTCTCCGTGGCGGATGACGGGCCGGGCATTCCCGAAGCGCGCCGGGCCGAGGCGCTGAGCCGGTTCGGGCGGCTCGATCCTGCGCGGCATATCGCCGGGTCCGGGCTGGGGCTGTCGCTGGTCGAGGCTGTGGCGCGGCTGCACCAGGGGAGCTTCACGCTGGAGGACGCGGCGCCGGGGTTGCGGGCGGTTTTGCGGTTTTAGAATTCCAATCCCTCTACCGCTTTTGCGGGAGAGGGA
>JAEXLC010000180.1 GCA_023445495.1 Pseudomonadota bacterium | reverse complement strand
TGCGGCCCCGCGCGCGGCCTCGACTTCGAGACGGGGGCGCGGCTCTCCGGCGCGCGCTTCCCGCTGGTGCGCGGCGCCGCCGCCAGGCTGCACCGCGCGCTCGGCCAGTTCATGCTCGATACGCTGGAGGGCCATGGCTATGAGCAGACCATCCCGCCGCTCCTCGTCCGCGACGAGGCCGTGTTCGGCACCGGCCAGCTCCCCAAATTCGCCGAGGACCTGTTCAAGACCACCGACGGCCGCTGGCTGATCCCCACCGCCGAGGTAAGCCTGACCAACATCGTGCGCGAGCAGATCCTCGCCGAGGAGGAGCTGCCGCTCCGCTTCGCCGCGCTCACCGCCTGTTTCCGCTCGGAAGCCGGCTCGGCGGGCCGCGACACGCGCGGCTTCATCCGCCAGCACCAGTTCGAGAAGGTCGAGATGGTCTCGATCACCACGCCCGAACAGAGCGAGGCGGAGCATGAGCGCATGACCCAGTGCGCCGAGGGCATTCTCACCGCGCTCGGCCTGCCCTTCCGCCGGATGAAGCTGTGCAGCGGCGACATGGGCTTCACCGCGGCGCGCACCTATGACCTCGAAGTATGGCTGCCCGGCCAGGGCCGCTACCGCGAGATCTCGTCCTGCTCGACCTGCGGCGATTTCCAGGGCCGCCGGATGAACGCGCGCTGCCGACCCGCCGGCGAGAAGACGACGCGCTTCGTCCACACGCTCAACGGCTCGGGCCTCGCGGTCGGCCGCACGCTCGTCGCGGTGCTCGAGAACTACCAGCAGGAAGACGGCTCGGTGCGCGTGCCGGAGATGCTCAAGCCCTATCTGGGCGGCCTGGAAGTGCTCGCCCCCGCAAACTGAGACACCTCCGCATTCAGACGTACCTGACGCGCGCGGAAATGCGCGCTATGGAGCGTCCGAGTATAGTTAATGCGGGGGTCGTTTCGATGGCGGTAAAGCGGATGGCGCCGATGGTGCTGCTGTTGCTCGCCGCCTGTATTCCACAGCGTGGCGGCGCGTATGACGATCCCGGCTACCGCCCGGCACCGCCGTCGCGCCAGGACCGCGCCCCCCAGCCGCAGCAGGAGCGCTGGGAGCGTCCGGCTCTCGGCAACGAGCAGGACGTCCGCCGTCTCCCCGCCCCGCCGCCCGCCTGGCAGGCGCGAAAGGTCCAGGCGGATTCGCGTGTCATTTCCGGCCGCACCTACACCGTGCAGCCGGGCGACTCGCTCCGCTCGATCTCGGGCAAGACCGGCGCCGGATCCGAAGCGATCGCGCGTGCCAACAACATCCCCTCGCCCTTCGTCATCCGCGTCGGGCAGAAGCTGGTCATCCCCGGTGGCCGCTATCACCTCGTCCGCGACGGCGAGACCGGTATCGCCATTGCCGTGGCGTACGGCGTCGCCTGGTCGCGGATCATCGCGGTCAACGACCTTGAGGAGCCGTACATCCTGCGCACCGGCCAGCGGCTGCTGATCCCGGACGACGCGATCCCGCCCTCGGGCCGCCCTGAGACGATCGAGCAGCGCGCGGCGCGCTTCCACCTCGATCTCGGCGTCGACGACATCGTCACCGGCGGCCAGCCCGCCATCGCCGAAAAGGCCAAGCCGGCCGCGCCGACCGCATCCTCGGCCCGGGTCCTGTCGCCGACCACCCCGGTCGCCGCCCCCGCACGCCTCGCCGGCGGCTTCCAATGGCCGCTCCGGGGCAATGTCGTGAAGCGCTTCGGCCCGGGCGCCTCGGGCGAGCGCAATGACGGCATCAAGATCGCGACTCCGCTCGACACGCCCGTGCTCGCCTCGGCCGATGGCGTCGTCGCCTATGTCGGTTCGGACATCCCGGCGCTCGGCGGCCTCGTCATCCTGCGTCACGGCGATGGCTGGACGACGGTCTACGGCCATGCCGGCCAGCTGCTCGTCCAGCGCGGCCAGGCGGTGAAGAAGGGCCAGATGATCGCGCTGTCCGGCAACTCGGGCTTTGCCGACCGTCCGGAGCTTCATTTCGAGATCCGCCAGGGCCGCACCCCGGTCGATCCGCTGCCGCGTCTTCCCGCCCGTTAAGCCCTCGTCCCGACTGCGAATCGCGCCGGCGGACACCCCCGCCCGGCTCCATTCGTCGCGCCCAAGGCCCGAACCAACCGCTCCGGCACGACCCTTGCCCGGTACGTTCATCTGCGGGACAGCTTCCTCTGAACAGGCATGCGGCAAGCCGGCGGGGGCAGTCAGTTTAGAGGAGGTTGCCTCAATGCGTGTTGTTTCCAAAAAAACCGGGGTTCGCTTCCTGGTCGCCATGCTGGCCGTTTCGGCCGCGCCCAGTGCCTTCGCGCAGCAGCAGAATACTGGCCGTGACGATATCGTCGTCAACGGCGCCGCTCCCGGTCCGATGACCGAAGGCCCCGAGATCAAGGGCGTCATCGCCGCGCGCAGCGGCGACCGGGTGAAGATCGCCACCGCCGACGGCGCCACCACCACCGTCGCGATCACCGATGCCACCCGTATCAAGACCGGCGGCGGCCTGTTCGGCGGCGGCGACAAGCTTGCGTCGACCCAGCTGCTCAACGGCCTGCCGATCACGGTAAAGACGCTGCAGTCGCCCGAGGGCGGCGATCTCGTCGCCAGCCAGATCAGCCTCAAGAAGAACGACCTCCGCACCGCCACGATGATCCAGACCGGCACCGCCCAGCGCTTCGACGAGCAGGCGGCAGCGACCGAGGCCCTGCGCGGCCGCATGGGCGATATCGACAAGTACAACATCAAGAGCACCACCAATGTGCACTTCGATGTGGGCCGTGCCGACATCTCGGCGCAGGACAAGGCGCAGCTCTGCAGCACCGCGACCCAGGCCAACCAGACCGAGAACGCGCTGATGCTGGTGGTCGGCTATACCGACTCGACCGGCGGCGAGGAACTCAACCAGACGCTCAGCGAGAAGCGCGCGGCCAAGGTCATCAACTATCTGCAGCAGGCCTGCGGCTGGAAGCCGTACCGCATGCTGACGCCGACCGGCATGGCCACCGCCGATCCGCTGGCCAGCAACGACACGCCGGAGGGCAAGGCCCAGAACCGCCGCGTCGCGGTGAACATCCTGGTCAGCAAGAGCGTCGACGGCCTCTGAGCCGCATTTCGGGGGCGGGCCTAGCTCGCCCCCATTCGGCCCGGGAGCGGCAGCGCCCTCCCGGCCATATTCGCCATGGCCACGGTTTGATGACCGTGTATGGTCCCGCTGACCGGCCGCCCGCGGCCTGCCAGTGAAGAAGGTCCGGATGATCGCGTTCTACGGCAATGCCGCCGATCCGCTACCGGGTCCGTCCGCCCGCTGATGGCGCTCAAGCCTCCCGCCACGCTCAAGCGCAAGTCGAGCATGCCCGTCTGGGCCTCGATCGGCTGGCGCGTGCTTGCCGTGGTCGGGCTGCTCGCCCTTGCCGTCGGCGTCCACTGGATCGAGCGCGACGGCCTGAAGGACACGGCCGACGGCCATGTCAGCTTCCTCGACATTCTCTATTTCACCTCGATCTCGGTGACGACCACCGGCTATGGCGACATCGTGCCGGTCAGCAATTCGGCGCGGATGTTCGATGCGTTCGTCGTCACCCCGATCCGCGTCTTCGTGGTGCTGCTCTTCCTCGGCACCGCCTATAATTTCGTGCTCAAGCGCACCTGGGACAAATGGCATATGGCAGTGATCCAGCGGAACCTTGCGCGCCACGTCATCGTGGCCGGCTATGGCACCACGGGCTCGGAGACGGTCGACGAGTTGATCGCGCGCGGGCGCGATCCCGGCAGCATCGTCGTGATCGACCAGAATGAGGGCAATATCGCCCGCGCCAAGGAATGCGGCTGCATCGTCCTCCAGGCCGATGCCACCCGCGACCAGGTGCTGAACGACGTCCGCATCGGCACCGCCGAGTCGATGATCGTCTGCGCGGGCCGCGACGACACGTCGATCCTGATCACCCTCACCGCCCGCCACCTCGTTCCCGGTCTTCCGATCAGCGTGATCGTGCGCAACGAGGATAACGAGCTGCCCGCCCGCGCCGCCGGCGCCACGACGGTGGTCAATCCGGTGAGCTTCGCCGGGCTGCTGCTCGCTAGCTCCTGCCAGGGCCCGCATCTTTCCGACTATCTGACCGACCTCGCCTCCTTCCACGGCGAGGTCGAGCTGTCCGAGCGCAAGGCCCGGCCGGAGGAAATCGGCAAGCCGCTCTCCGCGATCACCACAGGCCTTGGCGTCCGCATCTACCGCGCCGGCAAGCCCTACAGCCACGAGACGCCGGAAGCGCAGGCACTCGAAGCCGGCGACGAGATCGTCGAGATCCTGACGCGGTAACCCTCTCTTCTCAATTCCCCTCCCTGCAAGGGAGGGGTTAGGGGTGGGTTAGAAAAGGGCGGGCTCGATGCCCGGGCTTTTCTTTATTCATCAGCGATTGGCTGGGCTCGCTGCGCTCGCGACCCACGCCCGGCCCCTCCCTTGCAGGGAGGGGAGAAAGAAGGTGCTGGTCGCTAGCTTTCAAGGCTCTCCCGAGCCTCGTCGCACTCCTCGCACCCCTCCTCGGCGCCGTGGAGGAACACCAGCGGATCGGCCTTCACTTTCGCCGCGGCGATCCGTACCAGATCCTCCGCCTCCATCAGCCGCGCCTCGGCATGCCCCACCCGGCCAGCGCGCAACGCCCCCGCCTCGCGCAGCCAGCCCTCCGCCAGCTCGAACTTCTCGCAGCAGCTGTCATTCTCGCCATAGTGGACCTCGCGGCCCGCATCATCGATGTAGTGGAAGTCGCTGCGATAGGGCGCCCCACCGACCAGCTCCGCCAGATGCAGCATCGTGTTGGCATGATGCCCCACCCCGAGCAGCAGCACCTGCCCGCCTGCCTGCCGTATCCGGTCGATCGCGCTCTCCGGCGCCGCCGGCGGCAGCACGAACGGACCGCCCGTGATCCATTCCGCCCTGGGCCCGCGCGCCGAGACCGCGTCGAAATGCGAGCTGCGCACCACGCCCGGCATCCGCCAGAAAAGGTCGGCGACGATCCCGAGGTCGTCGCGATTGTCGGTGGTCGCCGGGTCGAAGACGGTCTCGTCGTCGCCGGTGGCCGAGGGCATGGCCAGCGTCCCCTCCGGTCCCAGCGCCTCGCCCAGCGCCGCGATCAGCCCCTCGGGCCCATCCTCGACCGGCCGGACCTCGCGGAAGCTCATATGGACCAGCAACACCCCGCCCGCACGCACGCCGAGCTCGCGCAGCTGGCCGACCAGCGTCTCTTTCGAAATCGTCTCCATGCCGCGATGCATGCCACGTCGCCCCGCACCGCGCCATGGCCGGGTGCCGCAGCGGATCGATCTTCCCAATTCCCCTCCCTTTCAGGGAGGTAGCGGAAGAAGGCGCCGATCCACCTAACCCAAAGCCGGACTCTGCCCGGACGGCAGCTCCTCCGTCTCCACCAGTCGCCGCGCAAGCCTTCGACCTTCGCGGTAACCGGCAGCTATTTCCCGGAGGCCCAGCTGCCCTCGCACCTTCATCCGCAGCAGGGCGAGCTCGGCGCCCTCATGCCCGGCCTCAGCCGCATGCTCCAGCAGGTGCCGTACCTCTCGGCGGGTATTGCCGCCGGGCAATCGCTGCAGGCGAAACCGCGCCAGCCAGTAAAAGGCCGGGATGAAATCCTGCTCCACCCCGTCGCGCAACAGCGTCTCGCAGTCCTCGAAATAGCCATGCTCGGACAACAACTTGGCGTAGCCGATCGTCGCAAACCACGATCCGCTCTCGATCGCCCGGCAATAATAATCCCGCGCCCGATCGAAATCGGCGGCCCTCGCATAGTGATCGGCGACGGTTTCCATCGCCCAGGGCATGCCGCCTTCGGCGAGAGCTAGAAATATGCGAAAGGCCGCTTCGCGATCACGCGAGGAAAGGTCAATCGCCGCGTCAGCCCGCGCGCGATCCTCCGCCGGTGCTTCCATCCAGAGCGCATGGTCGTTGGATGCATCCCGCTCCCAGGCCCGCACCCGGCTCCACAATGCATTGTGAGAGTCCCTGCAGAGCCGGCCGCACAACCATGCACATAGCTTGCAAGCCAATGGCAGCGCCTCCCATTCGCCAATCGGGCACGTCGATACTAGCACCCGGCAAGCGCAAAGGCGACGCCGGATGCTCCGGTTCCGGCGCAACATGCGGTCGCCGCCATCTTGACCCCGACGCCATCCCGGCCAAGGTCGCGCCATGTCCGAAATGCTCTTCGCCCGCCTCCTGCCGATCCTGCTGCTGATCGGCTCCAACCTCTTCATGACGATCGCCTGGTACGGGCATCTCAAGTTCAAGAGCGCGCCGCTGCTGCTCGTCATCCTGGCGAGCTGGAGCATCGCGCTGGTCGAATATTGCCTGGCGGTACCGGCCAATCGCTGGGGGAGCGCGGTCTATTCGGCGGCGCAGCTGAAGGCGATGCAGGAAGTCATCACCCTTACCGTCTTTGTCGGCTTCTCGATCCTCTACCTGGGCCAGAAGATCACGGTGAACCACATGATCGGCTTCGCGCTGATCGCGGCCGGCGCCTGGTTCATCTTCAAGGCACCTGCGTAACGGGCGAAACCACTCTTCCGTCACCCCGGCCTTGTGCCGGGGTGCACCGGGAGGCTCGTCCTAGACAAGAGGCTCTCGGGACAAAGCGTTTGGCACCGTGGACCCCGCCCCGGCACAAGGCCGGGGTGACGAAGGAAACTCAAACGCAGGGCAGGCTTCAGACCATCACCCCGAAGATCGCGCCCATCACCAAGTACATCACGATCCAGTATCCCGCGTCGATCAGGAACAGCGCGCGCGGCAGGCGCGAGAACAGATAGTTCACCCCCACCGAAGTGGCGATGAAGCCCACCCCGATGATCCCGGCGATCACCAGCGAATGATGCAGCCCCACATGCGTGTCATAGGTGTTGTAGAGGTGATCGAGCGCGAAGGCCGCGATCAGATTCAGCACGAAGGTCGCGCCGAAGATCCTGCCCATGTTCGCGCCGGACTTGAGCTCCTCCTCGCTCAGCCCGCGTGCCTGCATCCAGGCCTTGCCGAACAGCGGCCCATACCAGAGCCCGCCCACTACAAAGCCCGCCACCGCCGCGGCGAGGATCGCCAGCCAGTGAATCTGCATCTCGCCTCTCCCCTGTTTAGTTGCAGGGGTGTGAAGCTACGCCTTGTCGGCCCCGCTGGCTAGAACCGCCGCTCCAGTAGCACTAGCGTCGAATCGCCTTCCACTGGCCGCGCCTCGAAGCCCATCTCGCGCTCCAGCGAAATCGCGGTGTGGTTCTCGCGGCTCTCGATCGACATCACGGTCTTCACCCCGCGCCGCTCGGCCTCGTCGGTGAGGTAATCGAGCAGCGACCAGCCGATGCCCTGCGCCTTGCGGTCCGAGCGGATCGAGATCGCCACCTCGGCGCTGGTCATCGGCTTGTCGCAGGCCAGCACCGCGCTCGCCACCAGCTCGCCATCGACGAAGGCCAGGAAGCTGTCGGTCTGCCAGTGATCGACCTGGGTCATCGCCGCGATCTGGGCGTTGGACAGCTGGTCGCAGGCGGTGAGGAAACGGAAGCGGCGGTCATCGCTCGAAACCGTCTCGAACAGGTCGCGCAACGCGGTTTCGTCCGCCGGGGTGGCAGGGCGAACGTCGAGCGTCACGCCCGAGCGCGTGGTGAGTGTCGTGCCTTCCGCAAGCTCTGCAGCCATCGAAACCTCCTCGCAAATACCGGTGCCGCGGATATGGGGCGCGGCGCCCGATCTTCCATGCCCGCAAGCGGCTGCGCGCACCTTGTCGGCGGTCAAACTTGCCCCCGGAAAAGCCCCGGCCTAGATTTTTCGCCGAAAAAGCCTATGTCGCCCGCCAATCATGGCAACTAAACTTCCCGAGGCGCCCCGCGTGGGCATGGTGTCGCTCGGCTGTCCCAAGAACCTGGTCGACAGCGAGCGGATCCTCACCAAGCTGCGCAGCGACGGTTATGCGATGTCCCCCGACTATGCCGGGGCCGACGTCGTGCTGGTCAACACCTGCGGATTCCTCGACTCGGCGAAGGAAGAATCGCTCGAGGCGATCGGCGAGGCGATCGCGGAGAATGGCCGCGTCATCGTCACCGGCTGCATGGGCAAGGAAGCCGAAGTCATCCGCGCCCGCTTCCCGAACGTGCTCGCGGTCACCGGCGCGCATCAATATGAGGAAGTGGTCGGCGCGGTGCATGAGGCGGCGCCGATGCCGCCCTCGCCCTTCGTCAACCTGGTGCCCGATGCCGGGTTGAAGCTAACCCCGCGCCACTACAGCTATCTGAAGATCTCGGAGGGCTGCAACCACCGCTGCTCTTTCTGCATCATCCCGGCGCTGCGCGGCGACCTGGTCAGCCGCCGGCCCGACGCGATCCTGCGCGAGGCGGAGAAGCTGGTCGAGGCGGGGACCAAGGAACTGCTGGTCATCAGCCAGGACACCTCGGCGTACGGCGTCGATATCCGCAAGCAGCCGCGCCCGTGGAAGGGCGGCGAGGTCGTGCCGCACATGACCGACCTGGCGCGTGAGCTCGGCAAGATCGCGCCCTGGGTGCGGCTCCACTATGTCTATCCCTATCCGCATGTCGACCAGGTCATCCCGCTGATGGCCGAGGGGCTGATCCTCCCCTATCTCGACATCCCGTTCCAGCATGCCTCACCATCGGTGCTGCGTTCGATGAAGCGCCCGGCCAACGAAGCGAAGGTGCTCGAGCGTCTGAAGAAGTGGCGCGAGATCGCGCCGGACCTCACCATCCGCTCGACTTTCGTGGTCGGCTTCCCGGGCGAGACCGAGGAAGACTTCCAGTATCTGCTCGACTGGCTCGACGAAGCCCAGCTCGACCGCGTCGGCGCGTTCCGCTTCGAGCCGGTCGAAGGCGCAGCTGCCAATGATCTGCCCGGCGCCGTGCCGGAAGAGGTCAAGGAAGAGCGCTACGCACGGATCATGGAGAAGACCGCGGCGATCAGCGCGGCCAAGCTCCAGGCCAAGATCGGCCGCACGCTCGAGGTGATCATCGACGAGGTCGGCGAGGAAGGCGGCGCCACGGGCCGCAGCCAGGCCGATGCGCCGGAGATCGACGGCGAGGTGTTCCTGCGCGACGCCGGCCATCTCGAGCAGGGCGACATCGTCATGGTCGAGATCGAGGACGCCGACGAGCATGACCTCTACGGGGTACCGCTCGACGCTTGACCGCCGCTCCCGAACCTGCATGATACATTGTATCAAGTTGGTTCGGGAGGGGAATCATGCGGAGTAAATGGACCATCGGCTTGCTCGCCGGATCGCTGCTCGTCGCAAGCGCCCCGCCCCCCGATCCCACCGCCGCGCAGATTCGCGAATATGCCCAAGACCGGCTTGGGGAGCGGACCTATCCCCTCGGCCGCATCGCCGCCTGGGAAGCCGATCTCAAAAAGGCGTTGCAGGCCGGAAACATCGATCGCGCCGCTGCCGGGCTCGCCGCAACCTATGGCATCAAGCCCGAGGTGATGCGCGCGCTGGTGTCGCTCTGGATCGACGCGAAGGTCCATCGATATGAGCCGCGTCCGGATCCCTCCCGCATCGCGGCGGTGCGCAGCCGCTTCCTCGCGCAAGTGCCCGCCTCCGGTCGCGACCCGCTGGTCGTGCAGATCGTGGCGGAGGGCCTGGACATGCTCGCGGACGGCGCGCTGGGAGACTGCCCCGCCGCGAATTTCGACGCGTTGATCCAGGGCAGCACGGACATTGCCGGCGACGCCTGGCGGATTGCCAACAGCGCGACCTGTACCGAGAATTTCGCCCGTGCGATGGCGGCGGCGCCAGATCGCGGCGTTCCGTTCCTTGTCCGCCAGGCAAATTATGGCGGCGTCACCGCGCCGGGCGATCAGCTGCCGCTCCTCGCCTGGCTGGCGAGCCCGGCCGGGCTGGCGCATGTCGCCGAGAAGGATCGCAGCACCGCCCACGCCCTGTTCGCCCGAGACTATGCGCTGGGACTGTTCAACGCCGGCCTCTCCGATCGCGGCATCGCGCTGCTCGACTCCCTCCCGTCCGAAATACGCGCAGCCGCCCTGCGGCCCGATCGCCCCGCCGTGACGATCCAGGTCGATGGCCTCGAAGTCTCGCTGGACGGCGACAGGCCCGACGACGCGCTGCGTATTGCCCTGGCCGCCGGCTATGCCGCGGCCGGCCGTGACGCGGAGGCACGCAGCCTGATCGCTTCCTCCGCACTGGAGGCGGCGCGCCGTAACCTGAAATGCCGCGAAACCCCGTCCCCCGAAGAACGATGCGCCCAGCACGATGGCAACGCCGCGCTGCTGATCCTCGACTTCTATCTCAACCGCCGGGGAGACGATCCCTATCTCGCCGCCGAATATGCCTTTGGCAGCGGCGGCTTTCGTCAGCTGCCCGTAGCGCTGGCCGAAGTCGAATGCCGGCTCTTCGCCGATCCGCAATATTCCGAGATCTGCGACGATGCGCGGCGGAACCAGCGGATGGCGGCGGTTGAGGATCGCCACGCCTTCCAGCCGGAGACAGGGGCGCGAGCGCTGGCGGCGATCGATCGCCTCGCGCTGCCCGGTCTGGCCGGGATGCGCACCGATCTGCGCGCCGCGCTCACGGCCTTCGGAGGATCGACGAAACCGGCAGTGCGGACCAACCGCGCCTCGATCGATCCCGAGCCTCCCTTCATCGCCCAGCCGCTTCCCGCCACCTACCGGGGGCCCCGCCCCGAGGCGGCAAGCTGGCCCAAGGGGATCGCACAACTCCCCGAGGGTTACATGCCGGTCCGCCTCGACCGCAGCGGCCAGCAAGTCACCGCCATCAGCATCTCGCAGAATCTCGATCCCACCGGCGAGGTGACCGGCGGCGGCTATTGGGTCCATCTTTCGGACGATGGCGGCAAGCACTGGCAGGCACCGCTCTACACCGGCCTTGCCCAGGCCTTTCCCTATGTCGTGCCGGGAAGCTCGCGCATGCCGCTGCGCGACGGAGACACACTCAACCTCGAGGTCGAGGTGTCTTTGCTCGATACCGCGTCGATCACCTATCCACCGATCGGCACGCGCACCCGCAAAAGCGAGAAGGACCTCTACGTCAGGCTCCCGCTCGCCGATCTGCGCCGCGACACCAATGGCGATGGCATCGCCGACGTTGTTGCGCAGCACCTCCTGATCGACGCCGCGCCGCGCGAGGGTGGCACGCCCTTTGTCGTCGGCAGCGAGGCGCCAGGCGTTTGCCGCGCGCAGCCCACACCGGAGCAGCTTGCGGTCCAGGCGTTGCTGCGCACGATCTTCGAGATGCCGAGCGAAGCGCGCGTCACCCCGATCGACAATCCGCCGGACAATCTGATGGGCGCGCTCGGCCGGCCAGCCTCGATCAGCCTTGAGCGGCCGATCCTGGTAGAGGGCAATCCGGCGGACTTCGCCTGCCTGCATCTCGACCGCCTGATGATCGTCTATGGGAAGAAGGACATCGAGGCGCTTCAGCGCCGCACGCCCGATTTCCGCACGGTCTCGCTGCCGCGCATCCTCTACAACCGTGCGCGCGATCGCGGCTATGTCGTCTGGTCCGCCGGCTGGACCGGCGGAACCTATCGCCTGCGGTTGGTGAAGGGCCAGTGGGTGTTTGACCCGATCAGCAGCTGGATCACCTAGCGTCGGGCACCATGCCTTGCGGGCAAGCGCCAGACGCGAAACGGAAATGACTGCACTGGTGACGAAGGCCGGATGCAGCCCTAAGCTCGCGCGATCCCATTCCGGAGGCCCGATGTTCCGTTCCGCCCTCGCCGCCGCCCTTCTGATCGCTACGCCGGCCGCCGCGCAGCAGCTCAGCGCCGACGAGACCGCCAAGGTCGACACAATCGTCGCCGATGCGCTCAAATCCTCCGGCGTCCCCTCCGCCTCGGTCGCGATCGTGCGCGACGGCAAGATCGTCTTCGCCAAGGCCTATGGTGACCAGGGCCCGGGGATGAAGGCGACCAGCCCGGCGGCGAAATACCAGATCGCCTCGATCTCCAAGCAGTTCACTGCCGCGGCGATCCTGCTGCTCGAGGACGAAGGCAAGCTCAGCCTCGACGACAAGGTGTCGAAATGGGTGCCGGACATCACCGATGCCGATCAGATCACCATTCGCCAGCTGCTGAGCCACACTGCCGGCATCCAGGACTATTGGCCGCAGGACTATGACTTCGCGGCGATGTCGAAGCCGGTGACGCCGCAACAGATCCTCGATCGCTGGGCGAAGAAGCCGCTCGACTTCCGGCCCGGCGCGGCCTGGCAATATTCGAACACCGGCTATGTGGTCGCCGGTATGATTATCGAGAAGGCTTCGGGCATGAAGCTGCTCGACTATCTCAAGGCGAAGATCTTCAAGCCGCTCGGCATCGATGCGATCGACCAGGACATCGCGGTGGGCAAGGGCTTCCCCCAGGGCAATCACCGCTTCGCGCTCGGTCCCGTCCGCGCTGCCAAGCCCGCCGCGCCGGGCTGGCTCTGGGCAGCGGGCGAGCTTGCCATGTCGGCGAGCGATCTCGCCAAATGGGACATCGCCCGCATCGACCGCAAGATCCTGAGCACCGAGGACTGGGACGCGCAGGAAACCCCGGTCCGGCTCAACGATGGCAACTATGTGCCGTACGGGCTCGGCGTCTCGGTCGGCAGCCGCGGCATGGATCGCAGCGTCGAGCATGGCGGCGAGGCCGTCGGCTTCCTCTCGGACAATTATGTGATCCCGGCCAAACGCTTCGCGGTGGTCGCGCTGGTCAATGCCGATTTCGGCGGCGCGCAGGATGCGATCACCGGCGGGATTACCGACCTGCTGGTCCCCGAGGGCTCGCCCCCGCCGGTCGCGCTCAGCCTCGACCAGCAGCGCGACCAGCTCGCGCGCAAGGTGTTCGACCAGCTCCGCAACGGCACGCTCGATCGCGGCCGGCTGACCGAGAACGCCGCCTATTATTTCACGCCCCAGGCGACCGAGGATTATCACCAGAGCCTCGCCCCGCTCGGCGATCCGGTGAGCTTCACCGCGCTCGGCAAGCCACGGCTGCGCGGCGGGTTCGTCAATCGCAACTACAGCATCAACTTCGCCAAGGGGCAAAAGCTGATCGCGATCACCTATGCCGAGCCGGGCGCGACCGGACTGTTCGAGCAGTTCCTGATCCAGCCGAGGGACTGATGCGCCTCTTCGCCTTCGCCGCCGCCGCGCTGTTCAGCGCCAGCCCCGCGCCCGATGCCGTGACGGTAAAGCCGGTCGATCCGCTCACCGTGCAGGACGATGACTTCGCCCGGCACCGCGATCCGGCCGAGTGGAAAGGCCTGCACGTCTCGGAGCTGACGTTCCGCGAAGAGCGAGCGCCCTGGCGGCTGTGGCGGATCGCCAATGTGAGGCATCCCAAGGGCCCGCTGTTCTTCGTGCCGCATGATAATGAGAATGCCGGGTTCGAGGCCGGGCTAGCCGCGCTGCGTAAATATGGCGGGGTGCTGATCGCGGTGGATTCGGGCATCTCCCCGGGCAATGACGGCGTCCGCTACAACCGGGCAGTCGATTACGGCAAGCCGATCGACCCCAACCGCAACTTCGATACCGCCCTGCCCGGCTATGCCCATAACATCCTGGCCGATCTAACGAAGGGCGCCTGGCCGATCATAGCCTTGCACACCAATGCCAAGGGCTTCGAGACGGCGGGTTCGCGCTGCAACAAGGGCGACCCGGAAGGCAGCGGGATCATCTCGATTCGCTATTGCGACGACACACTCAACCCCAGCCCCTCGGTGTCGAAGGCCTGGCCCTTCGATGATGACGATACCGTCGCCTTCGCCACCTATCTCGCCCGCAACCAGCCGAGCGACGCCTTTTGCCGCGACGCGATGGTCGGCGCGGACTTCAACGTGGTGCAGGAGCGCGTGGTGACCAGCGACGGATCGCTCTCCAACTATGCCGTGCTCCACGGGCTCAGCTATCTCAACTTCGAGACGCTCGACCGGGGACTGGACCCGGCCGAGCTCGCGCTTGCCCGCGATCGCCTGAGCTTCATGATCGATCACGCGCTGGCGCTGTGCGCCCCGAAGGTGAAGGCCCACTGATCGTCCTCCCGGCGAAAGCCGGGATCTCAGGCGAAGGCGCGATACGGCACGAGATCCCGGCTTTCGCCGGGATGAAGGTTATTGGGCGATCCCGTCCAGCACGCGCACTGCCTCTGCCGGCAGCACCAGATCCCGCACCGCGAGGTTCTCGCGCAGATGGCCGAGCGATGAGGTACCCGGGATCAGCAGCAGGTTCGGCGAATGCTGGAGCAGCCAGGCCAGCGCGACCTGCATCGGCGTGGCGCCCAGCCCCTTCGCCACCGTGTCGAGCGTGCCCGACTGGATCGGCGAGAAGCCGCCCAGCGGAAAGAACGGCACATAGGCGATGCCCGCCTCGGCCAGAGTCTCCAGCAGCGCCTCATCCTCGCGGTGCGCTAGATTGTACTGGTTCTGCACGCAGACCACCGGCGCGATGCTGCGCGCGTCCTCGACCTGCTTCGCAGTCGCGTTGCTCAGCCCGAGATGGCGGATCAACCCCTGCTCGCGCAGGCGCGCCAGCCGCTCGAACTGCGGCGCGATCGGGCCCTCGCTGGGCGCGTGAATGTCGCCCATGATGCGCAAATTGACCACGTCGATCGCCTCGAGCCCCAGATTGGCGAGATTGTCGTGGATCGCTGCCTCGATCTCGTCGGGCGTCCAGGCCGGCAGCCAGGAAGCATCGTCGCCGCGCCGCGCGCCGACCTTGGTGACGATGACGAGGTCGTCCGGATAGGGATGCAGCGCTTCGCGGATCAGCCGGTTGGTGACGTGCGGGCCGTAGAAATCGCTGGTGTCGATATGGTTGACGCCCGAGGCAACCGCCTCGCGCAGCACCGCGATCGCCTGGTCATGATCCTTGGGCGGGCCGAACACGCCGGGGCCGGCAAGCTGCATCGCGCCATAGCCGACGCGGTTCACCACGCGGTCGCCGAGCTGATAGGTCATCGGGAAGTCGGTCATGTCGAAACTCCTTCGAAAAGCACGACACCCATCTAATGCTTGCGGCATCGCGCGATAATCAGGCACAATCTGCACGGGCTGTGCGGAATTTCGAACAATGGATCTCGACCTCGGCGAATTGAACGCCTTTCTCTCCGTCGCCCGGGCCGGCGGCTTCCGCGATGCCGCGCGGGCGACCGGTGCCAGCGCATCGGGGCTCAGCGAGGCGGTCCGGCGGCTGGAGGCAAGGCTGGGCGTCCGCCTGCTCAACCGCACCACCCGCAGCGTCGCGCCGACCGAGGCGGGCGCGCGGCTGATCGAGCGGCTCGGCCCGGCGCTGGGCGAAGTCGCGGCGGCGCTCGACGTGGTCAACATCTTCCGCGACCGGCCGGCGGGCACGCTCAAGCTCAACGTGCCGATCGGCGCGGCGCGGATCGTGCTGCCGGCGATCCTGCCGGGCTTCCTCGCCGCCTATCCCGACATCCAGGTCGAGATCGTCGCGCAGGACAATTTCGTCGACCTGCTCGCCGCCGGCTGCGACGCCGGCATCCGCTATGACGAGCGACTGGAGCAGGACATGATCGCGGTGCCGATCGGCCCGCGCGTCCAGCGCTTCGCGGCGGCCGCCTCTCCCGCCTATCTGGCAGCGCATGGCACGCCGGAGCATCCGCGCGACCTGCTGAACCATCGCTGCCTGCGCGGCCGGTTCGAGAGCGGACGGCTGATCCCCTGGGAGTTCGAGAAGGACGGCGAGATCCTGGTGGTAGAGCCGCCGCCGGCGCTGATCGTCACCGTCGGCAGCGCGATCGACCTGTTGCTCGATGTCGCGGCGGCGGGCGGCGGCATCGTCTGCCTGTTCGAGGACTGGCTGAAGCCGAGCTTCGCCAGCGGCGCGCTGTCGCCAGTGCTGGAGGATTGGTGGGAGAGCTTCCCCGGGCCGTTCTTCTATTATCCCGGGCGACGATTGGTGCCGGCGCCGCTCCGGGCGTTCATCGACTATGTGAAGGGTCTGCCTTCCTGACCGTGGCCTAAGTTGCGACGCTCCGAACCCTGCCTACTTCCGCCGTCACCCTGAACTCGTTTCAGGGTCCAACCCTCCACGGGCCGTATCGCTGGTGGAGGGTTGGATGCTGAAACAAGTTCAGCATGACGAAGCTGTTCACGGCAGCGCGTACGCCACCACCTCGTCCCCCACCGGCGTCTCCATGAAGTGGTGCCCGCCGGCATAGATCACGAGATACTGCCTTCCGTTCGCCTCATAGGTGATCGGCGTCGCCTGGCCTCCGGCGGGGAGCACCGCCTTCCACAGCGTCTTGCCGGTCTTGAGGTCGATCGCGCGGATCAGATTGTCGGTAGCCGCCGCCACGAAGATCAGCCCGCCCGCGGTCACCACCGATCCGCCATTGTTCGGCGTGCCGATCGTGATCGGCAGATGCGAGGGAATGCCGAACGGCCCGTTGGTCCGCGCCTCGCCCAGAGGACGGTCCCAGATCGTCTTGCCCGTCGCCATGTCGATCGCGCGGATCCCGCCATAGGGTGGCTGCTTGCACAGCATGCCCGTGCCTTCGGACTTGGGTCCGTCGAACGGCCAGAACTTGTTGCGCCAGCCGGCATTGACGTCGATCGCATAGGGCGTGTGCGCCTGCGGGTCGCCCGCGCCCTCATTGCCGCCGATCTTGCCCCGCGCCTGGTCGCGCGGCGCCCAGCCTTTCCTGTCCGCCTCGGCACGCGGCACGAGGCGCACATAATTGGGCATGTCGTTATAATTGGCGACGATCACCCCGCGCTGCGGGTCGACCGCGACGCCACCCCAATCGGTGCCGCCATTATAGCCGGGATATTCGATCGAGCGGCGTGTCGCCTCGGGCGGAGTGAAGAAGCCCTTGTAGCTCGCCCGGCGGAACTGGATGCGGCAGATCAGCTGGTCGATCGGCGACATGCCCCACATGTCACGCTCGGTCAGGTCGGGCTTCCGGAGCGTATGCCAGAGCGAGACGCGCTGGGTGGCGGCGCGCTGCTGCGGCTCGACGCCGCCGCCCGGCACCTTCATCTCGCCGACCGGCGTGAGCGGCTGGCCGGTACGGCGGTCGAGGATGTAGATGTCGCCCTGCTTGGACGGCAGCACCAGCGCCGGCGCGCCCTTATAGTCGACCAGCGTCGCCTGTGCGCCGAAATCATAGTCCCACACATCGTTGCGCACCGCCTGGAAGCGCCACCTCGGTTTACCGGTAGTCACGTCGAGCGCGACCAGCGACGTCGCGTAGAAATTCTCCTCGGGCCGGCGCAGCGACGAATAATAATCGGCCGCGGCATTGCCCATCGGCAGATAGACCAGACCAAGCTGCTCGTCGCCGCTCGCCAGCGTCCACATGTTCGGCGTGCCGCGCGCCCATTCCTGGCCCGCCGGCGGCGCGCCATTCCAGCTCGGGTGCATCATGTCCCAGGCCCAGCGCAGCTTGCCGGTGACGGCGTCGAAGCCCTGGATCACGCCCGAGGGCGCCCAGCGCTCCTGCCCGTCGAGCACCTGGTGTCCGGTGACCAGCACCCCGCGGACCAGCGTGGGCGGCGAGTTGATCGAGACGAAGCCGTCCGGCACCTTGCCCATGCCCTGTTTGGCATCGACCTGGCCATTGGTGCCGAAATCGACGCAGGGCCGGCCGTTCTTCGCGTCCACCGCGACCAGCCGCGCGTCGAGCGTGCCCTCGATGATCCGGGTGGCGCAGGGCTGGTCCGCCGGCGCGTTGGGTACCGCGTAATAGACCACCCCGCGACAGGCTGCGGTGTACGGGATCGCGCTATCCGGCACCTTGGGATCGTAGCGCCACTTCTCCATGCCCGTGGCCGCATCGAGCGAGAGCAGGATGTTCTTCGGCGTGCAGATATAGAGGCTGTCACCCACCTTTAGCGGGGTGTTCTCCGCGCCATAGGTCTTCAGGATCATCTCCGACCTGGGCAGGTCGCCGGTATGGGTGAGCCACGCCTGCCTGAGCTTCGAGACATTGGCCGGAGTGATCTGGACGAGCGGCGAATAGCGGCGAGCGCTGGCGGTGCCGCCATAGACCGGCCAGTCGGCGCCGGTCTGCTGGCCCGAGGGATCGAGCATCCCGGCGGTGCCCGGCGCGGGCAGCGCGGCCAGCACCGGGTTGGGCTGGCCGGCGATCGCTACCCAGAAGTTGATACCGGTCAGCACCAGCGCCACGATCACCCCGCCCAGCGCCAGCCGCCACCGGCCGGCCGAGCGGGTGAGCGTCGGCAGGATCAGGATCACGGGAATGGCGAGCACCACCGGCGCGATGACGCGCGGCACCTGCGCCCAGGGATTGGCGCCCACTTCCCACCACGCCCAGAGGATCGTCGCGACGACAAGCGCGAGATAGATCCAGCCGCCGCTCATCCGCCCGCGGATCAGCAGCACGCCCGACCAGGTCATCAGCGCCCCGGCGATCAGATAGTAGAAGGATCCGCCCAGCGAGATCAGGTAAGCACCACCCACCGCGATCGGCAAGCCGATCAGGACCAGCAGCGCGCCGACGATGATCGCGGCGATGCTCCAGCGCGGTCGGGGCACCTCCTCCACCGGCTCGAGATAGGGGATGCGCTCCCCTTCATAGCGGGTGTCGGTCATCGGTCTCTCCCCGGAGGTGCTTGCGGACCTTCGGGAAACCGGTTGCGAAACGAGACGGTTCCTTGATGAACGAAAATTCATGTGCCGCGAGGGGGCTAGCCCTCGTCGCCGCCATTACCTAGATCAATGCACATGCCTGATCCCAACACGCTCGTTCAGCCCGACAAGGGCCAGTCCGCCCGCACCATCCACGTGATCGACGCCAAGGGCTTCGACGCCTGGCTCAATGCCCAGCCGCCGCGCCACCGCACCGCGGCCGCCGCGCAGAAGCTGGCGCCCAGCGCCTATTCGAGCGCGATCCTGCCCGGCGAAGGGCCCGAGGACTGGTCGGTGGTGACGGTGGTCGCCAATGCCGAGAAGCTTTCGCCCTGGTGCCTGGCCAAGCTCGCCGAGACGCTGCCCGAGGGCGCCTACCGCGTCGAGGGCGTCGAGCCCGGCAAGGCGATCCATGGCTGGCTCGTCGCCCAGTACAAGTTCGATACCTACAAGAAGGACGAGAAGGCGCCGACCGGCGCGCGCGTGCTGCTCACCACCGATGTCGCGCGGATCGAGGAAGCCGTCCGCATCGCCAATGCCACTTACAAACTGCGCGACCGGATCAACACCGGCGCCAACGACATGGGCCCGGCCGATCTCGAGGCCGCCGCCGCCGATCTGGTCAAGGCCTATGGCGGGCAGCTCAGCGTCGTGAAGGGCGACGAGGTCGAAAAGGGCTATGGCCTGCTCTGGGCGGTCGGCAAGGCCGCCGGCAAGGGCCGCGAGCCGCGCCTGATCGAGATCGAATGGGGCAATCCCGAGCATCCGAAGGTCGCGATCATCGGCAAGGGCGTCTGCTTCGATTCGGGCGGCCTCGACATCAAGCCGGCCTCGGGCATGCGCCTGATGAAGAAGGACATGGGCGGCGCAGCGCATGCGATGGCCACCGCCGAGCTCATCATGTCGTCGCGCCTGCCGGTGCGGCTGCACATGCTCGTCCCCGCGGTCGAGAACTCGATCAACGGCGAGGCCACCCGCCCGGGCGACATCATGCGCTCGCGCAAGGGCATCACGGTCGAGAACAGCAACACCGATGCCGAGGGGCGCCTGATCCTCGCCGATGCGCTGACCAAGGCCGAGGAAAAGGCCCCCGAGCTGGTGATCGACTATGCGACGCTCACCGGCGCCGCTCGCGTTGCCCTCGGCGCCGATCTCCAGGCGCTGTTCGCCAATGACGACACGCTGGCGAGCGAGCTGATGGCCGCGGCGGAGACCGAGGCGGATCCGATGTGGCGCCTGCCGCTCTACGATCCGTACAAGGAAATGCTGAAGTCCGACGTTGCCGACATGGTCAACGCGGCCGAAGCACCGTTCGGCGGCGCGCTGACCGCCGCGCTGTTCCTCAAGGAGTTCGTGCCGGAGAAGGCCCAGTGGGCGCATCTCGACATCTTCTGCTGGAACGGCAGCCACAAGCCCGGCCGCCCCAAGGGCGCCGAAGCAGTGAGCCTGCGCGCCGTGTGGAAGGTGCTCAAGGACCGCTACGCGAAGTAATACGGATCAGCACATGCGCTCGTCATGCTGAACTTGTTTCAGCATCCAACTTTCCACCCGCGACACGGCATGTGGAGCGTTGGACCCTGAAACAAGATCAGGGTGACGAGGGACATGCGGCAATGCGAGCGCGGATTTTCCACGCCATCTAGAACACCAGCGTCCGAGCGAAGAACGGCAGCATCTCGGTGTAGATGCGCCCGTCTTCGCCCCAGTGACGCTCGCCCCAGCCGCCGCGATATTCCTCCGCTTCGTAGGGTACGCCAAACACGTCGAGCGCGCGCGTGAAGGCCTGGAGCGAGACGATGTGATCGGGGTTGGTATCGCCCCGCGCCCAGTCGAACATGAAGCCGCGCAATAGCTTGAGATTGCCGGCATGCGCGGCCACCTGCCGCTCGAGGAAGAAGCTGGCGTTGAGCTTCTCGGTCAGCGCCGCATCCACCTCCAACTTGCCCGCGACCAGCCGCGCCGGTGGATCGAAGAACAGCGGCGCCCGGCTCGCGCTCGGCAGGTGCGCCTGGAAGATCGACGTGAAGATCAGCGAGAAGCCGTCGCTGCGCAGGTCCTCGAACCCCCTGGCGTCCTGGAGCAGCTGCCAGTTGGGCCGCGAGAACATGGTCTGCACCCCCGGTCCCATGCCGATCGGATGCAGCGCATAGACCGCGCCGAAGACCTCCGGATGCCGCATCGCCAGCCGGATCGCGCCGTGCCCGCCCATCCGGTCGCCTGCGATGCCGCGCGAGTCCGCCACGGCGCGGGTGCGGTACCGCCGGTCGATCCAGGCGACGAGCTCGCGGCTGACGAAATCCTCCCAGTTCCCAGTCACCAGCGAGTTGACGTACCAGGAGCCGCCGGCGGGCGTGGTGCAGTCGACCGTCACGACGATCGCCGGGCCGATCACCTTGCGGCCGATCGCCCGGTCGAGCAGCGCCTGCGCGCCGTTGTTCGTCCAGGGTGCCCGGTCGTCCTCGAAGAAGCTGGTCAGGTAATAGAGCACCGGGAAGCGCTGCTTCGGGTCGGTCGCATAGCCGTCAGGCAGATAGACGGTGACGCTACGGGCGCTCGGCAGGCCGGCGGCATTGCCGCGAAGGCTGGCGGCGTCGATCGTGCCGCGCTCCAGCGTGCTGCTGGCGGCAGCGGGCGCGGCGATCAGCGCGAGCAGGTAGGCGAACCAGGCGAGAAGCGGCATCGGACTCTCCCGTGAACCGCGCCAGAGTAGGCGACAAGCTGCACGTCTGGGAAGATGTCAGGCAGCAACCCCGCCGCCGACCGCCGCGATCCCTTCCACCGGCATCGGGTGACCGAAATGAAATCCCTGCCCCATCGCGCACCCCAGCCGCGCCAGCGCCTCGGCGGTGGCGGCATTCTCGATGCCCTCCGCGACCACCGGCAGCTCGAGCGTGTTGGCCAGGGTGACGATCGCCAGCACCAGCCGCATCGCCTGCGGATCGCGGCCCATCGCCGAGACGAAGGACCGGTCGATCTTGAGCCGGTCGAAGGGCAGCATCTGGAGGTGCTGGAGCGACGAATAGCCGGTGCCGAAATCGTCGAGCGCCAGCTGGATGCCCTGGTTGCGCAGCGAGGCGATCGCGTCCTGCGCGCTTTCGGCATCGACGATCAGCGCGTTCTCGGTGATCTCCACCGTCAGCCGCCGCGCGGGGAAGCGCTCGCGGATCAGCACGCCCAGCAGCTTCTGGCTGAACCACGGATCCTTGAGCTGGGTCGGCGAGACGTTGATCGAGATCGGCACCTGCCAGTCGCGCGTCTCGCGGCAGGCGCGGCGAAGCAAACGCAGCATCAGCGTGTCGATCAGCCCGCATTCCTCGGCGATCGGAATGAACTGCTCGGGGCCGATCTCCTCGCCCTCGTCGCGCCGCCAGCGCGCAAGCAGCTCATAGCCGACCACTTCGCGGCTCTTCAGGCAGACGATCGCCTGGTAAAAGGGCACGAAGGCATCGGTCTGCATCGCCTCGCGCATCTCGCGCTCGATCTCGGCGCGGCGACGGATCTCGGCATCGAGCAGCGGCTCGAACGCGCAATGCTGGTTCCGCCCGCTATGCTTGGCCTTGTAGAGCGCGATGTCCGCCTTGCGCATCAGCGTGTCGAGATCGAGCGCGTCCTGCGGATAGAGCGAGATGCCCACGCTGGCGCCGATATGGTGGACCAGGTCCGATTCGGCGAAGGGACGGTGCACCGCATTGACGATGGCATGGGCGATGCGCCGCGCGACTTCGCCGTCGCCATCGATCACCACTGCGAATTCGTCGCCGCCGAGCCGGTAGCTCACCCCCTCCTCGCCCACCGCCGCGTTGAGCCGGGCGGCGACGTCGCGCAGCAGCTGGTCGCCGGCGGGATGGCCATGCACGTCGTTGATCGACTTGAACCGGTCGAGGTCGATGATCAGCAGCCCCAGCGTCGCGCCCTCGCCATCGCGCAGCATCCGCCGCTCGAGCGCCTCGGCGAGCGCGCGGCGATTGGGCAGACCGGTCAGCGGGTCATGATAGGCGAGCTGGTGCGCGCGCTGCTCGGCACCCTGCGCGCGCGCCTGCTCGGCGGCCATGTGTGAGCGCGAGGCCAGCATCTCGACGAACCCGGCATGGCTGGTGCGCATCATCCGCAGCACCACGAATCCCACCACCAGGATGTTGAAGCCCAGCCCGCGCAGGAACCAGTCAGGGGAGAAGATCAGGCAGAGTGTCACCGGCGTCGCCCCGCACAGCAGCACCGCCTGGCCCGCGCGCGGCACCGATTGCAGGCAGTAGCAGCAGCTGATCGCGCCGATGAAGATATAGAGCGCGATGCATGCGCGGCGGACCAGGTCGCCCTCCGCGTAGAGCAGCAACCCCCAGCCGCCGAAACCGAAGCTGAGCACCGCGGCGACGATGATCGTGCCGCGCAGATACTGGGGGATCATCTCGGGCCGCGGCGTATGGCCGCGACGGCGAAGCCAGAAGGCCGCGCGTCCCGCCGAAAGCACTGCCAGCAGGGTCGGCATGCCCAGGCTCCACCAGGGACTCACCGTGCCATAGGCCGCGAAGGCGAGGAACGCCGAATCGGCGAACATCATCAGGTACATCAGCGGCACCTGCTGGCGCAGGGCATGGAACTGCTCGACCAGAATCATCTGATTCCGATCGGAGTCGACAGGCCAGGCAGGAAGCGAGAGCCGCAGCATATCCATATATAGCAAGCAGATGCCTGCAGGCGGCAGAAGATTTGCGTAATTTCAGTAAATTAACTGAAGGTTACGGCGACGCGTCCAGCCGCGGAGCGGCGGCACTCCCGTCCCGCGCCCGGCTCTGCTAGAGCGGTGGCATGCAGGCCCGGCATCCGAACCTGACCCTCACCGCCTGCATCCTGGCCTCGAGCCTGGCGTTCATCGACGGATCGGTGACCAATGTTGCGCTGCCCGCGATCGGCGCCGACCTCCACGCCACCCCGGCCGAGCTGCAATGGACGATCAACGCGTACATGCTGCCGCTCTCGGCGCTGCTGCTGATCGGCGGCGCGGCGGGCGATCATTTCGGGCGGCGCAAGCTGCTGGTGCTCGGCATCGCCCTGTTCACGATCGCTTCGGTCGCCTGCGCGGTCGCCGCCGACCTCACCCTGCTGCTTGCCGCCCGGGCGCTGCAGGGGATCGGCGCGGCCATCCTGCTGCCCAACAGCCTCGCCACCCTGGGCCATGCCTTTACCGGCGAGGCACGCGGCAAGGCGATCGGTACCTGGGCGGGCGTCGGCGCGATCGCCGGCGCGGTCGGCCCACCGCTCGGCGGCTGGCTGGTCGACGCGATCGGCTGGCGCGCGATCTTCTATGTCAATGTGCCGGTGGCGCTCGCGGCGATCGGCATCGCGCTCTTCTATGTCGAGGAGAGCTCGGAAGGCGACCTGCCGCTCGACCTGCCCGGCGCCCTCACCGCGACGCTGGCACTCGGCGCGCTGACCTGGGCGCTGACCCTCTGGTCGAGCCACCACGCGATCGATGGCACCTTGGCGGCCGGCCTCGTCGCCGGCCTGGCCGCGATCGGGCTGTTCCTCTGGATCGAGCATCATCGTGGAAGCCGCGCGATGATGCCGGTGGCGATGTTCGGCTCGCGCGCCTTTGCCGGCCTCACCCTGCTCACCTTCCTGCTCTACGGCGCGCTCGGCGGGGGGCTGCTGCTCCTGCCCTATGTGCTGATCGAGGCGGGCGGCTATTCGGCGCTACACGCCGGCTTCGCGCTGCTGCCGATGCCGCTGGGCATGGGGATCGCCAGCCGCATCATGGGCCGGATCACCGCGCGGATCGGTCCGCGCTGGCCGCTTACCATCGGGCCGATGATCGTCGCGACCGGCTTCGCGCTGCTCCTGCTGATCCGGGAGGACGGATCCTATTGGGCCACCGTCTTCCCCGGCGTGCTGGCGATCGCGATCGGCATGGCCAGCGTCGCCGCACCGCTGACCACCGCGGTGCTGGCGTCTGTCGACGACACCCATACCGGCACCGCATCGGGCTTCAACAGCGCGATCGCGCGCACCGGCGGCCTGATCGCCACCGCCATCGCCGGCGCGGTGATCGCCTCGGCGGGCGCAGGCCTGGTCAGCGCCTTCCATATGGGCGCGCTGGTCGGAGCGGCGGCCGCCGCGCTCTCTGGCGTGACGGCCTTTTTCACTCTTGGGGAAGTCAGGAAACCGAAGCCGCAGCCTCGATGATCGGCACGAACTTCTCGGCGGTCAGGCTCGCCCCGCCGACCAGCGCGCCGTCGACATTGTCGAGCGCCAGGATCTGCGCGGCATTCGTGCCGGTCACCGATCCGCCATAGAGGATCTGGATGCCGTCGGCCTTCTCCTCGCCGATCATCATGCGCAGCTTGGCGCGGATGATCGCGTGCATCGAAGCGATCTCGTCCGCCGTCGGCGTCTTGCCGGTGCCGATCGCCCAGCGCGGCTCATAGGCGATCGTCAGCCAGCTCGGATCGGCATCGTCGGGCAGCGACTTCTCGATCTGCGACTGGACGATTCGCTCGGCGCGGCCGGCGGCGCGCTCGGCCTCCAGCTCGCCGCAGCACAGGATCACCTTGAGCCCGTGCCGATGGGCAGCGGCGGCCTTCATATAGGCGTCGTGGCTGGTCTCGTGCTGGTCGCCGCGACGCTCCGAATGGCCGACGATGGTCAGGGCCGCGCCCTCCTCGACCAGCATCGGCGCCGAGATGCAGCCGGTATGCGCGCCCTTGTCGGCCTCGTGCAGGTCCTGCGCGCCGATCGGCAGGCCGCCCGCCACCTGCGCGGCGGGATGGATCAGCGTGTAGGGCAGGCAGAGCGCCGCATCGACCGACGGATTCGCCGCCGCCGCCGCCGCGATCGCCTCGACCTCGGGCAGCTGCGCCCGCAGCCCATGCATTTTCCAGTTACCCGCCACCAGCTTGCGCCGCATCACCCCAACCTCCCATTATGTTTGTTTCATGGGCGGATAGCAGGCGCCTGCGTTCGCACAAGCTTGATGGCAGCGAATGAGGGCCCTAAAGCACCCGCAAACCATTCCAACGATCGGCACTTCATGCTCAGCTTCTTCCGCAATTTCACCAAGTCGCGCTACGGCCTGATTGCGGTGTTCCTGTTCCTTGGCCTGATCGCCATCGCCTTCGCGGCGGGCGACATCACCGGCATCCGCAATGGCGGTGGCGGCGCGACGAGCAGCACGCTGGCCACGGTGGGCGGCGAGAAGATCTCCGACACCGAAGTGCGGGACCGGATCGAGCGCTTCATCCGCAACCTGCAGCAGCAGGGGCAGACGGTGACGATGGAGCAGTTCCTCGCCCAGGGCGGTCTCGACATCGCGATCGACGAGATGATCAACCAGGCCGCGCTGGTCGAGTTCGGCCGCAAGTCGGGCATGTCGGTGTCGAAGAAGCTGATCGACACCGAGATCGCCAGCAACCCGTCCTTTGCCGGCATCGACGGCAAGTTCAGCCAGCAGACCTTCGAGAAGCTGCTCGCCGACAATCGGCTTGCCCCGGCGCTGTTCCGCGAGAGCATGATGCGTGAGCGCTATGGCAACTGGCTGGTCAACCGCGCCACCATCGGCACCGATGTGCCGAACGGCGTCGTCGCCCCCTATGCCTCTCTGCTGCTCGAGCGCCGCGCAGGCATCGTCGGCATGATCAACACCGCGCAGATGGATCCGGGCGCCGATCCCGACGACAAGGCGCTCAACGCCTATTATGTCAGCCACCGCGCCCGCTACCTCGTGCCGCAGCGGCGCATCGTGCGCTACGCCGTGGTGATGCCGGACCAGATCCGCGCCCAGCAGACCGCGACCGAGGCCGAGATCGCCGATGCCTACAAGAAGGCCGGCGCTCGCTATGCCGCCGCCGAGAAGCGCGGCGTGCGCCAACTCGTCGTGCTCGACAAGGCGGCCGCCGACAAGGTCGCCGCCGAAGTGAAGGGCGGCAAGTCGCTGGCCGACGCCGCCAAGGCCGCCGGCCTCGACGCGACCAATTTCGAAGGCATCGAGAAGCCCGAGCTCGCGCGCCAGACCACTGCCGAGATCGCCAACGCGGCCTTTGCCGCCGCGCAGGGCCAGCTCCTCGGCCCGATCAAGTCGCAGCTCGGCTGGCACATCCTGGTCGTCGAGAAGATCGAGAAGATCGCCGCCAAGACGCTCGCCGAGGCGCATGACGAGCTCGCCACCGAGGTCACCCAGCGCAAGACCGCGCAGGCGCTCGCCGATCTGCGCCAGAAGATCGAGGACGGCATCGGCGACGGCAAGAATTTCGCCGAGCTGCTCGGCGATGCCAAGCTGACCGCCCAGGTGACCCCGGCGCTCGCCGCCGGCGGCATCGATCCGGAGAACGAAGCCTATAAGCCCGATCCGGCGATGGTCGCGATCATGCGCAGCGGCTTCACCTTCGAGAATCCGGACGACGATATCCAGCTCGCCCAGGTCTCGCCGGAAGGCGGCTTCGCGGTCGTCAAGCTTGATCGGATCGTGCCGGCCGCGCCGCGCCCGCTCGCCAGCATCCGCGACAAGGTGAAGACCGACTATCTGGTCGACAAGGCACTGGAGAAGGCCAAGGTTGCCGCGAACGCCGTGGTCGCCGCGCTCAACAAGGGCGTGCCGATCGACAAGGCGCTCGCGGACGCCGGCGCCAAGGGCCCGGCGCCCAAGCCGTTCGATTTCCAGCGCAGGGAAATCGCGGACAAGGAGCAGTTCATCAAGATGGCCTTCAGCATGCAGCCGAAGAAGGCCCGCCTGCTCGAGGCACCCGATCGCAAGGGCTTCTATGTCGTGTTCCTCGACAAGGTGGAGCCGCATGACGCTTCGGGCGATCCGATGGCGATGGCCGGCATGCGCAGCGCGCTGCAGCAGCAGATCCCGGCGGAATATGCCCGCGAGTTCATTCGCGCGATCCGCAATGACCTGAAGATCACCCGCAACGAAGCGGCGATCGCCCGCCTCCGCGCGGACCTGACCCGCCAGGGCGCCCGTTAAGGACGTGCCGCAGGGCATCGAGGGGATCGAAGCCGCCCGCGCGGCGCTGGCCGCCGGGCGGCCGGCGCTGCTCTGGCGGCGCCAGATCGCGGACACCGAAACACCGGTCGCCGCTGCGCTCAAGCTGATCGAGCCGGGCCGCGGCGACTTCCTGCTGGAATCGGTCGAGGGCGGCTCGGTCCGCGGCCGCCACAGCCTGATCGGGCTCGCCCCCGACCTGGTCTTCCGTGCCACCGGTAACGAAGCCGCGATCAATCCCGAATGGCTGACCAATCGGGACGCCTTCAAGCCGTGTGCCGAGCCTGCGCTGGATGCCCTGCGCGGTCTCGCCGCGCGCTGCCGCACCGAGGTCCCGCCCGAGCTGCCCAAGGCGCTCGCCTGCCTGGTCGGCTATTTCAGCTATGAGACGGTCGGGCTGGTCGAGAAGCTGCCGCGCCCGCCCGAGAACCCGATCGGCGTGCCGGACATGATGTTCGTCCGCCCCACGGTGGTGCTGGTGTTTGATCGCCTCGCCGATGCACTGTTCCTCGTCGCCCCGGTCTGGCCCGACGGCGATGTCGACCTGTCGGCCGAGCGGATCGAGACCGTCGCGGCGCAACTCGCCGGCGCCCCCCTGCCCGCCCCGGTCCGTGCCGAGCCGGAAGAAGTGAAGCTCACCCCGGTGCTGCGCCCGGGCCGCTATGGCGAGATGGTCGCCGCCGCCAAGGAATACATCGCCGCCGGCGACATCTTCCAGGTGGTGCTCGCCCAGCGCTTCACCACCCCGTTCGCGCTGCCGCCCTTCGAGCTGTACCGCGCGCTCAGGCGGATCAACCCGTCGCCCTTCCTCTACCATCTCGACCTGCCCGGCTTCGCGCTGACTGGCTCGAGCCCCGAGATCCTGGTGCGGGTGCGCGACAACGAAGTCACGATCCGCCCGATCGCCGGCACCCGTCCGCGCGGCAAGACCGCGGCGGAGGACGAGGACAACCGCGCCAGCCTGCTCGCCGATCCCAAGGAACGCGCCGAGCATCTGATGCTGCTCGATCTCGGCCGCAACGATGTCGGCCGGGTCGCCGATGCCGGCACCGTCAAGGTGACCGACAGCTATACGGTCGAATTCTACAGCCACGTCATGCACATCGTCTCGAACGTGGTCGGCCAGCTGGCGCCGGGCAAGGACGCGCTTGACGCGCTGTTCGCCGGCTTCCCAGCGGGCACGGTCAGCGGCGCGCCCAAGGTCCGCGCCTGCGAGATCATCGCCGAGCTGGAGCAGGAAACGCGCGGGCCGTACGCGGGCGGCGTCGGCTATTTCTCGCCGGACGGCTCGATGGACAGCTGCATCGTGCTGCGCACCGCGCTGGTCAAGGACGGGACGATGCATGTCCAGGCCGGCGCTGGCATCGTCGCCGACAGCGTGCCGGAATATGAGCAGCGCGAGTGCGAAGCCAAGGCCGGAGCGCTGTTCGCGGCGGCGCGAGAAGCGGTGAAGCAGGCCGGCGAGGCCGGCTTCGGGCAGTAGCTTCTAAAAATCCTCCCCGAGCTTGTCTCGGGGAGGGGGACCATCGCGCAGCGATGGTGGAGGGGCCGCCGGTGAAACCGGCGGACTGCGTCCGCCGCCCCTCCACCGCCTTCGGCGGTCCCCCTCCCCCAGCAAGCTGGGGGAGGAATTAGGGCCTCAAGGAATCGCCGCGTCCTTGGCTTTCTGCTCCAGCCGCTCCTGATACCATTGCCGGATCGCGGCGCGGGTGCAGCCGGTCTGGCCGCCGGTGCCCACCGGCGAGCAGCTGTTCGGCAGCCCGGCACGGTTCACGTCCTCGACCATCTCGACCCGGTTGGTCCAGGCCTGCGACGCCGCGTCGTTCTTCGGCTGGTTCCGGAATTCCTTGGGGATGCGATAGGGCGATTCGCCGCCGCTCGCGCACACCACGATCTCGTCCTCGCTCTGCGGCTTGGGGCATTGCTCCTGCCCATAGAGCAGCACGCTGCGCACCCGCTTGGGCGGGCCCTGATTGTCCTGCGACGACTGCTTGGCATCCTGCGCGATAGCAGGCGTCGCGAGCAGCGCGGCGGCGGCGAGCAAACGAACGATCATGAACACTCCTTCTGGCGTAACAACGCCCCTCGCCGCTGGACGTGCCGCGCCACTATGGCAAGCCCAAGGCAGGCGCATGGCTTGCCTGAACGCGATTTCATCCTAAGTGGCACGCATGATCCGGCCGATCGCCGTTGCCGGCGCCTTCCTGACGCTGACTGCCTGCGCCTCCAATGGGGGCATCGATGCCGCATGCCGCAAGATCAGCTTCGAGGGCACCAGCTTCACCGTCTGCCGCGCCGATCCGCAGAAGCATGACGTGCTGCTGGTCGACAAGGCCGCCGATGGCCGCCCGATGCGCGACTTCACCGGGCTCCAGCCGCGCCTGGGCGATCGCTATCCGCGCATCGCCTTCGCGATGAACGCCGGCATGTTCGACGCCGCCGGCCTGCCGATCGGCTATTATGTCGAGGACGGCGCCGAGCAGAAGCCGCTCAACCGCCGCCCCGGCCCCGGCAATTTCCACATGCAACCCAACGGCGTGTTCTGGGGCGACGCGAAAGGCTGGCACGTCGCCACCACTGATGATTTCGCCGCGAACAAGCCCGATCACGTCCGCTTCGCTACCCAGTCGGGCCCGATGCTGCTGATCGACGGCCAGCTCCATCCCAAGCTGGCGGAGAACGGCACCTCGCTGACCATCCGCAATGCCGTGGGCGTGGGTCTCAACGGCAGTGCCTGGTTCGCGATCAGCAACGAGCCGGTGTCGTTCGGCCGCTTCGCCCGGCTGTTCCGCGACAAGCTCGCCGCGCCCGACGCGCTCTATCTCGACGGCGCGGTCTCGCGGCTCTGGGATCCCGTATCGGACCGTCTCGACGGCGGCGTGCCCATCGGGCCGATTGTCGTAGCCCTCCAGAAGCAGTAGCGCAGGCGCCATGATCCTCGTCATCGACAATTACGACAGCTTCACCTGGAACCTCGTCCACTATCTGATGGAGCTGGGCACCGACGTGCAGGTAGTGCGCAACGACGCGCTCACCGCCCGCGACGCCGTTGCCAGCAATGCCCAGGCGTTCCTGATCTCGCCCGGCCCCTGCACGCCCAACGAAGCGGGGATCAGCCTCGACCTCGTCGCGGCCTGCGCAGATCTCGGCAAGCCGCTTCTGGGCGTCTGCCTCGGCCATCAGGCGATCGGCCAGCATTTTGGCGGTTCGGTGGTCCGCGGCGGCCTGATGCACGGCAAGACCAGCCCGGTCTCGCATGACGGCACCGGCCTGTTCGAAGGCCTGCCCTCGCCCTTCACCGCGACGCGCTACCATTCGCTGATCGTCACCGACATTCCGAAAGAGCTGGTGGTCAACGCCACTTCGGACGACGGCCATGTGATGGGCTTCCGTCACCGGGAGCTGCCGATCCACAGCGTGCAGTTCCACCCCGAGAGCATCGCCACCGAGCATGGCCATGCGATGCTGGCGAACTTCCTCAAGCTCGCCGGGATCGAAGCGCACGCGCTCGCGTAAGCCTGCAAGCGCCTGAACCTGCAACTATTTGCGACAATTTCACCCGCGCGGTGACATAGCCGCGCGACGTGGCGCCGCCACTGTCTCCACCATGGCCCGATCCCGGGCCCGATGGAGAGTGCAATGAACCACAAGCTGCAGCTGGTCGCCGCGACGCTGGCCGGCGTGCTCGTCACGGTAGCCGCAGGCGGCATCGCGATGGCGAGCATGGGCCGCGGCCCGATGGGGCCCTTCGCCCGCGCCGATGCCAATGGCGACGGCGTCGTCACCCGCGCCGAATGGGTCGCGGCGGCGAATGCCCGTTTCGACACCTTCGATACCAACCATGACGGCAAGCTGGTCATCGGAGAGATCCCGCCTGCCCTGCGCGGCCATGGCCGCCACCACGGCCCGCACGGGTTCGACGGGCCGGAGGATGGCCCGGACGATACGCCCGCCGCCACCGCGCCGGCGCAAGCCCAGCCGGGTAACGCGAGCTGACCTTCATTCCCTCTCCCGCTTTCACGGGAGAGGGAGGGAGCCGACAAGGTCGGCGGAAGGGTGAGGGCCTGAAAGAGCGGCAAGCGCTCCACGTGCGGCCAGCACAGGCCCTCGCCCTGGTGCGCCCCGGCTTCGCCGGCGTCGCCGTCCCTCTCCCGCAAAAGCGGTAGAGGGAATTGACCCGCGTCTCACGTACGCTAGCCTGTTCCCGTGACCTTCTTCGAGAGCCTCGTCGCGCTCCTCGCCCTGGCGGTCCTGCTGCTGCAGGTCTCGCGACGAACTCCGATTCCCTATCCGACGATGCTCGCCGCTGCCGGCGTGATTGTCGCGACCATCCCCGGCTCGCCCAACATCGCGCTCGACGGGCATACCGCGATGGCGCTGTTCATCGCGCCCGTGCTGCTCGACGCCGCCTTCGACTTCCCCCTCGCCGCGATCCGCCGGCTGTGGCGCCCGCTCGTCTCGCTCGCCGTCGTCGCGGTGCTGCTCACCACTGCCGTGGTCGCCTGGATCGGCTGGGCGTTCGCCGGATTGCCGATCGCCGCCGCGATCGCGCTCGGCGCGATCGTCGCCCCGCCCGACGCTGCCGCCGCCACCACCGTCCTCCAGTCCGCCGCGCTGCCGCGCCGCACCGTCCAGGTGCTCACCGGCGAGAGCCTGCTCAACGACGCCACCGCGCTGCTGCTGTTCGGCGCCGCGCTCGCGGTGCAGAGCCATGGCGGGATCGATCCGATGGTCGCCACCCGCCTTGGCCTCGCCGTGCCCGGCGGCATCCTGCTCGGCCTCGCCTGTGGCTGGCTGATGGGCAGGCTGATGCCGTTCACCCGCGGCTCGTTCGGCGGAAACCTGTTCGAGTTCGTCAACACCTGGGTGGCCTGGATCGTCGCCGAACGGCTCGGCCTGTCCGCCGTGCTCTGCGTCGTCACCTGCGCGATGTACGTCGCCAACTCGCCCAGTGTGCCGATCAGCGCGCGCAACCGCGTCCAGTCCTTCGCGGTATGGGGCGTCGGCGTGTTCGTGCTGAACGTCGTCGCCTTCCTGCTGATGGGCATGCAGGCGCGCCAGATCGTCGCCGAGATGAGCCCCGAGCGCCTGCGCGAGGCCGCGATCTTCGCGGGGCTCGTGGTGCTCGGCGTGATCGTCACCCGGATGGCCTGGTCGCTCGCCTATAACGGCATCGTCCGCGCCTTCCCGATGATCCGGGGCAACCTGCCCCCGCCCAGCTTCGCGCAGAGCGTGGTGGTCGGCTGGTGCGGGATGCGCGGGCTCGTCACGCTCGCCACCGCCTTCGCGCTGCCGCACGACTTTCCCCAGCGCGACCTGATGGTGCTTTCCGCCTTCGCCGTGGTGCTGGCGACCTTGGTGCTGCAGGGCCTCACCCTCGCCCCGCTGATCAAGCTGCTCGGACTCGCCGGCAAGGGCGATGGCGAGGAACTGCTCAACCATGCCCGCCGCAAGCTCGCCGAGGCCGCGCTCACCGCGCTCGAAACCGAACAGGGCAAGGTCGCCGACGAGACCCGGCGCCAGTTCGAGATCGACCGCAACGGCGCCGACAATGTCTGCCCCGAATTCGATGCCCGCCAGCGCCTCCAGCTCTGCGCCGTCGCCGCCCAGCGCGACAAGCTCAACCAACTGCGCGACAGCGACGTGATCGGCCAGGACCTGTACGAGCAGCTCCAGGAAGAACTCGACTGGCGCGACCTCGCGATCAGCCCCGAGGGGCGTCATCTGATCGAGGCGGGCTAACATCTCAACATCAGCCAATCCTGTTCCCCGGCGAAGGCCGGGGTCCAGTCTCGGCCCAGCGGGTTAGGACGCTCAAACCTCTCGAACGACGTTGCAACTTGGCCCCGGCCTTCGCCGGGGAGCAGTTAGGGATGCCGGGTAAAGCAGGAATTTCTCGACATCCCACACTGGGATATCAATACAGCCCCCGTGATGACCTTCACTCTCCTCCCCGATCCCGCGACCCCGCTCGCGCGCGAGTCCGCCGCGCAAGCCTTTGCCGACATCCTCGACGGCAAGGTGCCCGAGCCCGAGATCGAGCGTTTCCTGATCGACCTGTCCGTCCGCGGCGAGACCAGCATCGAGATCGCCGAGGCCGCCCGGGCGATGCGCGCGCGGCTGATCCCGATCTCGGCGCCCGAAGGCGCGATCGACGTCTGCGGCACCGGCGGCGACGGGCATCACACGCTCAACGTCTCCACCGCAGTCAGCCTGGTCGTCGCCGCAGCCGGCGTGCCGGTCGCCAAGCACGGCAATCGCGCCGCCTCGTCCAAGTCGGGCGCGGCGGACACGCTCGAAGCGCTGGGCCTCGATCTCGACCGTGCCGGCGCCCGTGCCGAGGAATCGCTCAACGAGCTCGGCATCGCTTTCCTCTTCGCCCAGGCGCACCACCCCTCGCTCGCCCGGATCGGCCCGCTGCGCCGCCGGATCGGCCGCCGTACCATCTTCAACCTGATGGGCCCGCTCGCGAACCCCGCCCATGTCCGCCGCCAGCTGATCGGCATCGCCCGGCCCGATTATGCCCCGATCTATGCCGAGGCGCTGGAACAGCTCGGCGTCGACAGCGCGGCGATCGTCTCCGGCGAGGAAGGGCTCGACGAGCTCTCCACCGAGCATGCCAGCGTCGTGGTGAGCATCGGCAGCTCGGGCCTTCCCAAGCGTATCACGCCCGAGGATGCCGGCCTGCCCCGCCACCCGCTGGTCGCCATCCGCGGCGGCGGCCCGGAGTACAATGCCCTCGCGCTTCACCGCCTGCTCGAAGGCGAGCACAGCCCCTATCGCGACGCCGTGCTGCTCAACGCCGCTGCCGCGCTCGTCATCGCCGGCGAGGCGAGCGATCTGCGCGCCGGGGCCGAGGAAGCCGCCGAGACGATCGACAAGGGCCTTGCCAAGGCGCTGCTCGCCTGCTGGATCGCCTTTTGATGTCCACGATCCTCGATACCATCATCGCCACCAAGCATGGCGAAGTCGCCACCCGCCGCGCGACCACCTCGCTGGCCGATCTCCAGGCCCAGGCGCTCACCCGCACGCCGCCACGCGGCTTCAAGGCCGCGCTCGACGCAAAGGCAGCCGCCGGCGGCTATGGCCTGATCGCCGAGATCAAGAAGGCCAGCCCGTCCAAGGGGCTGATCCGCGCCGATTTCGATCCCCCGGCCCATGCTCGCGCCTATCAGGCAGGCGGCGCCGCCTGTCTCTCGGTCCTGACCGACCTGGAGTATTTCCAAGGGCATGAGGAGTTTCTCATCGCCGCCCGTGCCGCTTGCGACCTGCCGGTGATCCGCAAGGACTTCATGGTCGATCCCTGGCAGGTACTCGAATCGCGCGCGATCGGCGCCGATGCGATCCTCATCATCGTGGCCGCACTGGAAGACGCGCAGATGGCCGAGATCGAGGACGCCGCGCTCGGCCTCGGCATGGACGTGCTGGTCGAGGTGCACGACGCCGACGAGCTCGAGCGCGCGCTCAGGCTGCGCTCGCGCGTGATCGGTGTGAACAACCGCAATCTCAAGACCTTCGAGGTCGATGTGCAGAAAACCTATGACCTGGTCGGCCAGGCCCCGAAGGACTGCACCTTTGTCGCGGAGAGCGGCTTGAACACGCGCGCCGATCTCGACGCGATGGCTGCGCACGACATTCGCTGCTTCCTCGTCGGCGAGTCGCTGATGCGCCAAGATGACGTCGAGGCAGCGACCCGGACGCTGGTCGGGTGAGCAACCTCACCCATCTCGACGAGACCGGCGCCGCGCGCATGGTGGATGTCGCGGGCAAGGCGGTCACCGCGCGCGAGGCCGTCGCCAGCGGCCGGATCGAGATGTCGCGCGAAGCCGCCGCTGCGATCCGCGCCGGTGCCGTCAAGAAGGGCGACGTCCTCGCCACCGCGCGCATCGCCGGGATCATGGCCGCCAAGCGCACCGCCGAGCTGATCCCGCTCTGCCACCCGCTGCCGCTGACCAGGGTCTCCGTTGACCTCGCACCCGACGAGACCGGCGTCACGGTAACGGCCACCGCCGCCACCGAGGCCCAGACTGGCGTCGAGATGGAAGCGCTCACCGCCGTCTCCACGGCGCTGCTCACCCTCTACGACATGGCCAAGGCGCTCGATAAGGCCATGACCATCGGCGAGATTCGTCTGCTCTCCAAGAAGGGCGGCAAGTCCGGCGACTGGGTGGCCTGAAGGAATTCCCCTCCCTTGCAGGGAGGGGAGAAAGAAGGGTGGCAGTGACAATTCGCGTGACAGCCGCACCGCATCCAGATACTTAGCTTAAATCCTAACTATGAGAGGATGCCATGCCGCTCCAGCTCTTCGGCCACCCCTTCTCGTCCTACACCTGGAAGGCGTTGATCGCCCTTTACGAGAACGACATCCCCTTCACCTTCCGCAATCTCGAGGAGCCCGGCGCCGCGCAGGAGCTGGAGGCCCGCTGGCCGCTCAAGCTCTTCCCCGTCCTCGCCGAAGGTGACCGCACGATCGTCGAGGCGACCGCGGTGATCGAATATCTCCATGTCCACCATCCCGGCCCGGTCGCGCTGCTCCCCACCGATCCCGATCTCGCCGTACAGGCGCGGATGCTCGACCGGATCTTCGACAACTACGTCATGGGCATGATGCAGAAGCCGGTGATCGACGCGATGCTGCCCGAGGAGCGGCGCGATCCCGTCGCGCTCGACCAGGCCATGGCCCGGCTCGACACGATCTATGCCTGGCTCGACGCGCATCTCGCCGGCCGGGAATGGGCCGTCGGGGATCGTTTCACCCTTGCCGACTGCGCCGCCGCGCCTTCGCTCTTCTATGCCGACTGGGTCCGCCCGATCCCCGAGGCGCTGGCCCATCTCCGCGCCTATCGCGCCCGGCTGCTCGCCCGCCCCTCGGTCGTACGCTGCGTCGAGGATGCGCGCCCCTATCGCCATTATTTCCCGCTCGGCGCGCCGGACCGCGACTGATCGTTTCGGGGGTATATTAGGGATTTCGCAACCCTCCGGCTTAACCCCGCCTTCAGACCCGGCCCCGCACTATCGCCACCGAGCGGGGTCGGGAAAAAACATTTATGCGACAGGGACTTGCGTCCTCCACCATCTTCAGCCTCTCGGGAGAAGCCCCGGGCGCGCAGATGCTTGTGGAGCCGGGCGACCATGCCGCCTTCGATTCCGCCGCGCTGGTCGGCGAGACCACCCGCCTGCCCTGCTCGCTGCGCAAGCTGAGCGCAGCCGGCGCGATGCTCCACCTCGATGACGAGATCGTCGAGGCGGAAGGCCTTTGCCTCGAACTCGCCAATGGCCAGTCACTGCCGGGCCGTATCGCCTGGACCGAGCAAGGGGCCGCCGGCTTCCTGTTCGAGACGCCGATCGATGTGGTCAGCACGCTTGCCCGCAACCTCGCCTGCCTGCCCGCCGAGCGCCGCAGCGTACCGCGCGTCGAGCTGCACCAGACGATCTGCGTGCGCCGCGGCAACCAGGTCGAATTCACCCGCAGCCGCAACCTCTCCCAGGGCGGCTGCGGCTTCGAGACCGAGATCGCGCTGCAGGAAGGCGATCTCGTCCAGATCAATTTCGACGGCCTGCGTCCGCTCGATGGCATGGTGAAATGGTCGCAGGGCAGCTTTGCCGGCGTTGCTTTTGGCGAGGACCTGCCCTGGCAGGTGCTGATGCCCTGGCTGCGCCAGGCCCAGCAGACCCCGTCGCACCACACTCGCATGGCCGTGATCCAGGAGCCGGCCGGCCTGATCCCGGACAAGCAGGCGATCCGCCTCGACACCCCGGCCCGCGTCCGCGAGGGCGTGCGCTGGTGGAACGTCAAGCTGCGCGGGATCACCCCCCAGCTCGTCGAGTTCGAATCGCGCGCGCCCTTCGCCAATGGCGCCCAGCTGTGGATCTCGCTGCCCAATATCGGCGGCGGCCCGGCCTCGGTGATCGAGACCGACGATCGCCACCGCTTCCTCTGCGAGTTCCGCCTGCCGCTCAAGGCCGGGGACCTGCACCGCATCGGAGCCTAGGCCCCTTGCGCGGGGGCGCTCACACGCCCCTCCCCCTCATCGAATAACCGCCCCGGCATTGTATCGAGAACTATCCGCCGCAAGCAGTTGCGCGGATTTCACCCGCGCGTGGAACCAAAAGCTGCAGTGTACCTGCATATCGGTTCCAAAAACTGTTTTGTCTTCTTTCCAATAATGCATGCTTGGCCAACGAGTCGCATCGAATGATCTGGGCGGGGCAGCCAGCATCTGGCGTCCGGCATGCAAGAACCGGCGGTGATCCTTGATCGCCAGCCGCCCGGGATTCTGAAATTCACTGGGCGGATCCGCTCCGACGGGTCCGGGGGAGAGCGACATGTCGACCAAGATCAGCCGCGCGGATTTTCTGCGATCGCATCCGGATGCCACCGCATGGGCCGAACTGGACGACGCGACCAACGAGCAGTTGCGGATCACCCCGGGCCCGGTCCGGCTGGACGAGGGCAGCTTCAAGGGCAAGCGTGCGCTGATCCTCGGCGCCGGCGTCGGCGGGCTGACCGCCGCCTATGAGCTGCTGGTCCACAAGACCGGCATGGACGTCACCATCCTCGAGGCGCAGAACCGTACCGGCGGGCGGTGCATGTCGTTGCGCACCGGCGACACGCTGACCGAGGACAAGGACGATGCCCTGTTCGGGTCCGAGCCGGGCGAGACCCAGGTCGTCCGCTTCGAATGGCCGGTCGGCGATGCCGAGCCCTATCTGAACGCCGGCCCCGGGCGCATTCCTTCGGCGCACAAGCGGCTGCTCAGCTATCTCCGCGAGTTCGGCGTCGCGGTCGAAGTCTATGTGATGAATTCGATGTCGAACCTCGTCCAGATGGACAAGGGCGCGCTGCGGGGGAAGCCCCGCGTCTATCGCCAGATCGACCATAATCTGCGCGGCTGGATCGCCCAGCTTGTGCATGAGAACGCCGCCCAGCTACTCGAGGCGACCAGCCTCGACATCCCCGCGAACGAGCGCAAGGGCCTGGCCGCCAAGCTCAAGTCGCTGATGATCAGCTTCGGCGAGCTCGACGACAAGGGCAATTACGCGCCCACCTCCGGCAATCCGGGCTTCGAGAACGCGATCTCGCGCGCGGGCTTCGACGTGCTCCCCGGCGTGGCGGCGGGCGAGATCTCCAAGGCGATCAAGCTCGAGGACCTGCTCAAGTCCGAATATTGGGCGCAGACCCGCTTCTACCAGCCGGTCGATTTCCTGTGGCAGCAGACGATCTTCCAGCCGGTCGGCGGCATGGACCAGGTCCAGCGCGCCTTTGCCCGCCAGGTGGCGACGCTGGGCGGAACCATCCACCTGAACAGCCCGGTGACCTCGATCGCCTGGGATGCGAAGACGAAGGAATTCGTCGTCCAGGTCGCCAAGATCGGCAGCAAGGAAACGATCGAATATCGCGCCGATTATTGCTTCTCGAACATCGCGATGCCGTTCCTCGAGAAGCTGCTGTCGAAGGAACTGCAGGGCGGCGGCGACAAGAGCGGCTTCGACCTGCCGTTCAAACAGGGGCTCAAGGCGGTCTACGCGGCGCAGGCCCGCCCCCGCATCAACGACAAGGGCGAATATCAGGACAAGTTCCTCGCCGCGACCACCAAGGTCGGCTGGCAGGGCGACCGCACGCTGTGGCAGGGCAAGCTGATTACTGCCCGGCACACGAACGACCTCAAGCTCACCACCCTGGTCGCACCCGATGCCGAGGAAGGCGTCGTGCCGATCTTCGGCGGGATCAGCTGGACCTCGCACGAAATCGTCCAGATCTGGTATCCCTCGACCGCCTATCACGACCGCAAGGGCGTGCTGACCGGCGCCTATAATTTCGGCCAGGTCGCCCATGAATGGGGCCAGATGACGGTCAAGGACCGGCTCGACCTGGCCCGCGAGGGCGCGCGGAAATTCGGCCTGAAATTCGGCAACGGCCTGCACGACGGCCTCGCCATCGCCTGGCAGAACATGCCCTATATCAAGGGCGGCTGGGCCTATTGGCAGTCGGTCGGCCCCGCGAAGGAAGCTGCGGACCATTTCAACAATCTGAGCCAGGGCACCGGCATCCACGATGCCAAGGGCAAGCTCTCCGATCCGGTGTTCTTCGTCGTCGGCGACCAGCTTTCCTCGCTGCCCGGCTGGCAGGAAGGCGCGATCGCCGCGGCGCTCAACGCGCTGACCCGCATGGCGCGGCCCGACCTGGAGATCCCGCGCCTCGAGAAGCTGCCTGACACCAGGCTGCTGGTCGAAGGCATCTAGCCGCAACAAATCCGACTATCGGGGAAGGGGAACAGCGATGGCATTCAGCAAGAAGACGCTCATGGCCCTCAAGGGCGGCGGCCGCGTCATCCGGGCCGCACAGGAAGGCGAAGCGCTTCTCGGCCCGCTCGGCCTGTTGCCGGGCGTCTGGAAGAACGAAGGCGGGCTCGAAGGCCATGGCTGGAACATGATCGCCCTGCCCTTCGAGTCCACACCCGGTTCGATCCTCGATTACCGCCTGCTGATGAACCAGTATAACGAGACGCTGGTCTTCGACCTTGTCGACAAGGGCGTCCCCAATCGCGGGCTGAATGCCCTGGGGAAGCAGGCCGACCAGTCGCTGATGGCGCTCGATTATGAGCAGGTCACCGACCAGATCGCGACGGCGGACTTTCCGCACAGCAATGTCCTCGGGCCGACCAGCCCGCCGGGCAACACCATCCACCACGAGCCCGGGCTCTGGCTCAACATGCTCGATCAGTTCACCGACGGCTTCGACATCGCCCGGCTCTCGACCGTGCCGCATGGCGACGCGGTCCTGGCGCTCGGACGGAGCGTGCCGCCGATCGACGGGCCACCCATCATTCCCGATGTCAGCGGACTGCCGCTCAAGGTGAAGCAGGACCTCGATAGCCGCTATCTCGCGCCGTATAAGCACTTCCACGACAACCCGTTCATGGGGCTGTTCGATCCGGTCCATCCCGCCGCGCTGCTCACCGCTGCCAATCAGGGCGTCGACATCGTCCGCACCACCATCCTCGACGTCGATACCGAGGTGGAGACCGGCGGGATCCACAACATCCCCTTCGTGGTCAAGCATGCCAACGCGTCGTCGATGCGCTCGACCTTCTGGATCCAGGAACTCGCCGAGAAGGACGCCCGGGGCAAGCCGAAGCTGCGCCTGCAATATCTCCAGATCGTGATGCTCGATTTCGATCCCCGGACCGCCGGCCTGCCCGGCCGGATCGTGTGGCCGCACATCTCGATCAACACGATGCAGAAGGTCGAGGATACGCCCGAGGAGAAGGTGGAACTGCTGACGGCGTGAGGGGAAGCGGGGTGGGCAGGCACCGGTTGCTTGCTCACCCCGCAAGCTGGCAACCTCCCGGGAGCCCGGCGGAAGCGGAGCCCGCTTCCCGGCCTAGCACGCGAAGCATGCTTGCAATGTAGGAAATCAAATGTTCCCTATTTGTTCAGGTCGGCCAACGCCCTGTTCGAGAAGGAACAAGCATGATTTCCGTCACTGACTTTCTTACGCCCGCCGACCAGGTCCTGTATGCGTCAGGCACCTTGTTCGATGCCACATATGCATTCGACGCGGCGCAGGCCGCCGACCTTGAGGTCGCCGTTCCAGCAGGGCTTTTCGGCCTTGTCGGTTTCCAGCCGCGCAACGGCCTCCACCTTCGTGGCGCGAGCCCCGAGGCAAGCATTCTCAAGCAGATGGACCCCGAGCGACCGGCTCTGGAAATCCGCTCCGCGACGGCACCGGATCAGTTGCTGAACCTCCATTTGTCCGGCTTTCTGGTCGTGGGTGCGGATGAATATGCCAGCGCCACGACGTTCGCGGCGTTTCTGTCCGGCGGCGGGTCTCCCATCGCGGCGGTATATCTGCACGCTTCGGGCGCAGGCGCGATCACCAACGGGTATTTCGAATATTACACCAGGAACACCTACAGCGCGCTGACGATGGCCGGCATGACGGCGGGCAACATCTACGACAATCGCTTTGTGGTCACCGGCGCCGGTCATCGCGGCACCGCGGCGAAGACCGGCGGCCCCTATAATCGCTACGAGTTGTTCCTGACGCAGTGCGACAGCTTCTGCATCGACGACGCCAGCGACGACAGCGAGATCAGTATCGTCGGTGAAAACGTGATGCGGTTCGGCGGGCAACGGAACGTGATCCGGCCCCGGATGGAGGGAATCGTCGTCGCCGCAGCGCCGGCCAATACCGGCATCATCGACGCAAATCACAAAAACACCTATATCAATCCACTCGTGAATCTGTTCCCGTTCGACCTCGGAAAGCTTGCCTTTGCCTTCCGCGGATTCTCCGGGTCCGTCTGGATCAATCCGCAAATTGTCGGCCTGGGCGCCGCATCGCCGCTATATCCGTTCGGCGACACCTCCGGTCCCGTCACCGTGGTCGGCGGACGCGGCGTGGCGGCTCCGATCGAAGCATATCACAGCGATCCTGCCGGAATAGCGGAACGGCGCTTCGACCGGTTCACCCTCCTCGGCCAGAATGACGGGCTGTCCAACCGGGCAAGGCCGACGGCACACAAGGTTTTCGCCCCTACGGCCAACCTGGTCTCCGACCTCGATCCGACCTGGGTGAGCATCGAAGTCAATTCGACCCTGAACCCACGCCCTATTTTCAGCTCGACATGGTCTCACGCCCGCCGATCCCGGGCAGGCGGCTTTCGCTGGTAACGAGCAAGCCGATCACGACCATCGCCTATGCCGGCGGATCCTGGGGCGATACGTCCGCGCTGCCAACATCGCTGCCCGCCGGTGGCTCGATCAATGCGATCTATGCCGAAAGCGCGAACAAGTGGTTCCTGCTGTAATCCGTTCCACAGACCTGGCGACACCGATAGACCTGGCCGGCGGTAGCAATCTCATCGGGCCTGGATAGACTTGGCCGCCGTTCAGCTGCCTGGCGCAACTGGACGGCGGCGATGCCCCGTATCGAAACCGGGTTCGATGGCAATCGGACGCGTGCCGCATCACCTCTGCACATCCAAACCCTATCCAGCCTTTCCTCGGCTGGCGGGAGATATCTGTGCTGGGTGCCCTGACATTGCTTCTCGCATCACCGCAGGATGCCGGGTCACCGGTCGCGATGGGATCTTGGGCCAGCATCCGGGCGCTCGCCGCGCAGGCTCGCCGATGCGGCGTGGGCCATCTGCGCCTCGATCCGCTCGATGATCTGGATGCCATGCTCCTCCTGGGCCGCAACCAACCCAGCGCAACTGCCTGTGTACGTGCCTGGATTGAGCGACACGGCAAGACGTTGAGACTCCGGCCTCTACCTGCGCACTAGCAAGACGTCGTCCATCCCGGCCCGCCCCGCACGGGCCGGCAGCTTGTCGAGCAGGCGGAACCGAATGTACGCTCCCGATCCTCGAGACGGTCAACGCTTTGAGCGCCGCGAGTTCGGAAGGAGGGGTCCGATGTGGTCATTATTGGTCGCGCTGGCATTGCCCGGCGATATCATCGGCTGGGATTGCAGCGTCGAACGAGATCTTGGCGGGCGCCACTATCAGCTGATCCAGTCCGTCGAAGGGACCGGGCCCGAGGCCAGGAAGCGCGGCGGCTATTTGCGGATCGGATGGGACTCGGCCTCCACCCCCTTCCCCAATATCGTTGACCTTCTCTATGCCGATGGCGCGCTTTCGTCCGACACCCCGGACCTGTTCAACATCTTCGTGCCCACCCGGAAGAAGCGCGCCAAGCCGCAGCTGTGGATCGCCATGGCGGGCGGCGAAGCGCGGCGGATCGAATCCGGGCCGCAGCTCCTCGTCATGCACTTCGGCGGAAACCTGCAATATATGCAGAGCCAGAATCGCGATCTCAATCGCGCCTTGTGGTCCGCAGGCAGCTTCACGATGACCGTCAAGGACGAGAAGGGCCGCGTGATCGGCTCCCGAAACGTCGCATTCGATCGGGACGAGGTCGCGCGGGTCGTCCGCGAGTCCGTGCCCGAGCTCGATGCGAAGCTCGCCGATCCGACGAACCCGAAGAACAACTGCCGCGGCTATGATTTCAGTCGCTACATCGTGGTTTGAGGCGCAAGGCTGGCGCACCCCCGCCCGCTTGCCCTAGGCACCAACCATGGCCGCCGCCCTTCTCCCCGTCGCCGAAGCCCAGCAGCGCCTGTTCGCGCGCGCCGCCCCGCTCGCCGAGGAGGAGGTGCCGATCGCCCTGGCTGCCGGGCGCTGGACCGCGCGCGACATCCTCGCCCGCCGCACCCAGCCCGCCTCCGCCCTGTCGGCGATGGACGGCTATGCGATCCGCTTCGCCGACCTGCCCGGCCCGTGGGAGGTGATCGGCGAGAGCGCCGCCGGGCGCGGTTTTGCCGGCGCGGTCGCCCCGGGGCAGGCCGTCCGCATCTTCACCGGCGCCCCGTTGCCGCCCGGCGCCGACACGATCCTCGTCCAGGAGGAAGCGGCGCGGGAGGGCGTCCGCCTTATCCTTGCCGGCGAAGGCCCGCTGCGCCTCGGCAGCAATGTCCGTGCGCGCGGGCTCGATTTCGGCGAGGGCGATGTGTTGCTCCGCGCCGGAGCGCGGATCACCCCCGCCGCCCTCGCGCTAGCCGCGCTGGCCGGCCACGCCACCCTGCCCGTCCGCCGCAGGGTTCGGGTGGCTTTGCTCTCCACCGGCGACGAGCTGGTCGCGCCCGGCGCGCCACTCGGGCCGGACCAGATCCCCGAGACTAACCGGCTGCTGCTCGCCGCGATGCTGGCCGACCTGCCGGTCGAGCTGATCGACCTCGGCATCCTCCCCGATCGCCAGGACGCGCTTGAGGCGGCGTTCCGCGGGCTCGATTGCGATCTGCTCGTCACCACCGGCGGCGCCTCGGTCGGCGATCGTGACCTGGTCCGTCCAGCGCTGCTCGCAGCGGGGGCGGAGATCGATTTCTGGAAGATCGCCCTGCGCCCGGGCAAGCCGATGATGGCGGGACGGCTGGGCGAGGCAATGCTGCTCGGCCTGCCCGGCAATCCGGTGTCGGTGTTCGCCACCGCCACGCTGTTCGTGCGGCCGCTGGTCGCGCATCTGGCGGGGGCGGCGGATCCCTTGCCGCGCAGCCGGGTGGTGCCACTGGGCGAGCCGCTGCCGGCGACGGGGGCGCGGGCCGACTATCTCCGCGCCGAGCTGGTCGGGGGCCGCGCCTTTGCCGCGACGATCCAGGACAGCTCGATGCTGCGCACGCTGGCGCGGGCGACCTGCCTGATCGTGCGCCCGGCCGGGGCTCCGGAGGCGAAAACGGGCGACTCGGCGGAAATCCTCGACATCGCTTGACAAGCGCGCGGAACATTGCATAAACGTTCGCAGTCTGTTCCACGCCAGGAGAAACCGGATGCTCACGCGCAAGCAGCACGAGCTCATCTGCTTCATTGCCGATCGGCTTGCCGAGACCGGTGTCTCGCCTTCGTTCGAGGAAATGAAGGAAGCGCTCGATCTCAAGTCGAAGTCGGGGGTGCATCGGCTGATCTCGGCGCTGGAGGAGCGCGAGTTCATCCGCCGCCTGCCCAACCGCGCCCGCGCGCTCGAAGTGCTGCGCATGCCCGAACGCGGCGATACCAAGCCGGCGACCGCTGCTGGCGCCAAGTCCGCCGCCCCCGCAGTGGCCGGCTCAAATCCCTCCCCCACCACGCCCCTGCCATCTCCCGCGAACGATGTGATCGAGATTCCGCTCCACGGCCGCATCGCCGCGGGTACCCCGATCGAGGCGCTGGAAGGCTCGTCGATGCTCCCGGTCCCGGCAGCCTTGCTGGGCTCGGGGGAACATTATGCGCTCGAAGTGGCCGGCGATTCGATGGTGGAGGCAGGCATTCTCGACGGCGACTATGCACTGATCCGCCGTACCGAGACGGCGCGTGACGGCGAGATCGTCGTGGCGCTGATCGACGATGCCGAGGCGACGCTGAAGTATTTCCGCAAGGAAGGCGCGATGATCCGGCTCGATCCGGCGAACCGCGATTACAACGCCCAGCGCTACCGCCCCGATCAGGTCCGCGTGCAGGGCCGGCTGGCTGGTCTGCTCCGCAAGTATTGAGGCTCAGGCCAGGAACTCGGCCCAGGCGACCCTGCCGTCGCCATTGTGGTCGAGTTCCTGGAACGGCGCGACATCGGGCTGCTGTCCCATGAACCGGAACAGGTTCCAGGCGGCAGCATATTCGGCGGGCGAAAGCGTGCCGTCATGATTGGCGTCGAGCAGGTCGAAGCCGGCGCGGAATATCTTGAGGCGGTGCGCCGCGAATTCGGCGAAGCTGACCTTGCCGTCCTTGTTCGCATCGGCCTTGGCCAGCGCGAAATCGGCTGCAGAAACGGCGAAAGGCCGCAGCCCGCGCACCTCGGGCATCGAGGCCCGGCGCAGCGGCAGCGCCATCACCCGGTGCTCCCCGCACCCGATGCGCGGTTCGGCACGCTTCGGGCCGAATTCGTCCGGGGTAAGCACCCCATCATGGTTGCGGTCGAACGCGGCATAGCTCGGCCGGAAATCGGGCGCGGCAGTCACGGCGGATGGCATGGCCAGCCCGATCGCCCCGATCATCGCCGCCGCGGCGACCGGCCGGCACCAACGACGCAGCAGGGCCGGCGGCGGCGCCTCCCTGGCCAGCCGATCCTCGACAAAGCCGCGCACCACATCGCTGGCCGTCCGCCCTTCGGACCGGCACTGCTCCATGAAGGCGCGCTTCACGGCGTGGGGCAGCCGCACTTCGATCGTGTCGCTTTTCTTGGGTGCTCGCATCATGGACGAAGGAGAGCCCCGGCCAGCGCTCAACGCCAGCGATTTCGTGTCCGGACAGGGGCAATTCCCGGTTCCGGCACATAGTCCGGCTGCACCCGCGACGGATTCACCCATGGATGCCGGCCGGCCCCGCGCACCATCGTCACCCGTCCGCTGGCAAAGGCGATCGCCACGCCGCCCGTTCTCGCCAGCTGCGGCCGGTCGAGCTTGAGCCAGCGCGGCGCGCAGCCCGCCGGCAGACGCCGGTCGCTTATCATCACATCGACCTTGCGGCACAGCGCAGTGAACTCCGCCCAGGGCAGGACATAAGGGCTCCGCGTCGCCGCGACCCGCCAGACGCGACCCCCGGCGCGATGCTCGATCAGACACAGATCGAGACTGCAGGCGGCGCCCGGCTGGTCGGACAGGGCAGCCGGCTCGGCATCGCTGCCCCCGGTCTCGGCAAGCATGTCGCGGGTATAGTCTCCGGCTCTGTCGCGCAGCAGCGCCATGCTGCCATCGGCCATGCGGATCGCGACATGCCGTCCGTCGCCGGTCACGATCAGGTCCGGCGCCGGCGTGGCGAGCATCCAGGCAAGCCCGGCAACCAGCGGCGCCGCTCCCGCCCAGCGCACGCGGCTCCGCCACAAGGCGATCCACAGCCCGCCCGCGACCATCAATGCAAAGGCGCCGCCCGGCATGGTCGGGAACGCCGCGACCGCCCCCGGCGCCGCGGCTGTGGTCCGCGCGATCCAGAGCAGCAGGTGCAGCGCCTGCTCGGTCAGCCACCAGGCGGGCCAGCCAAGCCCGACCACATCGAGCAGCAGTGCCAGCGCCTCGAGCGGCATCACCACGAAGGTGGTCAGCGGGATCGCGACGATATTGGCGAGCGCGCCATAGAGGCCCGCCTGATGGAAATGGAACAGGCCAATCGGCATCAGCGCGAGTTCCACCGCGACGCCCGTCAGCAGCAGCGAGCCGATCCCGCGCAGCAGCGCCGCGACCCGCCCCTCCTCGCGCTTGCCGAACCAGCGCTGCATCAACGGGCTCTCATGCAGCGCGACGATCGCGGTCACCGCAGCGAAGCTCAGCTGGAAGCTCGCCCCCGCCAGCGCCTCGGGCCAGAGCAGCAGCACGATCATCGCGCCCGCCGCGACCAGCCGCAGCGTGATCGCCTCCCGCCCAAGGCTCAGCGCGAGCAGCACCAGCAGGGCGGCAACGCAGGAGCGGATCGTCGGCACCTCGGCGCCGGTGAGCAGGGTATAGCCGATCGCCGCCAGCGCCCCCGCACCCGCCGCGACAAGGGGCAGGCGCCAGCGCAGCGCCAGGGCCGGGCTCAGCGCGAGGAGCTTGAGCACCAGCAGCATCGCCGCCGCGGTCACTGCCGTCACATGCAACCCGCTTACCGACAGCAGGTGCGCGAGGCCGGAGCGCTGCATCGCCTCTACATCGGCTTCCGCGATCGCGCCCTGGTCGCCGGTGGCGAGCGCACTGGCGATGCCGCCGGCACTGCCCTCCAGTCGCGACTGGATATGCGCCGAAAGCGATGCCCGCAGATCCGCGCCCGCCGCTCTGGCGGGGGTCACCACCTCGACGGGATCAAAGCCCTTGCCGGTCGCGCCCAGTCCGGCAAACCATGCGGTCCGGGCGAAATCATAGCCGCCCGGCACCGCAGCTTCGGCCGGCGGCATCAGTCGCGCGCGCAGCTTCACCACCGCATCGGGCGCCAGCCCGGCAGGCACATCCCGCGTCTCGAGGTTCACGCGCACTCGCGGCGGGAGGTCGCTGCGCCCCGGCAGCAATGTCACCCGCACCACGTCACGCGCCGGCATCCGCTCCACCCGCACCACGCGGCCGCTGATCTCCACCACCGCGGGCCGGGCCAGCACCGGTGCCGCAACCCGTTCCGCTCGCCACCAGATCAGCGCGCAGCCCGCCGCCATCGCAAGCCCGCCTAGTAGCAACGCCCGTCCCAACCGCCCCGGCAAGGCCAGCCCCAGCACCGCAATCGCGCCCGACAGAAGCAGGAAGCCGATCCAGCGCGGCGCGTCGGGCAACAGGAACCAGGCGGTGATCCCGCCGCCCAGCGCCACCGGCAGCCAGAGCGGCAATTGCGCGCGCTCGGCTTCCAGCCAGTGCTCGATTGTCGCACCGATATGGCGAAACACCGCCCCTCCCCCCATTTGAAGGGAGGTGAACCCCGTGCTAGGGGCGCCCTCGGTGGCTGAATGGGCCATCGAAAACACAGTTTGGGAGCAAGCTCGGTTGGGCGCAACATCTGATACGGGTGCGAAACAGGTTGTCACGCGGTTCGCGCCGTCGCCTACGGGTTTCCTTCACATCGGCGGTGCGCGCACTGCCCTGTTCAACCTGCTGTTCGCCCGCCATCACGGCGGCAAGTTCCTGCTGCGCATCGAGGACACCGATCGCGCCCGCTCGACCGAGCCGGCGATCGCCGCGATCCTCGACGGGATGCGCTGGCTGAACCTCGATTGGGACGGCGAGGAAGTCTATCAGTTCTCGCGCGCCGCGCGGCACGCCGAAGTCGCCCGCGAGATGCTCGCCAACGGTCATGCCTATAAGTGCTTCGCCACCGCCGAGGAGCTCGAGGCGATGCGCGCCGAGCAGAAGGCGAACAAGCAGCCGCTGCGCTATGACGGCCGCTGGCGCGACCGCGACGAGAGCGAGGCCCCCGAGGGCGCGCCCTTCGTCATCCGCCTCAAGGCGCCGCGCGAAGGCGCGGTGACGATCGAGGATCATGTCCAGGGGCCCGTGACGGTCAACAACGCCGAGCTCGACGATCTCGTCCTGCTCCGCTCGGACGGCACGCCGACCTATATGCTCGCGGTGGTGGTCGACGATCACGACATGGGCGTGACCCATGTGATCCGCGGCGACGATCACCTGAACAACGCCTTCCGCCAGCTGCCGATCTATCGCGCGATGGGCTGGGAAGAGCCCGAATACGCGCACATCCCGCTGATCTTCAATCCGGACGGCACCAAGATGTCGAAGCGGAAGAACGCGGTGGCGGTCGACGAATATCGCGACCAGCTCGGCATCCTGCCCGAGGCGCTGTCCAACTATCTCCTCCGCCTCGGCTGGGGGCATGGCGACGACGAGATCATCAGCCGCGAACAGGCGATCGAGTGGTTCGAGCTGTCCGGTGTCGGCCGCAGCCCGTCGCGCTTCGACCTCAAGAAGCTCGAGAGCCTCAACGGCCATTATATCCGCGCGTCGGACGATGCGCGGCTGGCCGAGCTGGTCGCCCAGCGACTCGGTTTCGAACTTTCGGAATCGCAGAGCGATCTTCTGCGCCGCAGCATGGCGGCACTGAAGCCGCGCGCCGCGAATCTCCTCGAACTCGCCGAGGGAGCAGGCTTCCTTTTTCGCACTCGCCCACTGGAATTGGACGAGGGTGCAAAGGCTCTGCTAGAGGGCGACGCGCGAGCGCTTCTCGCCCAGTTGCATACCGCGCTTGACGGCGTGGAAAGCTGGGATACGGAAGCGCTCGAAGCAGCGGTACGCACCGTTGCGGAAGATGCGGGTGTCAAGCTCGGTGCGGCTGCGCAGCCTCTGCGCGCGGCACTCACCGGGCGGCGGACATCTCCGGGCATCTTTGACGTCCTAGCGCTGCTTGGACGCGAAGAGAGCCTGGCTCGCATCGCAGACCAGATGACCGTGCCGGCCTGATCCCAGGCCCGGCCCAAACATAGGACGACGTTTATGAGCGACACCGCGAAGCTGCAGGTTCCGGGAAAGGATGTTGAGTATCCTATCCTTTCGGGCAGCGTCGGACCGGACGTCATCGACATCCGCAAGCTCTATGGGCAGACCGGCAAGTTCACCTATGACCCCGGCTTCACCTCGACCGCGTCGTGCGAATCGGGCCTGACCTATATCGATGGCGACGAGGGCATCCTGCTCCACCGCGGCTATCCGATCGGCCAGCTCGCCGAGCAGTCGAGCTTCATGGAAGTGGCCTATCTCCTCCTGAACGGCGAGCTGCCGAACCAGGGCGAGCTCGACGCGTTCGAGAACACGATCACCCGCCACACCATGCTGCACGAGCAGCTGGCGACCTTCTATCGCGGCTTCCGTCGCGATGCGCACCCGATGGCCGTGATGTGCGGCGTCGCCGGCGCGCTTTCGGCCTTCTACCACGATTCGACCGACATCACCGATCCGAAGCAGCGCATGATCGCGTCGCATCGCCTGATCGCCAAGATGCCGACGATCGCGGCGATGGCCTACAAGTACTCGGTCGGCCAGCCCTTCCTCTATCCGGACAACAAGCTCAGCTACACCGGCAACTTCCTGCGCATGACCTTCGGCGTGCCTGCGGAAGAATATGAGGTGAACCCGGTCGTCGAGAAGGCGATGGACCGTATCTTCATCCTCCATGCCGATCACGAGCAGAACGCCTCGACCTCGACCGTGCGCCTTGCCGGTTCGTCGGGCGCGAACCCGTTCGCCTGCATCGCCGCCGGCATCGCCTGCCTGTGGGGCCCGGCGCATGGCGGCGCCAACGAAGCGGCGCTCAACATGCTGCGCGAGATCGGCCGTCCGGAGCGCATCCCCGAGTACATCGCCCGCGCCAAGGACAAGAACGATCCGTTCCGCCTGATGGGCTTCGGCCACCGTGTCTACAAGAACTACGATCCGCGCGCGACCGTGATGCAGAAGACCGTGCGCGAAGTGTTCGACGCGCTCAAGGTCAACGATCCGGTCTTCGAGGTTGCCCTGCAGCTCGAGGAAATGGCGCTCAACGATCCGTACTTCATCGAGAAGAAGCTGTTCCCGAACGTCGACTTCTACTCGGGCGTCATCCTCTCGGCGATCGGCTTCCCGACCACGATGTTCACCGCGCTCTTCGCCCTTGCCCGCACCGTCGGCTGGGTCGCGCAGTGGAACGAGATGATCTCGGATCCCGAGCAGAAGATCGGCCGCCCGCGTCAGCTCTACACGGGCCCGACGCAGCGCGATTACGTGCCGGTCGGCCAGCGCTAACACAAAGCCCTTCCCGTCATTCCCGCCAGACAGGCGGGGATGACGGGGTACAGGCCCGAAGCCTGTCATGCTGAACTTGTTTCAGCATCCAACTCTCCCCCAGCGATATCGCCCGAGGCACCTTGGACCCTGAAACCAGTTCAGGGTGACGATGTGATTTGGGCGCGCGTTTCCCGCCTTCGCGAGCCCCGGAAATTGGGTTAACCATTCCACGCCTCGCTGGAGTCGCCCGAATGCGCCAGAACATCCTGATCCTGATCGGTATCCTCGGCTTCATCGCCGGCGTGGTGTTCATGCTCCAGGGCCTGGGCGTGCTGCGGGCGCCGATCTCCAGCCCGATGATCGGCAGCCAGACCTGGGTGGTGCGCGGCGGGATCATCGCGCTGCTCAGCGCGATCCTGGTCGGCGGCGTCCGCCTCGTCCCCACCCGCGCCGAACGCAGGGCCGCGCGCCGGGCGGAGCGCGACGCGGGCTGAATATGCCTCAGGCCGTGCCGGTAAAGCGCTGCCGCCAATAGCTGGTGAAGAATATGCCGTTCGGATCCCGCTCGGCGCGCAGCTTCATGAAATCGTCGAACCGCGGCAGGTTCGTGCGATAATATTCCGCCCATTCCGGGAAATCATAGGCCGGAACATATTTGCCCCAGTGCAGGCGGAACGGGATGCCGTTGTCACGGAAAAGATCCCAATATTGCTGATAGAATCCGCCCTCGACATTGGGCTCGCCGCTATTCCCGCGGAACCAGAATATGTCGAAGCGGATCACACCGTCCTTATAGTCGTCCTGCCCGTCGGAATAGGCCGCGCTGAGCCAGGCGCTGCTCGGCATTGCCGCATAGACCTCGGTCGAGAACCACCCGGTCGCGGGCACGCCCCTGGTGACGAACATGTCGCGCATCAGGTCCATACACTGCTCGCTATATTTGAGCGGGATCCAGATCTCGGTGAACTCGGTGCCCATCAATATGTCGTCGGCGGTGTTGTCCATGCAGAGACTGCGCCAGTAGAAATCGTCGAACTTGTCCTTCCCGGGCGCGGTCATCGGCTGGAAGAGCCCGAGCGCCGGAGCGAAGAGCCTGGCGAGAACCCCCGGGAACAGGATGAAGAACAGCATCGGCAGCACGAGCAGCACGGCCAGCACAAGCGTGACCAGCGTGGCCGCCACTGCGGCGACCGGCGCCGAGATGGCCGGCGTCCAGAGCCTCGTCACGCAGTGGCAGAAGCGCAGGAAGCAATGGAGCAGCTTGGGCACGTTCGCGCCGAAGCCCTTGTTGCCAAGCAAGGTGTAGAAGATCGACCCGACCAGCTGCTCGATCCAGCCCAGCAGGTTCGGCGCGAACTCCTGATAGGGCACCGGCTTGTAATCGGGCGGTGGCGGCCCTTCGACGCGGTCCGCCTGCCAGATCACCACGCGCTCGGCGCCCTTTTGGGGCCACCAGAGCAGCCGGCTATAGGGGCGCTCGACCAGGAATTGCTGCATCGACGGCTTGCCGAGCCTGCCCTCGCCGAACAGGTCGATCGGGCATTGATCGAGATCGGGCGGAGTCGTCACCTCGTCGCCGACCACCCGGAAGCTGCGATTGCACTTCAGCCGGACCTTGGTGATGATCCCGAGCAGGCCGACGGACACCGAGATCGCGTCGAACTGGGGATCCCCCTTCTCGATCCACGCCGCCTCGCCACGTCCATCGATCACGCGGAACGCCACGACATTGTTGAGTTCATAGATCAGCGATCCGCCGGAAGACCCCGTACTCAGGAAGCCGGCTACCGTCTGATGGGTAATCCCGCCGAGATCGTTCAGCCCCCAGCCCTTCTCGAAGAGCTGGAAGAGCAGGCTGTTGTCGAGGTCTGCCCGGCCGAGCGGATTATAGGGATCCGCGCCCAGATGAATACCAGCCTCGGCCTCGACCACCCCCTGCGCCTCGTCGATCCAGGCCAGGCCGTTCATCCTGTCGAGCGAGAGATCGAGGTTGCTGCCGGCCGGCGGGCGGCGGGTCAGCGTGCGGTTCACCGGCAGCCCGCCGACGGGATCGGTGAAGATGCTCCATGCCGTTGAATGCGAAGCGCCGCGGACGCGGATCTGCAGCGTGTTCGCGACGGCGTATTTCACCAGCGCCACGACTTCCGCCTCGTTCTGCGGACGATAATATCCGTCGGCACCCTTCGCGATGATCTCCGAAACCGCCATGTAACCGCCCCTTCCCCCGAAGAACAGGCAGCATGTTGTCTTTGATTTTACTTGTCCATCATGCGCGGGGACCGATTAGTCCGATACGGGATAGTCTCCCGGCGCTTCCCCCTAAGCCGATCTTCTCCAAGGCACGCAGCCGGGACCCGGAACGGAAAGCTGTACCCAGGCTTACAGCGCAGTTCAGCAACCGGACCGTTTCCCGGGCGTAGAAAGCGGGCATGCGGGAAGAGAGGAATGGAGAGTTGCAATGAACCTTGCCAAGCTGATCGCCGCGGCCGCGCTGGCCACGGTCGGCGTTGCCGGCGCCGCCACCCCGGCCGCCGCCGCGCCGGCACCTGTCACCAGCGTGATCGCGCTCGCCGCAGCGGCCCCTGCCGCGCAGGACTGGCGCTATCGCGAGCGCTATCGGGATCGCCAGTATGACCGTCGTCACTGGGATCGTGGCCGCCATCGCGGCTGGGATCGCGGCCGCGGCTATGGCTATGACCGCCGCTATTATCACAACCGCCGCGTCTGCTGGAACGAATGGCGCCGTGGCCACCGCGTGACGGTCTGCCGCCGCTAAAGGAGACTGACGATAAGGCGTCCGCCAGACCGGCGGGCGCCCTATTGCCGGATCGGCAGGCTGAACACGAAGCGGGCGCCCTGGCCCGGCGCGCTGTCGACCATCAGGTCGCCGCCCATCGCCCGGGCGAGCCTGCGCGCGATATAGAGGCCCAGCCCCGAACCGCCCGGCTCGGTCGGATCGACCCGGCCGAACTTCTCGAAGATCTTCTCCTGGTCCGCCTCGGCGATACCCTTGCCCTGATCGGCGACGATCACATGGCCATGGCTTTCGTCGCGCTCGAGCCGGATCCACACCATCGCCCCGGTCGGCGAATAGCGCACCGCGTTGCCGATCAGGTTGACCAGCACCTGCAGCGCCCGGCGGAACTCGCCATGCACGGGCACATTCTCGTCCATCGCCGGCCGGTCGATGCGCACCTCGGCCTGCGCCGCGCGTACCGCGAGCAGCCCGGCGGCACGCCTTGCGACATCGGCGAGGTCGATCGCTTCGTCCGCCGTGTCGAAATCGTCGCGCTCGATCGCCTGGAGGTCGACCAGGTCGTCGACCAGCCCGAGCAGATGCCGCCCGGCATTGGCGATGTCGCTGGCATATTCGGCATAGTCGGGTTTGAGCGGCCCCTCGGTCTGCGCGCTGATCGAATCGGCGTTGGCGATGATCTTGCCGAGCGGCCCGCGCAGCGCGCGATCGAGCCGCTGACTGAACGAATCGGGGAAGCCGCCGAACGGCACGGCGGCGGCGGGCACCGGCGCGTCCATCTTCGGCGCAGCAGGCCCGGCCTGGTCGAGCATATGCGCCGCGCCGACGAACCCGGCGAAGCGCCCGCCCGGATCGGTGCGCGGCGTCGCGGCGAGGCGGACCATCCGGCCCGTCCCGCGCAGTTCTGCCTTCTGCCCGTCGAACCGCCCCTGCGCCGCCACAGCGGTCAGGATCGGCAGCTCGCCCGTTTCGTCCTGCTCAAGACGGAACAGCCGGGTGAGCGGCTGGCCGAGCATCGTCGAGCTGTCGAAGCCATAGCGCGCGCCTGCTTCGATCGAGAGGAAGGTGATGCGCAGCGACGCGTCGGTTTCCCACAACCAGTCGGCCGCGGAACGGAAGAAGTCGCCATCGCGCTCGGGCTCGCTCGCCGGCGCGCGCCAGCCCGGCCGCAGCCGCCAGCCGCTGACTTCGAGCCGCACCCCACCCTGCTCGGGCTCGGCACGCACCCACAATTCCAGGTCATCCTCGCCGTCCGCAGCGATCACGTTCCGCGAGATGGCGATGCCCAGCCGCTGCGACAGCCGCGCCAGCGTCGCGATCTGCGGCACGGCGAGCGGCGTGCCGATATTGCCGCCGGCCCGCATGTTCAGCTCGAACAGCCGCGCCTCGGCATCGATCAGCCGCCCCTCGGCATCGAGCCGGGCGATCGACAGCGGCAGCGAAGGATCGATGATGTTCACTTCATCCCTCCCCGCTGGAGGGCGATCAGCGCAGCGCGGTAATCGGGATCGAGCTTGAGCGGCGCCAGCGCGGCGCGCGCATCGGCCGGCGCGATCGCGGCGATCGTGTCGAGCGTGTCGGCGAACTTCTCCAGGTCGCGGCGCGGATCGGCTTCGCTCAGCGCATAGCCGATCTGGGCCACGCCTTCGCGGCCGATCTCCAGCGCCCGCAGCGCCAGCCACAGCCGGTCCGCCGCCGGATCCAGCACCAGGTCGCGCGCCAGTTCATAGGGCACGCCCATCGCATGCCCCAGCAGGGCGATGAACAGCACGATCCGCCGGTCGCCCAGCGACTCGACCAGCATGCCCGAAAGCTCGCCCGGCTGCGCATCGATCGCAGCGGCGAAGCGCATCGCCGCGGCTTCGAGCCGGTCACCCTCGTCATAGGCAGCCAGGCTGCGCTGCGCCGCGTCGCACAGGGCGCGATCGAGCGATTCGCTGGCATCGATCACGCGTTCGCGCAGCGCCGCCGCCGTCCACCACACCAGCCGGTGATGCAGCTCGGCGGGCAGCTCGGTCTGGAACTGTCCCACTTCGGGACTACCCCGACGACGGCTCTCGGCGATCAGCACCGCCATCGCGCTCGCCGCGACCACGCGATCGGGGTGTTGGACGAATCGGTTGATCAGGCTCGGCCGCTCGGGATCGTCCGGCGCGCTCATCGGCAGCGCCGCGCCCAGCATCTCCTGGCGCACCCGCGCGATCAGCTCGCCCATCAGCTCGCTGTCGCGCAGCAGCCCGGAATTCCACAGCCTGGCGAGCACCGAAGTGCCCGGCTCGATCAGCTTCGCGACCAGCAGCGATTCGCTGCGCCCAGTCAGCAACCGTACGGCATGCTCGCGAATCTCGCCTTCCACCGTCTCCACGAGTCCACGCAGCAGCGCGGCCAAGCCAGCGCGGCTATGCTCGTCGAGCCGTGCCTCTTCGGGCAGGAAGAAATCATCAACGGCGACCATCAGACCCTTATAGGCGCGCAACTCCGCAGCCGCCGCACGTGCAAGCAACTCCCGGGCGCTGACGGCCAAGCCATCGCGCATGTCGACGGGATTATCCGACATCGACCCCAAGCTAACGGAAATGTCCTTAAGACGAGACTAAGCTTTTTCGCGCGTACCCTCAACTGCCGCAGCGAGCGTGGCGAAGGAATATATCGCAACTGCAGCAAGCCCGATTGTCGCGAATCCGGACAAGGCGAAGGGCGAAAAAACCAGCAGATGCGCCGAGGGGCTCGACCACCAGCGCTTCGGCCGGCTCGGCACCCGCTCGACGAGCCACTGCGCAGCTGCGGCAACCAGCGCCAGCACCGGAGGTGTGGTGCTGCCGGTGGCGGCGAATTCCACCCAGCCACTGAGCAGCGCGATCAGGGCGAACAGCGCGAAGATCGCCCATTCGAGCAGTCCCGCTCGCTTGTCCTCGCCGCGCAGCACCGCCATCGCCGCGCCCGTGGCAAGAGTCGCGGTGCCGAGCAAGGCAACGACGCTGCCCGCGCCAACCCAGCCCATCGCCGTGCAGACCAGCGAAATCGCCGAGACCACGCCGCCGCCAACGCTCACCGCCCAGCCCGGCACGTTGCGGCCGACCAGTTCGGGCAGGACGATTCGCGCGGCCCGGGTGAACACCCAGCGATCCGCCCAGTCGGTGCGGCGCTCGGTCAGCGCGGCGAGCACCCCGGTATTGCGCGCGGCCAGCCCCTCGACACTACGCTCGACGGCATGGCCGCCCTTTAACCAGCCGGCGGTCAGCCCGACATGCTCGGCGCCCGATTGCGCGGCGACGCGGAGCAGCGCCGACTGGAAATCATAATCCTCGGGCATCTGCGCGATCTGGGTGAGCTGCTCGAGCGAGATGCGGGCGATCCCAGCCCAGCTGTCACGCATGTCGAGTCGCTCGATCGCCGCCGGCGAGGTGGGATCGTCGGTGACCAGCAGCGCCTCGCCGCCCGCCTTCGCCATCCGGTCCATCACCGGATCGGTGGTGACCAGCCCGTCCGCCATCACCAGTACCTGTGCGCCCGGAGTGATCTTCTCGGCAGCTTCCTCGGCCGAGCGGACGATCTCGATGCGGGGATGGCGCTTGGCGGCGCGATTGACCGCGGCGAGCAGCGCCGGCGTCATCCTGCCGACTGCGACCAGCACCTGCTCGGTGCCCGCCCCGAACAGCAGCCGCGCCTGATATTCGAGCAGCGTCATGCCGCCGAACGGCAATGTCGCCATCAGAGTCCCCGGGCGGCCTTCCGCCTCCTCGACCGCAAATATCAGCCCCGCCAACATGATGCGGTGGTTAGGCGGATTGCCGGTGCGAGGCAAATGCCGAGACCATTGCGCCAACGCGCCCCGGTTCAGCCCGGATATACGCCGAAAGATTGCGTCAAATTCAATTTATAATACAACAAAATTGTTCTTACATTGTAATTTACAATATCAAGTCACGTACAAATTTAATCGCCATTTGCGACGCAAATTCACTTGAACCATATCAAGACAAGTCGCAGACTATTCACTGATTTGCTTGATTAGAACCTTTCGAGTCGCGGCGCATAACGCCACGCTGGGGAATTTTGCGTCCGAAATGAAGCAATTCACCGCACATCAGCGCAAAGTACGGCCTCGTTTTTCGAAAATGGAGATTTGCGATGACCATCTCGATCCTTCTCGCCGTCTACGCGTCCAATTCCATGGGGGAAGACGTCACCTCGCAAGTGGCGGCCATGGTCGCCGGGGGAAATGACGACGTTGCCGTCAACAATGGCAGCTTCGGCGATCCCGATTCCGGCGCGACCAAATATTTCCTGGCCTGGTACACCGCCACCGGCCTGAACAGCGGCAATCCGATCGGTCTGGCCGCGGTCGAGAATTCGACGGTCGATCTGATCCCGTCGCCCGGCTATCCGGCCTATTATTTCAACACCGCGCCGCAGCCGAGCGTGGCGCAGTCCGCGAACACGCCTTTCCAGGTGAAGCGCGCGATCTATGGCTCGTCCAACAACGGCTTCGACGTGACGGCGATCTGCCAGGCGATCCTGAACCAGGGCGGCCTGATCGTCGATCAGGGCACCACCAACTTCCAGCTCGCCCTCACCAACGAGACCTTTGGCGGCGATCCCGATTATGGGAACTCCAAGTATTTCGCGATGCAATATGAGGTCAACGGCGTCACCGCCTATATCGGTGGCGCGGAAGGCCAGACGCTGTCGCTCGGGCTGATCCCGGCGATCCCCAAGGCGGAACTGGCAGACGCCTGACGGAATTCCGGCGGGCGGTGCTCTCCCTCCCGTCCGCCGGAACCCGCTCAATAGAGCAGGTGCGGCCGCCGCGCCTCGATCCAGGCCGATTCGTCAGGCAGCGTTCGCGCATCGAGGTCGCCCGGCTCGGCCGCCGCATCGTCCACCCATTCGCGCAGGTCGGTGCCGCCGTTGATCACGTCGATCGCGAGCTTGTCGAAGACATATTCGTACGGGAAGTCGCGCCACAGCGGATAGTCGCCATAGAGCTTGCGGATCGCCTTGAAGCCCAGCGCCTGCAGCCGCCACGGCCGAAATGCCTGATGGTCATAAGCCGCACCTTCGGCATGGATGAACACGCCCGAGCAGAGCTGCCCCACATGCTTGTGGAAGGTCGGCTGGAACCAGAAGTCGCGCAGCGTGCAGCCCGCCAGCCAGTGCGGCGCGAGCGTGTACATCGCGACGATCAGCTTCTTCGCATCGATGTCCGGCGCGCCGAACAGCTCGAGCGGGCGCGTGGTGCCTCGGCCTTCGGAAAGCGTCGTCCCCTCCAGCATCACCGTGCCGGCATAGCCGCGCGCCATGTTCACATTGGCGGCGTTGGGGCTCGGATTGATCCAGGGGCGCTCGATCGGCCAGCCGAAGCCGGGCGCCGCATCGGGCTGCCAGCCTTCCATCTCGATCACCCGGTAATCGACGTCGAGATTGAACTGCCGGATGAACCAATGGCCCATCTCGCCCAGCGTCATGCCGTGGCGCATCGGCATCGGCCCCGCGCCGACAAAGCTCTCCCAACCGGGCAGCAGCGTCGTGCCCTCTACCGGCCGGCCGGCGGGATTGGGGCGATCGAGCACCCACACGCTCTTGCCATGCTCGGCCGCGGCTTCGAGCACATAGAGCAGCGTGGTGACGAAGGTGTAGATGCGGCAGCCGACATCCTGCAGGTCGATCAGCATCGTGTCGAACGTGCCCATCGACTGGCCGGTCGGGCGGCGGACTTCTCCATAGAGGCTGAACACCGGCATCCCGTAGGTCGGGTCGGTATAGTCCGGCGACTCCATCATGTTGTCCTGCAGGTCACCGCGCACACCGTGCTGCGGGCCGAACACCGCCGAGACGTTGAGCCCGGCCGCAACGAGCGCGTCCAGCGAATGCGTCAGGTCCTCGGTCACCGAGGCGGGATGCGCGAGCAACGCGACGCGCTTGCCTTCGAGGGGACGACGAAGCTCAGGGTCGGCGAGCAGCCGGTCGATGCCGAATTTCATGCGCTGCTGGATGCGGGGAGTTCGAGCATGACGCAAGCCGGATCGTCGCCCGCGCGCATCGGTTTAGCTTGCTACCCTATAGGGAGAACGCAACGGGGCTCCCCGGTCAGAGTACCCCTGCCTGCGCCTGGGCCGGCAATGCCACCACAAAGCCCGCCTCGGCGTGGAAGTCCGGATTCCCCGGACCATGCTCGGCGGACCAATAGGACTTGGTCCCGTCGCGTTCCTCGATCACCGCGGTGATCGCTAGCTGCCACGGGCCTTCGAGCGGCAACTCCACCTCCGCCGCCATCACTCCGCCGGACATCCAGGTGCCACGCGGATTCGCGACCGGCGCATTGGCCATGCCCTCGCGGTAGCCGGTGAAGCTGTACGCCGCCCAGTCGCCCGAGGGCGCGAAGTTGAGCTCGAGATACCCCTCGCCCTCCCCGCGCACGAAAGCTTCGAAGCAGGTCGACTTCCACAATTCGTCCCGTCGTGCCGGCGCCTCCACGGCGGGTGGCAGCACCAGCTCGCCCAGCGGCCCGAAGACGAAATAGCGCAACCCCAGCAGCTGCGGCGCGAAGCGCGTTACCTTCACTTCGATGCGATCGACCGCACTCGGGAAATCAGGATGCGGGTAAAGCGGAACGCGAAGATGCATGGCGAACCCGGTGGCGGTTTGTACGCGCGCGAAGATGCGTTACGGGCCGCGCGTGTCCAGTCCTTTCTACCAGTCCCGCACCGGTGTCTTCCTGCTCGCCACGCTTTGCTGCGTGTTGTGGGGCAGTGCCTATCCCGCGATCAAGAACGGCTATGCGCTGTTCGGCATCGGCAAGACGGACACTGCCGCGCAGCTGCTCTTTGCCGGCTATCGCTTCGTCCTGGCGGGTACGATCCTGCTCGCCTTCGCGACGGCGACCGGCAAGCGCGTGTTCGCTCTGACATCGGGTCAGTGGCGCCAGGTCGGGCTGCTCGGCCTCACCCAGACCGGCATCCAATATGTGTTCTTCTATGTCGGACTCGCCAACGCTTCGGGCGTGAAATCCTCGATCATGAACGCAACGGGCGTGTTCTTCAGCGTGGTGATCGCCCATTTCCTCTACGCCGATGACCGGCTGAGCGGCCGCAAGGCGCTGGGCTGCCTGGTCGGCTTCCTCGGCGTGGTGGTGGTGAACCTGGGCGGCAACGGCCGGCTCGACTTCGATTTCAGCCTGCTCGGCGAAGGCTTCGTCATCATTGCTGCCTTCGTCCTCGCCGCCGCCTCGATCTACGGCAAGCGGATCTCACGCGATATGGATCCGCTGGTGATGACCGGCTGGCAGCTTGGGATCGGCGGCGCGATCCTCACTACGGTCGGGCTGGGTGGCCACGGCCATATCGCCGCGCCCAGCCTACCCGCCGCCTCGCTGCTGCTCTATCTCGCGCTGCTGTCCTCCATCGCCTTCGCGCTGTGGAGCCTGCTGCTCAAGCACAATCCCGTCGGCCTGATCGCTGCGTTCAACTTCCTGATCCCGGTATTCGGCGTCGCGCTGTCCGCGATCTTCCTCGGCGAATCGCTGCTCCACTGGAGCTATCTCGCGGCGCTGCTGCTGGTCTGTGCCGGCATCTGGATGGTGACGCGGCCATCCGTGCCGAAGCGGGTTGCGGGATGAGGCCGGGTCGCCCCATCCCGCCCCTGGCTCAGCGCAGGCCGCCGCTGGCGGTCAGCTTCTCGCCGGTCAGCCAGCGTGCGTCGTCCGAGGCCAGGAATACGGCGATCGACGCGATGTCGTCCGGATAGCCGACGCGGCCGAGCGGGGTCTGGCCGATGATCGCGTCGAAGAACTCCGAGCCGACGAAACCGGCCGCATGCGTGCCTTCGGTCTCGACCACCCCCGGGTTGATCGCGTTGACGCGGATCTTGCGCGGGCCAAGCTCATTGGCGAGCACGCCGGTGATCGCGTCCACGGCGCCCTTGGTGCCGGTATAGACCGCCGATTCGGCCGGGAAGAGGCTCGTGACCGCCGACGAGATGTTGATGACGCTGGCGCCTTCGCCGAGATGCTTCGCCGCCGCCTGGGTGGTGAGCAGCACGCCGAGCACGTTCACGTCGAAGGTACGGCGGTACAGTTCCTCGGTCGTCGCATCGAGCGAGGCGAATTCATAGACGCCCGAATTGTTGACCAGCACGTCGAGCCGGCCGAATTCCTTGATCGCGGCATCTACCAGCGCCTGCGCCTGGTCGGCCTTGGCGACATCGGCCTGCACGGCGATCGCCTTGCCGCCGGCGTCGGTGATGTCGCGCACCACCGCATCGGCACCGGCCCGGCTCGACGCGTAATTGACCACCACCGCGGCACCTTCCGCCGCCAGCGCCCTGGCGATGCCGGCGCCGATGCCCTTGGATGCCCCGGTAACGATCGCGACCTTGTCTGCGAGCTTCGACATGACTGAAATTCTCCATGGGCAGGTCGCCGGTATGGCTGCCTTATTCCCATAGTTCAGGATTTCGGAACTGTTGAACCAAGCTTCAAGAGCCCCTAGATAAAAATCATGCGGCCCCTGTTTCACCCTTCGATCAAGGATGTGTCGGTGGAGGCGATTCTCCACGCGCTGTCCGATCCCACGCGCGCGGCGATCTTCGCCCAGGTCGCCGGCCAGGGCTGCGTCCAGGGTTGCTCGACCTTCTCTCGCGTCGGCGAGCGCGACATTCCCAAGTCGTCGCTCTCCCAGCATTTCAAGGTGCTGCGCGACGCCGGGCTGATCCGTTCGGAGCGCCAGGGCGTCGAGATGCTGAACACCACGCGCTGCACCGAGGTCGACGCCCGCTTCCCCGGCCTCCTCGCTGCGATTCTCAGTGCCTATGCGGGCAACAGGGACTGCGATACGCCCAAGGCATGACAGGACCGCTCCGCTCGGCTATGCGGCCCGCACTATGACCGAATTCAAGTCCGATCTGCTCCGCCTGCTCTCCGAACGTGGTTACATCCACCAGGTCACCGACCCGGAGGCGCTCGACGCCCTTGCGACGAAGCAGATCGTCCCCGGCTATATCGGCTTCGATCCGACGGCGCCGTCGCTGCACGTCGGCAGCCTCGTGCAGATCATGCTGCTGCGCCGCCTCCAGCAGGCCGGCCACAAGCCCATCGTCCTGATGGGCGGCGGCACCGGCAAGATCGGCGATCCCTCGTTCAAGGACGAGGCGCGCAAGCTGATGACCGACGAGGTGATCCGCGCCAATGTCGACTCGATCAAGACCGTGTTCGAGAAGTTCCTGACCTTCGGCGACGGCCCCACCGACGCAGTGATGGTCGACAATGCCGATTGGCTCGACAAGCTCGAATACATCCCCTTCCTGCGCGACATCGGCCGGCATTTCTCGATCAACCGCATGCTCAGCTTCGACTCGGTCAAGCTGCGACTCGATCGCGAGCAGTCGCTGTCGTTCCTCGAGTTCAACTACATGATCCTCCAGGGCTATGACTTCCTGGAGCTGTCGCGCCGCGCCGATGTCCGCCTGCAGATGGGCGGGTCGGACCAGTGGGGCAACATCGTCAACGGCATCGAGCTTGCCCGCCGCGTTGACGGCACCGAGGTCTACGGCGTCACCACCCCGCTGATCACCACGGCAGACGGCGGCAAGATGGGCAAGACCATGTCGGGTGCCGTCTGGCTCAACGACGACCAGCTCTCGGCCTTCGAGTACTGGCAGTTCTGGCGCAACACCGACGACCGCGACGTCGGCCGCTTCCTGCGCCTGTTCACCGACCTGCCGCTCGAAGAGATCGCCCGCCTCGAAGCACTCGAAGGCGCCGGGATCAACGAAGCCAAGAAGGTCCTCGCCAACGAAGCCACCGCGATGTGCCGCGGCCGCGAAGCCGCCGAGGAAGCCGCCGAGACTGCCCGCAAGGTGTTCGAGGAAGGCTCGGCCGGCGGCTCGCTGCCGAGCTACACGGTCGCGGGCGGCAGCATCAACGTGGTCGATGCCCTGATCGCGCTGGAACTCTGCGCCTCGAAGGGCGAGGCCCGCCGCAAGATCGCCGAGGGCGCGATCCGCGTCGACGACCAGGTAGTGAGCGACCCGGCTTATGACATTCCCGTGACGAGCCAGGTCAAGCTGAGCTTCGGCAAGAAGAAGCACGGCCTGCTCGTACCTGCGTAACCTTCCGGATGCTCCGATAAGTCGGTGTTAAGCAGCTTCGTTGCAATGAGATTCACGCGGTAACGGTATCACCGCATACGTACCTCAAGCGTTTATGGGGCGTTGCGTGAGTTTTGGATCGAACCTGGCTTATTCGGAGCCCCGGCGGGAAGGACGCGAAGACGTCTATTACCGCGCGCGCGCTTTCGGTCCCGACGCGAAGCAGCTGAACTTCATCGTCGTCAACATCTCGCCGCACGGCCTGATGGCGCGCTGCGACGACGAGTTCCAGACCGGCGACCGCATCCGCGTGGTTCTGCCGCATGCCGGCACGGTGGTGGCGGAAGTCCGATGGGCGCTGGGCGGCCGCATCGGCTGCCAGTTCGAGCGCGCGATCGACCTCGCCAGCTATTACGAGCTGATCTCGGTGATGGTGAAGGCGAAGTAAGAGAATAGTCGTCATCCGGCGAAAGCCGGGATCGCAGGCGATTGGCAGCTACCCCGCCCGCAACAAACTCACCGCCGCATCGCGCTCGAACAGGTACAGCGCCACCCGCGCCGCCTGCCCGCGCGCAGACTGCAGCGACCGGTCCTGGTCCTCCAGCAGCCGCGCATCGCCATTGGCCGCCGCGATCAGCGTCGCCAGGCTCTCGGGCGTCGCCAGCCGGAAGGTCTGCTCGCCCGATTGCCGCGTGCCGAGTATCTCGCCCGCCCCGCGCAGCTCCAGGTCACGCTCGGCGATCAGGAAGCCGTCGGTCGTGTCGCGCATCAGCGCCAGCCGCGCCCGCGACGTCTCGCTGAGCTTGTCGCCGCGCAGCAGGATGCAGTGCGACTGCCCCCCGCCCCGCCCGACGCGCCCGCGCAGCTGGTGAAGTTGGGCCAGCCCGAACCGGTCCGCCGCCTCGATCACGATCAAAGTCGCATTGGGCACGTCCACGCCGACCTCGATCACCGTGGTCGCCACCAGCACGCCCAGCTCGCCACTGGCGAAGCGCGCCATCACCGCGTCCTTCTCCGGCCCCTTCATCCGGCCATGGACCAAGCCCACCTTGGCGCCGAACTTCGCGGTCAGCGTCGCGGCGCGATGCTCGGCCGCAGCCAAATCGGTCTTCTCGCTCTCCTCGACCAGCGGACACACCCAATAGGCCTGCTTGCCCGCCTCCAGATGCCGGCCCAGACCGGCCACCACCGCGTCGAGCTTGTCCTCGGAAATCACCGTGGTCTGGATCGGCTGGCGCCCCGGCGGCATCTCGTCGAGCCGGCTGACATCCATCTCGCCGTGTGAGGCGAGCTGGAGCGTGCGCGGGATCGGGGTGGCGGTCATCACCAGCAGGTGCGGCGGCACCTGCGCCTTGGCCTGCAGCATCAGCCGCTCAGCCACGCCGAAACGGTGCTGCTCGTCCACCACCACCAGCCCCAGGTCGCGATAGGTCACGCCCGCCTGGAAGATCGCATGCGTGCCGACCAATATGTCGATCTCGCCGGCCGCCAGCCCCATCAGCGTCGCCTCGCGCGCCTTGCCCTTGTCGCGCCCGGTCAGGATAGCGATCCGCACATCGAGCCCGGCGAGCATCCGCGAGAGATTTTCGTAATGCTGCCGCGCCAGGATCTCGGTCGGCGCCAGCATCGCGCCCTGCGCGCCTGCCTCGGCCGCGATCAGCAGCGCCATCGTCGCCACCAAGGTCTTGCCCGCGCCAACATCGCCCTGGAGCAGGCGGAGCATCGGCTGGCTCTGCGCCATGTCGCCTTCGATCTCGCGGATCGTCCGCGATTGGGCGCCGGTTGGCATGTAAGGAAGCTGGAGCTTGTCGCGCAGCCGCCCGTCGCCCTGCAGCGAGCGTCCGCGCTTGGCCCGCGCCTCGCCGCGCACCAGCATCAATGCGAGTTGGTTGGCGAAGACTTCGTCATAGGCCAGCCGTTCACGCGCCTTGGCATCGGCAGGATCGGCATGGATGCGCGCCAGCGCTTCCTTCCAGCCCGGCCATTGGTGCCGCTCCTTCAGGCTCGGCTCGATCCACTCGGGCAGGTCGGGCGCGCGCTCGATCGCCTGCGCCGCCATCGCCGCGATCCGCTTCGAAGTAATGCCCTCTGAACAGGGATAGACTGCCTCGCGCCCGCCGCCCTCTGCCTCTTCGGGCACGACGACTTCGGGATGCACGATCTGCAGTTCCTGACCATATTGGTCGAGCCGGCCCGAGACCCAGCGCTTCTCGTTGAGCGGAAGCAGCTTCTTCGCCCAGCCCGAATTGCCGCCGAAAAAGACGAGGCTGACGAAATTGCCATGCGTGTCCACCGCCTGCACCCGGGCGGGCGAACGCGGGCTGCTGCCGAAGCGATAACTGCTCGCGGTAAGCTCGATCGCGATGATCCGGCCGACGTCGGCGGCCATCAGCTCGTCGCGCGGGAGCCGATCGATGAAACCGGTCGGCAGATGGAAGGCGACATCGACCACGCGCGCCAGCCCAAGCCGCTCCAGCGGCTTGGCGAGCGCGGCGCCAATGCCCTTGAGTGCCGTGACTTCGGCGAAAAGCGGATTGAGAATGTCGGGCCGCATTGGCCCCGACCTAATCGCTGGAATGCTGCGCCGCTAGGGGGGCGTCATATTCCCCGCCCCGCATATTCCCCTCCCTGCAAGGGAGGGGAGTTAGAAGCGTCCTGCTTGAACCCTCAGGCCGCGTTGCGTGCCGGCGCGATCGCCTGGCCGGCCGCTTCGATCGCGGCATGGACTTCGTTGACGGTCGAGCCGACCACCACTTCATGCGCGCCGTCGAACGAGAGCACGCCCACATCGTCGCCCGCCATGTTGATCGTCGCCACGGTACGAACCTCGGCGATGTTCACGAGGATCGGATCGCCATTGATCGACTTCAGCATCACGAAACGCATAATGGAACTACCCCTACCCAATGTATCCCCCATCATAGGAAGGTCGCCGGCCAAGCGGGTGCGGATCGCGCGATAATGGCGCGATTAAGTTGTGGACTGGCGTTTCGGGGCTCGCCGACCTATCTGCACACCTATATTCCCCTCGCCGACTGCGCCGTTTCGCGCTGCCGGCTATTTGCCGTTGAGGACCCGAATGGACCGCGAAATCCGTCTCAAGCGCCTGCACTTCCGCGCCTGGCACCGCGGCGTGAAGGAAGCCGATCTGCTGATCGGCGGCTTTTTCGACAAGCATGGCGCTGGCTGGAGCGAGGCCGAGATGGACCTGTTCGAGGAACTGCTCGAGGAACAGGACGTCGATATCATGGCCTGGGCGATGGGTGTCGAGCCCGCGCCCCCGCGCTTCGCCGGCACGTTGATGACCGCCCTCAAGGAACTCAACTACGTGCCGATCAGCAAGTAGCCGTCATCCCGGCGAAAGCCGGGATCTCGTGCGGC